>JAZOBT010000031.1:0-5929 GCA_045596125.1 Acutalibacteraceae bacterium | reverse complement strand
TTGCTTTGTAAGTATTAGAAACTGTCTGCCAACTGCGCGACGGTCTCTTTCGCGTCACCCAGCATCAGGATGGTGTTGGGCGCGTCGTACAACGGGTTGGGCACGCCCGCATACCCGGGCTTCGTGTCAAAGTTGCACACGATGACGGTCTTGGCATCCGCCGCGTTGAGCACGGGCATCCCGTAGATGGGCGTACCCTCCGCGGTGTTCGCCGCGGGGTTGACCACGTCGTTTGCGCCGATGATGATGGCGACATCCGTCTCGGCAAACTCACCGTTGACGGCATCCATCTCGTAGAGCTTATCGTACGGCACATCCACTTCGCACAGCAGTACGTTCATATGACCGGGCATACGACCCGCCACGGGATGGATGGCGAATTTGACCTCTGCACCGTTCGCTTCCAGTTTGTCGGCAAGGCTCTTCACAGCGTTTTGCGCCTGCGCCAGCGCCATACCGTAGCCGGGCACGATCATCACTTTTTTCGCGCCGTTCAGCACCTCTTCCACCGTAACAGCGGATTTTTCCGCCGTTTCTTCGGTTTTCACCTCGGCGGGAGCCTCTTGCTTTTTCGCGGCGGGCTTTTTCGCCGTACTGCCGATGAGAATGCTGATGAGACTGCGGTTCATCGCGCGGCACATGATCTGCGTCAAAAGCAAGCCGGACGCACCCACCACGCCACCGATGGCAACCAGCAGGGGATCCTTCACCGCGATACCCGCGATACCGCCCGCCACACCGCTGAGCGAATTCAGCAAGGAGATGGTAATGGGCATATCGGCGCCGCCCACGCGAATGGCAAACGCAATACCGAAGAACGCGGACAGGATCGAAATGAGCCACATACAATCGGGCACCAGCACCACCGCGGCAAGCGTTGCTACAATGGTGAGAGCCACAATGACGGAATGGGCTTTCCACACGACGGGCTTTTGCGGCAGTAACTTGTGCAGTTTGCCCGCGGCAACCAAGCTGCCCGTAAAGGTGACAAAACCGACCACCAACGCCACAGCGCCGGTGTATACCGCAAACTTGTCGTCGCCCGCTTGCGGGATGGTCAACAGTGCGACCAACGCGCTGGCGAGGCCACCCAAGCCGTTGAGCAGTGCCACCGCCTGCGGCATTTCGATCATCTTGACCTTGACAGCGCCCACGATACCCACGGCCGCACCGATCGCGAGACCGAGCCACGCTTGCCACACCGTTAATACCTCGGCGTTGTACATCACGACCGCGATGGCGATCGCGGTGCACACAGCGGAAAGGGTGTTACCCGCGTTGGCAGATTTCACCTTACTCATCATACTAATGCCGGCCAGAACACCTAACACGAGGACGGCACTGATTATGTAATAGAGCGTAGCGGACATAATCACTCGTCCTCCTTTTTCTTAAACATCCGCAGCATTCTGCCGGTGACGGCAAAGCCGCCTACCACATTGACCATCGCGAACGCGATGGCGGCAATGCCGATAATCACACTGAGCACGGGCGCCTTGTCTTTGAGTGCCACCGCCAACACGGTGAGCGCACCCAACACGGTAATACCGGACAACGCGTTCATACCCGACATCAGGGGGGTGTGCAGCAACGTGGGCACTTTATTGATGATAAAGTAACCGACAATCGCTGCGACAACAAAAATGACAATTAAAATCAGTTCCACTTTTCAGTGTACTCCTTTCAATCAGGCCTTCATCGCT
This sequence comes from Acutalibacteraceae bacterium, assembly GCA_045596125.1. Classification (GTDB taxonomy): domain Bacteria; phylum Bacillota; class Clostridia; order Oscillospirales; family Acutalibacteraceae; genus RGIG3009. The sequence continues at coordinate 4,226 of JAZOBT010000031.1, read as the reverse complement.
TCGAGAGCGCCCTTGTGGACGATCTCGCCGTCGATGGTGGTCATAATGCCGCGCACGATCTCGTCGTCTTGATCCAGCGCGAGCACGCCGTCTTTGGAGAGATATTTCACGAGGTTGTAGATGTTGTGTGCGAACATCCAGGTGGAGCTGGTGGGCAGCATACCGGGGATGTTCTTGATACCCTCAACGGTCACCTTGTGCTTCACAGCGGTCTCACCGGGTACGGTGACGGCGCAGTTACCGCCTTGGTCGATGGAGATATCCACGATGACGGAACCGGGTTTCATCGATTTCACCATTTCTTCGGTGATGAGCACGGGAGCGAGCTTGCTGGGAACCAGCGCGGAGCAGAACACGATATCCATATCCTTGACGGCTTCGGCAAGGATGGCGCGCTCTTTCTCCAACCACTCTTCGCTCAGCGCGTTGGCGTAGCCGCCTTCGCCCACAGCGACCTCAGCGGGAACGCCGGTGTCGATGATCTTAGCGCCGAGGCTCTGTGCCTGCTCGGCAGCAGCGGGACGAATGTCCGCGGCATAGGTGACAGCGCCCAGTCTCTTCGCGGTCGCGAGCGCCTGCAAGCCTGCCACACCGGTACCGATGATGAGTGCGTTACAGGGTTTGATCATACCCACGGCGCAGAAGATCTGCGGGATGAATTTCGCCAGATCGTTCGCCGCCAACAAAATGCCCTTGTAGCCGGCGCAGGTGCTCATCGAGGTCAACGCGTCGAGGTTCTGTGCGCGCGAGATACGCGGCACGCCGTCCAGCGTCAGGCCGATGATGCCTTTTGCCGCCATATTCTTCACCATCTCGTGATTAACAGGCGAGGCGGGGTGGATAAACGTGATGAGGTACTGGCCCGCGTGCATCATATCCACTTCGTGCAGATTTTTCGCGGTGTTGAACTGGGGCTCCTTGACTTTGAGGATGATGTCCGCTTTGTTGTACAACTCCGCCACATCGTCCATCAGCGTAGCGCCCGCGGCGGCATATTCCTCGTCGCTGAAGAACGCGCCGTCGCCGGCTGTCTTCTCCACGAGAACGTCGAAACCGTCCGCCTTGAGTTTCGCGACGGTTTCGGGGATTGCCGAAACGCGGCCCTCCCCGTGCATAATTTCCTTAGGAATACCGATTACCATACGTACCAATCCTTTCTTTTTTTATTATATTTCGTTTTAAAATAAGGACACGGTTACTCCTCGATGGGATCGGGGAGCGGCGACACCTCGCGTTTGTTGGTGGACAACACCACCGAGGTACGCGTCAGCGAAACGCCGGGAATGGACTTGATGTTGTTGAGCACGTCTTCCAGCGTTTTGCCGGTTTTGGTGATCACTTTCAAAATAAAATCAAAGTCACCCGCAATGTAATAACATTCCGACACGGCGTTGTGCGCGTTAATGATATTCACAAAATCCTCGTAAAACTTCGGATGCTCCAGACGCACGGAAATGAACGCCATCAAATGGCGGCCCAGCAGCTCTTGATTGATGAGAATGGTGTGTTGCCGGATCAAACCGGAGTTTTCCAGTTTGCGGATCCGCTCGATCACCGCCGAGGTGGATAGGTTGATCTTCGCTCCGATATCCGTTGCGTTTTCACGGGCGTTTGCCTTCAGGCACGACAGAATTTTCAGATCAATGGCGTCCATTCCAAGCACCCCCTAAATTTGTCTTAATTATATAAAAAACAGAATAAAAAGTAAAGCATCATATAGAATTCGCCAAATATTTTTCGAATTAGGCGTTTTTTCCAAAAAAATTTCTTCGAGAGACTCAAATTGTAAAAGCAAAAGGAATATTTGGGGAGGGGCATTTCGTATACGCTTTTGTTGCAACACGGTAGGGCGGGGGTTTACTCCCGCCGTCTTAAGATTTTGCAGTAATACCCACCATAAACGTTTCCCTTTTTAACCCGCAAAAACAAAACCAATCCGACGTGTGTCGGAGCGGGGTTTTACTTATGTAGGGCGGCGCGCCGATTACGGATCGCGTAACAGATGCCGTAAAAGACCATTATGTAGATCACAAACAACGCTACCACGCCCAGCGGGTACCACACGGGATGCCCGCCGACTAAATTGTATAGCAGGTCGTACGGCGTACCGTCGCCGCGCACGAGAAACATATAATTGTAATCAATGATATGATTAACAATGTACGCCGCCGCACAGAACCCGCCGAGAATGGCACAGGTGACACGGATATTGCGGCGCTGCATACTCGCCAGCCCCGCCACTGCAATGTACAGCGACGAGAACCCCGCGATCGCGTGGGTCACGGCGGACACCACATTGTCAAAACATAACACAGGGTAGGAGCCGTAGTTGTTGCCCGCGCCGTAGGTGCCGAGCAACGCGCCCAGTATGCCGAAAATAAACACAAAATCCAGTGCCGCCTGCTTCACACGGCCTTTGCCGAACGCCGCCAGCGGCAGGGTGATAAGCTGAATACTGCACAAAAACAGCGGTAACTCGTACAACCAGCCCCACGGATCGGCGGCGCGCACACAGATCATCACGATCTTGAACAACTCCATCGCGTCAATGGCGATCGCCGCCACAACCAACACGCGATTTTTCTCGTGCGGTGTGCGATGGCGGTGTCGCCGTCCGAGCAGTACGGCGACCGTCACCATGACCGCCAGCACCGCCGTCACAAACGTCAGATGTTGCCACGACAAAAAGCCCTCGACAGGACGCTCGTACCCGCCGAACCCGAAAAATTCTTTCATTGCGATCCCCGCTTTTTTCTCAAAATCCCTCTACTGTTCATTGTAGGGTGAGCAGTTAAACTCGAACCCGCCGCAGAGCGGGATATTTCGGTGCTTTTTGCTCCGCCCGTGCTCGCAAGGCGCGAGCATTTCTTCGCCCGATCGAAACAAAAATCCCTCGAAATCTCCTCGCTTTGCGGTCGTAGATTTTGGAAAGAGCGAATTTTTGTTCAGCCGCGGCAGAAACGCAGCCAATACTGTCGTATTGGCGAGTATTTTAACAAAGGATGAGCGAAAATTCGCCTCTCCAAAACGGAGTTCGAGTTTAACGGCTCACCCTAGCGTATCGTGTCGAAAAAAGCAAGATGAAACAATGATTCCAAACGGTTGGCGGTAATATAATCGATTCCCGCAACCGTCTCCTATAAATACCAAAGTTCGCGTTTTCCCGTCGACACCGCCGCGGCACCGCACGAGAGAGCCGCTGTCACTTCGGCTTTGGTTTCGATAAGTCCCGCCGCGATGACAGGGGTATCCTCCACCGCAAAACGGCGAATGACCTTCTCCGCCACCCCCGGCAAGATCTCCGCAAAATCCGGTTTGGCAGTGCGGATCATCTCGCGGATACTGTCCAGCCCCTGCGAGTCCACCGCAAAATACCGTTGCACCGTCAGCAGTCCCGCCTCTTTGGCAAACTTGATCAGATTGGCGTGGGTGCTGATGACCCCGTCCACGCCTTGCGCCGCCAAGTATGCCATACCGCACTTGTCTTTTCCGAGCCCGCGGGTGAGATCGGCGTGCACAAATACCACCTTGCCGCACGCGTGCACCGCTTGCACCGTGTGCGCCAAGGTCAGCACCGTCTCATCCAACGTGAAGATTACCTCGGCGGGGGAGGCAAGCGCCTCCTCCGGCGCCCCTTGCCGCACGGCGGCAATGATGGGGCACACCTCCAACCGCTCGATCACGTTCATACCGCGTCACCCCTTTAAATGCGCGCGACCCCCGTCTCGCGTGCGGTCTTGACCACCGCTTCGGCCCCCACCTGCGCCACCCGCGTGTCCAGCGCGGGCGCAATAATGTTTTCCTCGGTGATCTCATCATCGGGAATCAGCGAAGCCAGCGCCACCGACGTCGCCACTTTCATTTCCTCGTTGATGCAGGACGCGCGACAATCCAGCGCCCCGCGGAAAATGCCGGGGAACGCCAGCACGTTGTTGATCTGATTGGGGAAATCCGAACGTCCCGTACCCACCACGCGCGCGCCCGCGGCTTTGGCGACATCCGGCATGATTTCGGGTGTCGGGTTCGCCATCGGGAACAAGATGGCATCCGTCGCCATCGACTGCACCATTTCCGCCGTCACCAAGTTCGGCGCGGATACGCCGATAAACACATCCGCCCCCGCCAACGCGTCGGCAAGCGACCCCGTTTTGCGGTCCAAATTGGTCACCTGTGCCATCGCTTCCTGTGCGGGGTTGTTGCGCTCGTCGCCCACCAAGTCGGAGGCC
>JAZOBT010000030.1:0-30115 GCA_045596125.1 Acutalibacteraceae bacterium | reverse complement strand
ACATTCTTATTCCCTCCCTCCGCCTGATAGCAGGGGTTTTCGTTCTGTGTATTCAAACGATACTAATTGAGTATACACCACAATCGGACCTTCGTCAAGCCCCTTTGCAAAAATTTCTTTTTACGGCTTAACAACCAGGTTTACCAATTTGCGCGGAACATACAATTCTTTGATGAGTTGCTTGCCTTCCAATTCCGGTGCAACACGCTCTTGCTGCTTGGCGGCGGCAAGCACGGTAGCAGCATCGTCGTTGACACCGACATTGATGCGGGCACGAATCTTACCGTTGACCTGCACCGCGATCTCCACCGTATCCTCGACGCATTTTGCGGGATCAAATACCGGCCACGGCGCATACGCGAGCGTTTCGGTGTTGCCGAGCATTTCCCACAGTTCCTCCGTCATATGCGGAGCAAACGGGTTGAGCAACTGCACCAGCACGGCATATTCGGCACGGTTGGCACCACCGTTGGCACCAAACTCGTTGAGCAACGCCATCATCGCGGCAATCGCCGTGTTGAATTTCAGGTTCTCGATATCTTCACCGACTTTGCGGATAGTCTTGTGGATCGCGCTCTCCAACGCAGGACGGATTTCATCCCCATCGAGCAGGTGATCCGACAACGCCCACACACGCTCCAAGAAACGGTTGGCGCCGCGGATGCTGTCGCCGGACCACGGAGCGGCCTTCTCAAAGTCGCCGATAAACATTTCATACACACGCAGGGTATCTGCGCCGTACTCGTTGACAATATCATCGGGGTTGACGACGTTGCCGCGCGACTTGGACATCTTTTCGCCGTTTTCGCCCAAGATCATACCGTGGCTGGTACGCTTGGCATACGGCTCTGCCGTGGGAACAACGCCGATATCATACAAGAATTTGTGCCAGAAGCGGCTGTACAACAAGTGCAGGGTGGTGTGTTCCATACCGCCGTTGTACCAATTGACGGGCATCCAATACGCCAACGCTTCTTTGGAAGCGAGAGCTTCGGTGTTATGGGGATCACAGTAGCGCAAGAAGTACCACGACGAACCCGCCCACTGCGGCATCGTATCGGTTTCGCGCTTCGCGGGAGCACCGCACTTCGGGCAAGTGGTGTTGACCCACTCGTCCATCGCGGCAAGCGGAGATTCACCGTTGTCCGTCGGCTCATAGCTGTCTACCTTGGGCAAGCGGATGGGAAGTTGCTCTTCCGGCACCGCGACCTGACCGCAATGCGGGCAGTGAACGATCGGAATGGGTTCACCCCAGTAACGCTGACGGGAGAATACCCAGTCACGCAATTTGTAGTTCACTTTCGGCTCGCCAATGCCCTCTTTGGCAAGGAAATCGATGATCGCCGCTTTGGCTTCTTCAACCGACATACCATTCAGGAAGCCGGAGTTAACCATAATGCCCGTGGCGCAATCGGTAAAGGCTTCTTTCTCAACATCGCCGCCTTTGACGACTTCGATGATCGGCAAATCAAATTTGCGGGCGAACTCCCAGTCGCGGGTGTCGTGCGCGGGAACCGCCATAATGGCACCCGTACCGTAGGACACCAACACGTAATCGGAAATAAACACCGGAATTTCTTCGCCGTTCACGGGATTGACGGCGCGAACACCTTGCAAGCACACACCGGTCTTATCTTTTGCGACTTCGGTACGTTCAAAGTCGGATTTGCGTGCCGCAGCTTCTTGATACGCCGTGACATCGGCGGCATTGGTAAGCAGACCTTTCTCCAACCACGTATGTATCAGCGGATGCTCGGGCGACACAACCATATAGGTAGCACCGAACAACGTGTCGGGACGGGTGGTATAGATCTCGATCGGGTCACCCGCCGTGGTGGTAAAGGTGACCTGTGCGCCCGTGGAACGGCCGATCCAGTTGATTTGCTGTGCACGCACGCGATCGGGGTAGTCTACCAAATCCAGATCGTCGATCAAGCGCTGAGCGTACGCGGTGATCTTGAGCATCCACTGGCTCTTGACCTTGTGCACCACTTCGCCGCCGCAACGCTCGCAAACGCCGCCGACCACTTCTTCGTTGGCAAGCACGCATTTGCAAGACGTGCACCAGTTTACCGCCATTTCCTTCTTATAGGCCAAACCGTGCTTGAACAACTGCAAGAAGATCCACTGGGTCCATTTATAGTACTCGGGATCGGTGGTATTGATCTCACGCGTCCAGTCGAACGACAGACCCAAGCCTTGCAACTGCGCCTTGAAACGCGCGACATTGTTTTGGGTCACCACTTCGGGATGAATGTGATTCTTAATAGCAAAGTTTTCGGTGGGAAGACCGAATGCGTCCCATCCCATCGGGTACAACACGTTGTACCCCTGCATACGACGCTTACGGGATACCACGTCAAGTGCCGTATACGAACGGGGGTGGCCTACGTGTAAGCCTTGTCCCGACGGGTACGGAAACTCTACCAACGCCAAGTAGGCGGGTTTGCTGTGATCGTCCGAAGCGGCAAACGTATTTTCCGCTTCCCATTTGGCTTGCCATTTCTTTTCAATGGCTGCCGCATCCATTTTACTCATTGTTCTTCACCCTCCAAAAACTCTGCCGTATCCAAAACGCGGGCATCCTGCCACAAACGTTCCAAATCATAAAATTCACGGGACGTATCCAAAAACACGTGCAACACAACACTGCCGTAATCCTGCAATGTCCACAACGCCGTGGTGTATCCCTCGGTGTGTTGCGGGTGGATGCCGTGCTGTATCAGATCCGTCTCCACATAATCCACCAGCGCTTTGACCTGTGTGGTACTGGTGCCCGAAGCGATAATAAACCGATCGGCAAGCGACGTGACTTCGCCGACTTCCAGCACGCGAATGTCCTGCGCTTTGTGTTTATCCAGCGATGTGACGATTCTCTTGGTTAGTTCTTGTACTGTCATAACACTCTCACTCTGATTTCTTGGTTTCTTCCGTACCCTTGTCGTCCGAGGGCTGCGCAAAACCGGATTGTTCCACTTGAATCTCGGACAACACCTGACGGTGAGTATCCTCATCCTTACCCGTCGCCAACTCCACGACCTGCAGATCGGCCTCGGTGACTTCGTTGTCATACGGGTGGAAATCCGCATTGAGCGCTGCCGCCAACGACTGACGATGCACCGTGTAATACGAATTGGAGTTAAATGCCGTTACTTCACCGGGCAACAACTGCGCCGTCATCTTATCGGGAGTAACCGATTTGAGTGACATCACCAACTCCAACGTATCGGCCGTGGACAGGTTTGAACGAATGGGTGTAGAGCCCTTCAACAGCGGCATCAACGAATCGTTGTTCAGCTGATCCTCACTTTGCGCGCACAAGCGTTGGAACAACGCCAAGAACACCTTGCGTTGCCGCACAATGCGCGCGAGATCACCCTTGACGCCTTTATCGCGTTTGCACACATAGTCCAAGGCGCCTGCGCCGTCCAACGTCTTGACACCGGCACCGTATTTGATGTCGGCCAAGGTCATAGCGGACTCCAACTCGACATCCACGCCACCCAGCAGGTCAACCAATTTGACAAAACTCTTTTGCGAGATGAAGAAGTAACCGTCTACCGGCAACGCATACTGCTCGTTGAAAATGGATACCACGTTGTACCATTGCGAGCCTTTTTTCTGCGTTACGGTATGACCGGCGGTTTTGTGCTCCTCGATCTCCGCTTTATAAATGCGCTTGCCTTCGAACTCGCACCAATCCAGCGGCGCGGGATTGCCCCACACGTCACCCGCTTTTTTAACGGCCCACAAGTCGCTGTCGCCGAGGTAGGTGTCTTGCGGAACTTCCAAAATGTTCAGCGTGTTCTTTTTCTTATCGTGGCACACGATGGTCAGGCGTTCGGTGGTACTCGTTTTTTCGTCTTCACCCAGCAAACCGACCACATAGTACGCCACTTTGTTTTGCAACGCCTCGGGCGTTGTATCAAACACATTGACCGTGGAATCACTCGTATCTTGTTTTTGTGAAGTGGCATTGAGCATTTTGACCAGTACAAAGCCAAAAATAATGACAAGTACAAAAAACGCCAGCACCGTAATGGTAAGAATACGCCCGGCTTTTCCTTTTTTCTTACCGGTTTTGTTGCGGTTATCCTTCGCCACGGATTCCACCTGCCCTTTCTTTACATTCTTTGTAACACGCAAGCGTGTTGGGGTGAATCGGCCGCCCCTGCTCGCGCAGATCTTCGATGGTATATTCCACCGCATACAACATAGCGGCGTCCAGGTCTTGCTCCACCAAAGCGCGGAGCACATCCACATCGGGATAGTCGCGATCCGCGGAAGTGAAATCCGCCAGATACAACACTTTTTCCGCCACGCTCATACCACTGCGGGCCGTAGTGTGATACCGTATCGGCAACAAAATCTCGGGATCGTCTATACCTAAAATATGCTGTAAAAACACCGCACCCGCGTGGGCGTGCCACAGTTTCGGTGCCTGTTTTTCCACAGTATCTAACAGTATATCAAAGTCTTTGAAAATTTGCAACTGGGAATCGCCGTCGGTGTCCTTTAAAATATCGTGCAACAAGCCCGCCGTGCGCGCTTTCGCGGGATCCGCGCCGTAGCGGCGTGCCAAATGCTCCGCCTGCTCTGCCACCGCCAACGAATGACGATAGCGTTTGGGAGTGAGTCTGCCGCGCAATATCTCGCGATACTGCTCTTCGGGATCGCAGCAATCACGTTCGGCAACATACAATTGCCGCTCGGCAATGTACGCTGCAACCGTCGGCGGTACCAGATCATCGATCGGTCTGCCGTCGCGTGCACGCTCCCGCACATGCGTGGAAGATATGCGCGGAGTTTCCATTTCTTCAATAATACACCGCGCCCCCTGTTGCTCCAGTTCGGCGGCATAGGACCGCAACGCCGCGGCGGGTACATCATCCCGCGGAACGGCGCACAGCGTTGCCAGTTTGGCGATATCCGAAAACCGATGCCAGCTGCCTAAGGTCAAAAACATATCCGCGCCCACAAACAGAAACAGTTCGGCGTTTGGGAACTTTTGATGCATCGCTTCTAACGTCAACACGGTAAAACTCGCGCCGCGTTGATTGATCTCCCATTCCGAAACGGCAAGCTCCGGATAGGGTGCGCATGCCAATCGGCACATTTCCAACCGATCCACAGCAGGTGCCATTTCGGTTTTGATCTTGTGCGGAGGGACAAACGTGGGCATCAGCACCACGCGGTCTAAATCAAGCCGCCGCGCCAATTCGCGTGCCAACACGATATGTCCGTTGTGAATAGGATCAAACGTACCACCGAACAAGGCGATACGTCCCCCTTTGGCGCCGCTCACCGTGCGCGCGGCAGTACGATCTTCGGCTCTTCGGGCGATTGCCGATACAGCACGAAGGTTCTGCCGATCACCTGCACCACTTCCGCACCCGTGGCAGTCGCTAGCGCTTCCGCCGCTTCGCGGGCAGATTCGGGTGCCGTTTCCAACACTTTACCTTTAATGAGTTCACGCGCGGTAAGCGCGTCATCCGCTTGTTTTACAATGGTATCCGCCATACCACCCTTGCCGACATGGACAATGGGCTCCAACGGGTTCGCTAACCCTCTCAAATACGCACGTTGTTTACTGGTCATATTGCTCATCCTATCTTTTCCTGTAATGCATCGCGGAAGGCCCGCAACGCGTTGCCGCGATGACTGATCGCATCTTTTTCCTCGTCCGTCAGTTCGGCGACGGTTTTTCCCGAATCCACAATGAACAGCGGATCGTATCCGAATCCGCGCTCACCGCGTTCTTCGGTACCAATCACCCCGTACATACGGCCCTCCGCCGTTAACGGTTCGCTACCATCGGGAAACACACAACAAACCGCGCATACATAATGAGCGCCGCGCTTTTCGGGCGGCAAGCCGTCCAATTCGCCAAGTAATTTGCAGTTACGGTCTTTGTCCGTCGCATTGGGGCCGCCGTAGCGGGCGGAATAAATACCGGGGCCGCCGTTCAAAGCGTCCACCGCGATACCCGAATCATCCGCGATGGCAGGCAAGCCTGTTGCCGCGCAAGCGGATGCCGCTTTCAAGTAGGCGTTTTCCGCAAAGGTGGTACCCGTCTCCTCTACCTCAGGCAATTCCATACCGAGATCGTGATCGGTGACCGCCTCAATACCCAGCGGTTCCAAAATGCGAGACAGTTCCGCCAGTTTATCTCGATTGTGTGTTGCAATAATGTACCGCATACTCTCACTCCCCAAACAAGCCATCAGCAAACGCTTCGGCATCAAACGGTTGCAGGTCGTCGATACCCTCGCCGACGCCGATAAATTTGACGGGTACTTGCAATTCCTCGCGAATGGTGAGCACCACACCACCGCGCGCCGTTCCGTCCAATTTGGTCAGCACGATACCGGTGATGCCCGCCACCTGCCGAAATTCACGCGCTTGATTGACTGCGTTCTGTCCTGTGGTGGCATCCACCACCAACAGCACTTCGACATCGGCATCGGGCAATTCCCGATCGATAATGCGACGGATCTTATGCAGTTCATCCATCAAGTTCTTTTTGTTATGCAAACGCCCCGCGGTATCGCAGATCACCACATCGGCGTTGCGTGCTTTCGCGGCGGAAAGTGTATCAAACACCACTGCCGCGGGATCGGCGCCTTGGCCGTGGCGAATGATATCCACCCCCGCGCGTTGCGCCCAGATCTCGAGTTGTTCGATCGCCGCAGCACGGAACGTATCCGCCGCACCGAGGATGACTTGTTTACCCTCGGCTTTGAGTTGCGCCGCCATCTTACCGATGGTGGTAGTCTTGCCCACACCGTTCACACCGATGACCAACACGACGGACGGACGGGTGCTCAGTGTCAATTCTTGACCGCCCGACAACATTTCCGCCACGGTTTCACGAAGCAGACCGCGAACGGCAGCAGGGTCGGTAATGTTGCGTTCTTTCACCATTTCCCGCAATTTCGCACACACGGCTTGTGCCGTAGCGACACCGACATCGCCTGTAATCAGTATTTCTTCTAACTCTTCAAATAATTCTTCATCAATGCGGGTGAACGCGTGCAACATACTGTTGACGGTACCCATCAGCGATTCGCGCGTTTTACGCAAACCTTCACCGATCTTACTGAAAAAACCCATAATACTCTCCTTTATACGGGTTGGTTACCGCTGATACCCAATTTGGCCTCCACTTCGCTGGCGCGCAGTTCGAGCAATTTGGAAATGCCTTGCTCCTGCATCGTAACGCCGTACAGCACATCGGCTTCTTCCATTGTGCCGCGACGGTGGGTAATGACAATAAACTGCGTTTTCTTGCACATACGGCGCAAATACTGTGCGTAACGATCGACATTGACATCGTCCAACGCGGCTTCCACCTCGTCCAGCATACAGAACGGCGAGGGGGTTACCCGCAAAATGGCAAACAGCAATGCCGTAGCCACCAATGCTTTTTCGCCGCCCGACAATGCATCCATATTGAGAATGACCTTGCCGGGGGGTTGCGCGTGCATTTCGATGCCCGAACCCAAAATATCGTCGGGATCGGTAAGCGACAGCTCCGCCTTACCGCCACCGAACAGGTCGGTGAACACTTCGCCGAACTGCTCATTGATCTGGCGGAAACGATCGAGGAACATTTCGCGCATCTGCACCGTCAACTCGTTGATGAGCTTAAGCAGTTCGTTGCGCGATACTTCCACATCATTGACCTGCGTGCTCAAGAACTCGTACCGTTCGCTGACTTCACGGTACTCTTCGATAGCATCGACATTGACACTGCCGAGTGCACGGATCTTGTTTTTCAGTTCCGTCAAGCGGCGAGTCGCCAACCCCATATCTTCAATTGCGGTGGCTTGCCTCTCGGCTTCACTGCGCGTGAGTTCATATTCCTCATATAAGCGATGCAGAATGTCTTCGGTCTCTTTTTGTGCGGCGGCACATTTTTCTTCCAAACGCGCCACTTCGCGACCGAGCAATTCCCGCTCCTCCGCCTTGCCGCGGCTTTGCTGACGAAGCGTGGTTTGCCGTGCTTCGTCTTCCAAACGTTTTTCAGATAAGGCACGCATTTTCTCTTCGGTTTGGCGCGCTTGCTCACGCAGATGCGTTGCCTGCTCACGCAACAACACTTCCTGCGCTTCCAGTTCGCTACTGCGCACCTGCAACTGAACGATCTGCTCCTGCATCTGGCGTTGTGCGCCGTCGCTGTCTTGCTGACGGGCACGCAATTCCTCGATCGCGGCACGGATACCTTCGATCTCTTTGTGGTAACCCACAACCGCCAATTTCTGTTCGCTCAAGCGCTCTGCCAATTGCTCGCGTTGCTCGGCCAGTTGTTGACGACCGCCGTCGAGCGACGCCAACTCCTGCTCCAACGCTTCTTTTTGTTGCATCGCCGCAGCTGTGTTTTGTTCGGCATCCGCGATGGTGCGGCGGCAATCCTCCGCACGTGCGTTAAGTTGTTTGATCTCCTGTGTCTGTTCTTCAATAGCGGTAACCGCGGCACTCAGCAAGCCCTCCAAACGAGTACGCTCACCCTCCAAGCGGATGCTGTCTTCCTGCGCTACCGTCAATTCGCCTTGAATACCGGATAATTCCGCTTGTACGGCAGACACTTCTTGTTGTATGGATTTCAGCGCTTCGCGTGCATTTTCTGCTTTTTCGGCCGCTTTCTTTTGTTGCTGTTCCAGTTTCGCGATCTCACTGCGACGAGACAACAAGCCCGCCTCTTTGACGTGGGAACCGCCCGACAGCGAACCGCCCGCGTTGATGACCTGACCATCCAGTGTAACAATACGGAACGCATAGCGGTATTTGCGGGCAATCACCACCGCATAATCCATATCCTCCGCCACAGCAACGCGGCCCAATAAGTACTGTGCGATCTGCTCGTAGTCTTTTTCGGTATTTACAAGATCACACGCAAGGCCCACGAAACCGTCTTCGTTTTGGAGGCCCTTTTCCTGTAAACGGTTACCTTTCATCGTCGCCATCGGTAAGAACGTGGCGCGGCCGTTTTTGGTCTCTTTCAGATACGCGATACCGCGCTTGGCATCCTCTTCACGTTCCACAATGATGTGCTGTGCCGCACCGCCGAGTGCTGTCTCAATTGCAAGGGCATAGGCGCCGTCGGTATGGATCAACCGCGATACCGGACCGCGCACACCGCGCAACTCCCCGCGCTGTGCTTGCTTGGCAACCACACGAACGCTGTGCGAGAAACCCTCAAGATTGCGTTCCATTTCTTCCAACAAACGAATACGGCGCGCCTTTTCCTCCACATCCAAGCCGAGTTTATCCGCTTCCTGCCGTGCCGTTTCCAACCGCGCACTGCGCGAAGCCAACCGCATTTCGTAACCGCGAGCGGCGTTTTGCAATTGCTCAATGGTTTCGGTTCGTTTTGTATACTCTTCCGTGCACGCCGCCAATTCCTCGCGCAACGTCTCGCGTTTTTCGGTTTGTTCCGCAAGAGAGGTCGTTACCTGCGATACACGTAAGGTGATCTCGGAAAGCGACGATTCGCCGGTAACCGCGCTCACACGGATATCCGACAATTGTGCCGCCACCGCCGCCGCTTGACGATTCAACGCTTCGATGCGCCCCGTTACTTCCTCGTTGTTGTGCAACAGCACTTCCCATTCTTCGGCAAGTGCTACCTGCCGACGCTCAGCTTGCGCGATCTCTTCCTGCTTGGCGGCAATTTCCGCTTCGCGCTCGCGGATCGTCTGCTCAATATGCAGATTCCCTTGCGCCGCCAACTCACTCTCCCCGCGAAGTCGGGTGATATTTTCTTCGTTATGTTCGCGATCGTTACGCACGAGATCGGCGTTACCGTCACACCGCACCGCTTCTTCCTCGTAACGGGACACTTCGCCGCGCAGCGTTTCCAACTCGGCCTCCACGAGACGAGCCGATTCCAACAACGCTTCCAATTCGCGCTCGGTATCGTCCATCGCCTCACCGGCAGAATCGTACTGCGTGCGCGCCAGTTCCAAACGGGAATCGAGCGTGCGCAACGTCTCACGAGAACGGTCGATGGTGTTTAACCACACACCGATCTCAAGACCCTTTTTCTCTTGTGCGTATTCCAAGTATTTTTTGGCTTTTTCAGACTGCGTTTTCAGCGGGCCGACACGCTCTTCGAGCTCCTGCAAAATATCCCGCAAACGCAACAAATTTTCTTCCGCCGACTTTAAACGGCGCTCCGCCTCGTTTTTGCGGTAGCGATATTTGGCGATCCCTGCCGCCTCTTCAAAAATTTCACGGCGCTCGTCGGAACGGGATGCCACAATATCGTCAATACGGCCCTGACCGATGATGGAATAACCGTCGCGACCCAAGCCTGTATCCATAAACAACAACTGTACATCTTTCAGACGCACCGTGGCGTTGTTGAGCAAGTATTCACTCTCACCCGACCGATAGTAGCGGCGGGTAACTTTCACATCATCGGAATCAAAGTCCAAAAAACGAGTGCGGTTGTCAATGGTAAGCGACACTTCGGCAAAGCCCACAGCCTTGCGCTGTGAGGTGCCGTTGAAGATGACATCCTCCATTTTGGAACCGCGGAGTGTTTTGCTGGATTGCTCACCCAGCACCCACCGCACCGCATCACTGATATTCGATTTACCGCTGCCGTTCGGTCCGACCACCGCGGTGATCCCGCTGCCGAATGACAATGTGGTTTTATCCGGAAAAGACTTAAACCCCTGTATTTCCAGTGATTTTAAAATCATACCTTCACGTCTCCTGTCTGACAGTATTTCTGTCAGCCGTCATATCCCATCAGCCGCAACGCTTCGCGCGCCGCTTGCTGTTCGGCTTCTTTTTTACTGCGCCCTTTGCCTTTGCCGATCACATTGGAATTGAGGTGCACTTCCACCGTAAATTGCTTATTGTGATCGGGACCCGACTCACCCACGAGAACGTATTCCACGTGTTCTTCGGGATTTTGTTGCACGATCTCCTGCAACGCCGTCTTATAATCCTTAAATTGCGGGCGCCGTTGATGCGACAACTCTTCCTGAATGAACGGTAGGATAAAAGCCTCTGCCGGTTTCAATCCACCGTCCAGATAGATTGCGGCGATCACCGCTTCAAACGCATCTGCCAAAATGGAAGAACGTTCGGCACCGCCGCCGCGCAATTCACCGCGACCAAGCAAAAGGCATTCGCCCAGACCCAGTTTGCGGGCATAGGCGCTGAGCGCTTTTTCGCACACCAACGAGGCACGCAGGCGCGTCAGTTCCCCCTCTTGTCCGGAACCGTGACGGAACAAATATCCGGCGGTGATAAAACCCAGTACCGAGTCACCCAAAAATTCCAAGCGTTCGTTACTCTTGAGCCCACGATTGCCTTCGTTGGCATAGGAAGAATGTGTCAGCGCGTTTTCCAGCAACAGCGGATCATGGAACGTATAGCCGATACGTTCCATCATCGTACGCGTAGTATCTTTCATTCCGTCACCCCATTTGGTCTTCAATGTATCCTACCAGATCTTCTACCGTTTCAAACGGCGGCAACTCGTTCGGCATGGGAGCCGCGATATTCATCTCCCACAAAACGAGTGCCAGCTCCAACCGTTCGTCGTTCGTAATATTCAAATCGTCCAGATCGGCCGCCATAATTACATCTTCGGCGTCACAACCGAACCGATCAACCAACAGGCGTGTCAGTTGTTGCAGAACCATCGTCGATGGCCTCTCCTTTCTGTACCGATGCCGTGATCTTCTCAATAATGCCCGCGGCGGCAAACTCCGCCGCCACACGTACCGCATTTTGAATCGCCAGCGCGTTGGAATTGCCGTGTGCCTTGATCACGGGTTTGGTGATGCCCAGCAACGGCGCACCGCCGTGCTCCGCGGTGGACATCTTCTTTTTCAGTCCTTTCAGGTGCGGCTTGACCAGCAATGCGCCCAGCTTGGTGAGCCAATTGGTATAGAAGATCTCTTTAATAAAGCCCATCACCAGATTGACGGAACCTTCAATTCCCTTGAGCAACACATTGCCGGAGAAACCGTCGGCGACCACCACATCCGCCACGCCGCCGGGAACATCCCGTGCTTCCACGTTGCCGATAAAATTAAGATTGCTGTTTTTGAGCAATTCATACGTTTGATGTTGCAACTCGCCGCCTTTGTGCTCCTCGGTTCCCACATTCAGCAGACCCACGGTGGCGGGTTCGCCTTTCTTGAACAGGTGCGTCATATACAAACTGCCCATCTCAGCGAACTGCGCCAGCATTTCGGGACGGCAATCCACATTGGCGCCCGAATCCAACAACATATACGGCTGGGAACCGCCCGACGGCATGATCGCCGCCAATGCCGCACGAGAAATACCCTTGATGCGTTTGACGATAAACGTGCCGCCCATCAGCAACGCACCCGTACTGCCGGCAGAAACAAACGCATCGCCGCCACCCTCGGCAAGCAGACGCAGTCCCACCGCCATCGTACAGTTTTTATGCTCGCGCAAAATCGTCTTCGGGATATCGTTCATACCGATCACATCGGTAGCATGCACGATATCCACACTCTCTAACGCAAGGTGTTGCTCTTCGGCAATGCGGCGGATCTCCTCCTCATTACCCACAAGCGTAATATCCACACCGTAGGCATCGCGCGCCTGCAGTGCGCCTTTTACGATTTCCGGCGGCGCGTTATCGCCGCCGTACGCATCGACTATGATCCTCATTGCAATTCCTCCTCAAGCTTGGCAAGCGCGCGTTGCGCCAACGCCGCATACCGTTGCTTTTTGTCCCGAATGGTTTCGGGCAGTGCCGGTAATACACCAAAATTCGCGCCCATCGGTTGAAAATGCGTTACCGTCGGATCGCTGATATACCCGCTCAGCGCCCCCATCATTGTTTCGGGCGGCAACAACAACGGCTTCTCGCCCCGCAACGCACGCACGGCATTTTTGCCCGCCAATATCCCCGACGCCGCGGATTCCATATACCCCTCGACACCTGTCATTTGTCCCGCAAAGAACAGATGCGGCAACGTTTTGCACCGCATATCCTGCGTCAGCAACCGCGGTGAATCCAAAAACGTGTTGCGGTGCATCACACCGTAACGCACAAACTCCGCATCGTGCAATGCGGGTATCATCGAGAACACACGTTTTTGTTCACCGAATTTCAAGTTGGTCTGAAAACCCACCAAGTTAAACAAGGTGCCCGCTGCGTTTTCGGTGCGCAACTGTAACACCGCCCACGGGCGGTGGCCCGTACGCGGATCGCGCAGACCCACCGGTTTCATCGGCCCGTAACGGATGGCATCCGTGCCGCGCCGCGCCAACACCTCGATCGGCATACATCCTTCGTACACTTTGGGTTTGTCAAATTCGTGCCCCACCGCAATTTCGGCGTTTATCAACGCTTCGTGAAACGCCTCATACTCCGCTTTGTTCATCGGGCAATTGATATAATCGCCCGCACCGCTTTCCTCGCGGTCATACCGCGAAGCGCGAAAGGCAGAGTTCATATCCACGCTCTCCGCCGTCACGATAGGCGCGGCGGCATCAAAAAAGCTGAGCCCTTCGCCAAAGCGGCGTGCAATATCCGCGGCGAGCGTATCCGCGGTAAGCGGCCCTGTTGCCACCACGGTGATGCCCTCGTCGGGCAACGCCGTCACTTCCCGATGCTCCACCGTGATACGCGGATGCTCGGTAATGCGGCGCGTGATCTCAGCGGAAAAGCGATCACGATCCACCGCCAGTGCACCGCCCGCCGGCACGGCGCAACCGCGCGCTACCTCAACACACAACGAGCCGAGGCGCGCCATTTCTTCTTTGAGCAACCCTGCCGCGCTTTCAATGCGGGCGGCTTTCAGCGAATTGGAACATACCAATTCTGCCAGATTAGGACTTTTATGTGCAGGGGTGTATTTGTGCGGTTTCATCTCCACCAATGTGACAGATACACCGGCATTTGCCGCCGCCCACGCCGCTTCACACCCCGCCAGACCACCGCCGAGTACCGTGATATGCTCACTCATCGGCTTTTCCTCGTCCGGCTTTTTCATAGCCGCAACCCTCAGTTAAGCACTGTACCCCGCCGCCGCGGCCTTTCTTGCGGAACAAGGTTTTGCCGCAGTTGGGGCACTCTTGCGCCGTGGGTTCATTCCACGTCACAAAATCACAAGTGGGATATCCTTCGCACCCGAAGAACACTTTACCGCGCTTGGTCTTCTTCGCCACAATGGTACCGCCGCACTTGGGACAGACACCCTGAGTCTTTTCCACCAGCGGTTTGGCATTCTTACAATCGGGGTAACCGGGGCACGCCAAGAATTTTCCGAACCGCCCCGTCTTGATCACCATTTTACGTCCGCATTTTTCGCACACTTCGTCACTTTCCTCTTCGGGAACGTGTATGCGTTCGCCCGACAGTGTTTCTTCTGCTTTGGCCAGTGTCTCGGCAAAGCTGTCGTAGAACGTATGCATCATCTGCACCCAGTCGCAATCGCCCGACTCAACCTCGTCCAACTGCTTTTCCATGTGCGCCGTAAACTCGGTATCCACGATATCGGGGAATTGTTCCTTCATCAACTGCGTGGTAACCTCGCCGAGCGCCGTGGGTTTGAGCGATTTTCCTTCCCGCTCAATGTATTCGCGGGACAAGATGGTGCTGATCGTCGGCGCGTAGGTAGAGGGCCGACCGATGCCGTTTTCCTCCAACGCCTTAATGAGCGTCGCTTCGGTATACCGTGCAGGCGGTTGCGTGAAATGCTGCGCCGTTTTCAGGTCATTCAGCTTGAGCACATCGCCCTCGGCAAGCGGCGGCAACGCACCGCCTTCTTCGTCCTCTTCATCGCGGCTTTCCACATACAGTACCGTATATCCGTCAAAACGCACCGTATATCCCGATGCCTTAAACACGTATTTGCCTGCGGCAATATCCGCTTGGCAGGTATCTTGCACGCAGTTTGCCATCAAGCTGGCGATAAAGCGTTCCCAAATCAGTTTGTACAGCCGATATTGGTCACTCGACAAAAACGCTTTTACACGATCGGGCGAGAGCGACGGCACCGACGGACGAATCGCCTCGTGCGCGTCTTGCGCCCCCTTACGCGATTTGTAATACCGCGCTTTTTCGGGGAGATAGGCATCGCCGTAGCGTTCTTTGATGTACGCATTACCCTCGCGGCGCGCGTCTTCCGAAATGCGCAACGAGTCGGTACGCATATAGGTGATAAGACCCATCGCGCCCAATTCGCCCAGTTCCACACCTTCGTACAACTCCTGCGCCGCTTTCATTGTGCGCTTGGACGAGAAACCAAGCTTGCGGCTGGCTTCCTGTTGCATCGTCGAAGTAATGAACGGCGGTGCAGGCGACACTTTGCGCACACCGCGTTTGACCGCGGCAACGGTAAAGGTCTCCGGGCGGATCTCCGCCACGATCGCTTCCGCCTGTTCTTGGTTGCGAATTTTGAGTTTCCCTTTTCCCGCGCTGTGCAAACGAGCGGAAAAGGTCTTCTTTTTCCCTTGTTCCGACAACAACGCTTCTACCGTCCAATATTCCTCGCTGACAAAGGCGCGGATCTCGTTTTCGCGATCCACAATAATGCTCACCGCGGCGGATTGCACGCGCCCCGCCGACAACCCTTTGCGGATCTTTTTCCACAAAAACGGGCTGAGACGGTAACCCACCAAACGATCCAACACGCGACGCGCTTGCTGTGCATTCACCAGATCCATATCCACCCGACGCGGGGATTGCATCCCCTGTTGCACACCGCTTTTGGTGATCTCGTTAAACGTCACACGGTTGGCTTCGTCCAGATCCACTTTCAGCAATTGGGCGAGATGCCACGAAATCGCCTCACCTTCGCGGTCCGGGTCGGTTGCCAGAATAACGCCGCTGCTTTGCGCTGCCTGTTCTTTCAAACGACGAATCAGAGCCGATTTCCCCGCGATATCCACATAACGCGGTTTAAAATCACGCTCTACATCCACACCCAACAGGCTTTTAGGCAGATCGCGAATATGCCCCATCGAGGCGACGACTTCGTAGCCGGCACCCAGATATTTTTGTATGGTCTTGGCTTTTGCGGGGGATTCCACAATGACCAGTTTTGCCATGCCGCTCACCTGTTATCCTTTCTTACTCACTGTAATCGAATACCGTTTACCGGGATGTGTGGTGATACAACCACTCAATTCCAGTTCGGTCAACGAGGCAAACATCTCACCGGATGTCAGCCCCACTTGCTTGCAAATTATATCTGCCGCCATCGGTTCTTGACCCTGCAACGCGGCGTATACCCGTTGTGCGGTAGCAGAAACGTACGCAGGACACGGTACCGGTTCGCCCACCGGTTTTGGTTCTGCCTTGGGTACGGCGACGGGAGTTGATGCCACACGTCGCGGCGCACTGCCGCTCGCCAACCATTCGTAATACGCGGCGAATCCGCGGTCGGCTTCTTTTTCTAAGGTTTCTCCGAACAAGTGCGGATATTCTTGCAACACATCCGACGGACGCGTAATGAGCGCCGCCCCTTCGCGTATCAGTGCGTGCGATCCCTCGCTTTGCGGATCGGTTACACGACCGGGGACCACAAACACATCGCGTCCTTGCTCACGAGCAGTCCGCGCCGTAATCTTTGCACCACTCACATTGGGGGATTCTATCACGCAAATCGCCAGTGACATACCGCTCATAAGTCGATTGCGAATACGAAAATTGCTGACAAAGGCCCTTGTGCCGGGTAAAAACTCCGTTATGATCGCACCCTCGCCTTCCAACACGCGGCGACGAAGATCACGATTGACACGCGGATAGTCCACATCCAACCCACACGCTTGTACGATCACCGTACTTCCGCCCGCGTACAACGCGCCCTCGTGCGCGGCACGATCGATGCCGCGTGCACCGCCACTGATAATGGGGCAGCCCGCGGCGGCCAACCCCGCCGACACAGCACCCGCGGCTTGTACACCGTACGACGTGCATTCTCGAGTACCGACAATGCCGATTGCCGGACGGGCTTTTTCACCGAATTCCGGAAGCAATCCTCTACCGTACAGTACCAACGGCGGCGAGAAAATATGCCGCAGCGGTTCCGGATACAGGATATCCTCCGGCGTTAACATCCACCCTAAACGGGAACACTGTTCCATTTGGCGACCTGCCGCTTCCAACGATTTGCGGCACAACGCATCCAATGAGCGTCCCGTGATGCCGACACCTTGCAACGCCGCGCGATCCGCGCTGTGGACCGCTTCAGCGGTATGAAAATGTTCCAACAGTTTGGGCACATCGGCGCTACCCGGACCAACCGCCCGTTGCAACCAGATCCAATACAACAAGTTATCAGCCATTGGAATCACCGTCTTTGCGTACCATTTCCCAGAACACGATACCCGCCGCCATGGAAGCGTTTAACGACTCGGCACGCCCCTCCATCGGGATGGTGACACGCATCGTGCACGCCTGTACGGTTTCGGCGCGTAAGCCGTTGCCCTCGTTGCCGATCACAGCAATGGTGCCGACACCCAAACCCGCGGTTTGCACCGCGGTAGCATCCGCATCCACCACACACGCTGCCGACCGTAGCCCACGCGTTTGCAACAGCGGTAAGGTCTGCGACAAATCCCCCGCCGCATACAACGGCAAGCGGAACACACCGCCCATACTCGCGCGCAACACTTTGGGACTGTACGGGTCACAACACCCGTCCGAAAGTAACAAACCGGACAAACCAAACGCTTCCGCTGTACGGATCATCGCACCCAAATTGCCGGGGTCTTGCACCGTTTCCAGTGCTGCATATCGCCCGTCAGGCGGCAACGCCTCCGCCGCTTGCGGCAAGGCGGGAAGTACGGCGATACAAAACACGCCTTGCGGCGACGTGGTATCTGCCAGATGATTTGCGAGCGTTTCGGGAATTTCATACACCGCACGCGCCGCAACGGTAACAGTTCCCGTGTGCTCAGGGTACTGAACCCGAGCCTCATCGGTAATAAACACCGCTTCGATCACCACGCCGGAACGCACCGCGTCAGCGCACAAACGCGCCCCTTCCAGCACAAATTTACCGCTGTTACGGCGGTGACGCGCATCGCCCGACAGTCGTCGATATTCTTTTATAAAGCGATTGTCACGGCTGGTGATCTCCACAAAAACATCCTCTTTTCCTATGGCCTTGCAAGCACGAGCGGAGCAAAAAGCACCGAAATATCCCGTTCTGCGGCGGGTTCGAGTTTACCTGCTCACCCTGTGGCGAAATAAGACAACAGCGCCCGCTGGCAAAGCCCGCGAGCGCAGTTCAAGCTTAATTTAAAGCAGCCTTCGCTTTCTCTGCCAGGCCTGCGAAAGCAGCGGCATCCGAGACAGCCAGCTCTGCCAGCATCTTACGGTTGAGCGTGATGTTGGCCTTCTTCAAGCCGTTCATAAAGGTGGAGTAGTTCATACCATTCACCTTTGCCGCGGCCGAGATACGGGTGATCCACAGACGGCGGAAGTCACGCTTGCGCTGTTTGCGGCCAATGTAAGCGTATTGGCCGGACTTCATCACCGCTTGTTTCGCGGTGCGGAACAGCTTGGACTTAGCACCGAAATAACCCTTTGCGAGCTTAAGAACCTTTTTTCTTCTTTTGCGCGTCATCATTGCGCCTTTAATACGAGCCATGTTATAGTTCCTCCGTTTCTGAACTTCGATTATTTGTAGGGGATCAGGCGCTTGACCTGAGCCACATTCGTTACATCAGCCGTGGTAGTCTTGCGGAGATTGCGCTTCCGCTTGGTTGTCTTCTTGTTCAGAATGTGGGACTTGTAGGCGTGGGCGCGAACGACCTTACCGGTCTTGGTGAGCTTGAAACGCTTTTTAGCGCCGCTGTGAGTCTTGATTTTAGGCATAACAAAAATCCTCCTTAATTTGTTCTCCGTTATTTCGCAGTCTTGGGTGCGAGAAACATCAGCATATGGCGGCCTTCCATTTTGGCAGGCTTTTCAACCGCCGCTACTTCGGCACACGCATCAGCAAACCGCGTCATGGTATCGAGACCGATCTCGGGATGACCCATTTCACGACCGCGGAATCGAATGGAAACCTTCACCTTGTTACCGTCTTGCAAAAACTTCATAGCGTGTTTTGCTTTGGTATTGAAATCCGCCACATCAATGTTGAGCGACAAACGGATCTCTTTGGTTTCCACCTGCTTTTGATTTTTCCGTGCTTCCTTCTCTTTCTTTGCCTGCTCGAACCGATACTTACCGTAGTCCATAATGCGGCACACCGGCGGCGTGGCAGTAGGCGCGATCTTCACCAGATCCAAACCTCTCTCGTCTGCCAGTTCCAACGCCTGTTCCGCCGACATAACACCCAACTGAGCACCGTCTTCGCCGATAACGCGAATCTCACTGTCGTGTATCTGTTCGTTGATCTGCATTTCCTTCGTTGCTATGGGGAAACACCTCCACCTATTTCTGCATAAAAAACGCGGGCAGAAAAACTGCCCGCGCGATTCTTACCACCGGTTTGGAAGATCCTATCAACCTGTCGAGAACGAGATCTGCAGGTGAGAGCGGGCACGCTCTGCTTCGTTTTCTTACCGATATATTATACCGCACATTTTCGAAATGTCAATATGATTTTTAAAATTTTTAAATCGAGATCTCGTGGGCAATGCGATACAGATCCTGATCGAACGGTTTTTTCATACGCAGTGCCTCTTCGATATCGTAATCCTTTAACTGATCATTCTGAATGGTAACGACACGATTGCTTTGCCCCGAGAGCAACAATTCGACCGCATAATGCCCCATTTCGCTGGCAAGCACGCGATCGCGCACCGTGGGATCGCCGCCGCGCTGTACATGGCCCAAGATCGTAGCCCGTGTTTCTACGCCCGTTATCTCTTCAATGCGCTTCGCAATCTCTACAACGTGGCCCACGCCCTCGGCAACGATTACGATAAAATGCTTTTTGCCCGTTGCGGAAGTTTTGATCATACGCTGAATGATGTCCCGATCGAAATCATACGGGATCTCGGGCACCAAAATGCTGGTAGCACCCACCGCCAAACCGACGTTCAGCGCCAGATAGCCGGCGTGGCGACCCATCACTTCCACAACACTGCAACGATCGTGCGATTGCGATGTATCACGCAATTTATCAATCATACTCATACACGTGTTCAAAGCGGTATCGTACCCGATGGTTTGCTCACAACACGCAATATCGTTGTCGATCGTGCACGGAAGCCCGATGCACGGTATACCGTGACGCGTCAGATCCTGTGCGCCGCGGAACGAACCGTCACCACCCGCAACGACCAAACCGTCAATACCGTATTCCTTACAAACATTAACCGCCTTTTGCATACCTTCTTCGGTGCAAAATTCAGGACTGCGCGCCGTATACAACACCGTGCCGCCACGGTGAATGATATCCGATACGCTACGCAGATTCATCGGCTTGAGATCTCCGTTGATCAACCCATTGTAGCCACGATAAACACCGTAAACCTCGACACCTCTGCCCAATGCTGTACGCACAACCGCACGTACAGCCGCATTCATACCCGGCGCGTCGCCGCCGCTGGTAAGAACCGCCATCTTTTTGATCGCCATTGTTTTCCAATCTCCTTTGCTGCTATGCCGGCACGATCACCTGTTTGCTATTATTATATACAAACAAGGCAATAATAGCAACCCGAAAAGAAATCTTTTTTCCCATTTTTGCAAAAAATTAGTACATTTTTGCAATATTTTCGACGCCTAACGCCCGTCCAAGTTCTCCCACAAGCACATCGTGAGGGGTAATCCACAATTCGCGGGGTGCACGCATCAACTTTCCCGTGTCCGCCAAACGCACATAGACCGGCATATCGCCCGGCAATACCCGCAACACCCGTTGTGCACGTTTCCACTCGTCGCTGTCGAGCGACGGCACTTTCAGATACAAGCCGGGATTCGTGATCGGCTTTTTCGCCTCGGTCACAGGCGGCTTTGCCACACTGTCGGGCGGGGGCGCCCCTTCGATAACCGACACCAACACCCGCGGTTCCTCGTCTTCCCGCGCGCTGAGTTTCCCGCGCACTACCACCGTGTTGCCCGCCCGCAACAGCGAGCGGCATTGTTCCAATACACGAGAAAATATCACCAGTTCAAGCGAGCCGTACGGGTCTTCCAACGCAACGTATGCCATTTGTGCGTTGGTGCGCGTCGTCTTGACCTGCACCTTATCCAGCATACCGAGCAACGTTACCGCTTGTCCATCGGTATAACTTGTCGTATCTGCGGCGTTTTCTGAAAACGCATCCAGTATCGCGTCAATGCGATCGGCTTTGAGTTGCTTGTGCAACGGCTCATACGGCTTCAGCGGATGGCCCGTCAGGTACAGACCCGACACTTCCTTTTCCATTGCCAACAACTCTTCGTACGGCAATTCCGCCACGGCAGGCAGTTTGGGCGCACCGCTTTCGGCAAATTCTCCTTGATCGAAAAAGCCGAGTTGTCCGTCCAAATTGCGGCGGTTGACCTCTTCCAACCGTTCCAACACATACGCCGTTGCTTCCAGCATCTGACGCCGGTTGGCATCCAACCCATCCAACGCACCGCAACGAATCAAACTATCTAAGGCACGGCGATTGAACTCGCGATGGCGCACCATACGACGACAAAAATCATAAAAGCTCGTAAATGGGCCCTCTTCTTCGCGATCGCGCGCCAATTCACGAATCAAACCGCTGCCCAGATTCTTGACTGCCGATAACCCGAATCGAATGTGATCACCCACCACGGTAAATGCCGCCACACTTTCATTGACCGACGGCGGCAACACGCGGATGTGCAATCGCTCACATTCGTTGATATAGCCTGCCACCTTGCCGCTGTCCAGTGCGCCCGTGAGCAACGCCGCCATATACTGACGGGGATAATACGCTTTTAGATACGCCGTCTGGTACGCTACCAGCGCGTATGCCGCGGCGTGAGATTTGTTAAACGCGTAGGACGCAAATCCCGCCATTTCTTCGAAGATCTGCGCACCGATCTCTTCGGATACGCCGCGGCGCACGCAACCGTCCACCTGCACCGTGCCGTCTTCCGCCACCAATCCATGCAGGAAAATATCGCGCTCTTTTTGCATCACATCGTGCTTTTTCTTGGACATCGCACGGCGCACCAGATCAGCACGCCCCAGCGAATACCCACCCAAATCGCGGAAGATCTGCATTACCTGTTCTTGATACACAATACACCCGTAGGTAACCTTTAAAATCGGCTCCAACAACGGGTGCCGATAGGTGACACGCTCGGGGTGATGGCGATTCTCGATGTACCGCGGAATAGACTCCATCGGCCCCGGACGAAACAGCGAGATCACCGCGATCAGATCTTCAAAATGATCGGGTCGCAGTTGCGTGAGTACTCGCTTCATCCCCGCCGATTCGAATTGAAATACGCCGTCACTGTTACCCTGCGACAACATTTTATATACCGGTGCCGCATCCAGCGGGATAGTATGAATATCGAAAGTCGGGTCTTGCGTTTCGCGGATCATTCTTTCGGTATCGTGAATGATGGTAAGGTTACGCAACCCCAAGAAATCCATTTTGAGTAAGCCAAGTTCTTCCAGCGCCGTCATCGTATACTGCGTTGCCACCAGATCACCGTTGAGGCACAACGGCACATACTCCGACACGGGTTTCGCGGTAATGACCACACCCGCCGCGTGGGTGGACGCGTGGCGCGGCATTCCTTCCACTTTGCGTGCCATATCCACCAACGCGTGCACCTGTTCATCGGTATCGTACAGTTCTTTTAGCGGCGCCGATTGTGCCAGCGCCTTGTCGAGCGTCATATTCAGTTCCCACGGCACGCGCTTGGCGACGGTATCCCCCACCGCATACGGCAAGCCCATCGCCCGCGCCACATCGCGGATCGCCGCACGTGCCGCCAGTGTTCCGAACGTCACGATCTGCGCCACATGATCCGCCCCGTACTTGCCGATGACATACTCGATCACTTGTTGACGCTTCTCGTTACAAAAATCAATATCAAAATCCGGCATACTCACCCGTTCGGGGTTGAGAAACCGTTCAAACAACAACTGATATCGAATAGGGTCCACACCCGTAATACCAATGCAATACGCACACAAGCTCCCCGCACCCGAGCCTCGCCCCGGCCCCACGGGAATATCGTGATCGCGGGCATACTGCACGAAATCGTTGACGATCAAATAATAATCGACATACCCCATCCGTTGCACGGTATCCATCTCATACTCGAGCCGCTGTACGATAGCAGATGACGGAGCATCCCCGTAACGGCGACGAAGCCCTTCGTAGCACAAACGACGGAAATACGCCACGCTGTCCCCGCCGGGTGCATCAAATTTGGGCAATTTGGTGTGCCCGAATTCCAATTCCACATTGCACCGCGCCGCAATGCGCGCCGTGTTTTCCAACGCTTGCGGCACGTACCCGAAGAGAGTTTGCATCTCCTCTTCGGATTTGATATAAAACTCATCCGTTTCAAACGCCAACGGATTGGGTTCGTCCACCGTGGTGTTGGTTTGGATGCACAACAACAACTTTTGCATCGCGGCATCGGCGCGGGTCAAATAATGCGCATCGTTGGTACACACGAGCGGAATCCCCGTTTCACGCGAAAGGCGCAGAATGCCCGCATTCACCGCCGCTTGTTCCGCCAATCCGTGATCCTGCAACTCCAAAAAGAAATTGCCTTTACCGAACAACGATTCATATTCCAACGCGATACGTTTGGCATCCTCATACCGATCACCCCGCAGCGCCGCGGGAATTTCGCCCGCCAAGCACGCAGACAGTGCGATCAACCCCTCGTGATACTGCTCCAACAATTCGCGATCCACACGGGGTTTGCTGTAAAAACCCTCTGTCCATGCGGCAGAGATGAGGCGCACCAAATTGGCGTATCCCACTTCATTTTCACACAACAACACCAAATGGTGGTTTTCATTATCGATCCCGTGTTGGCGGTCGTGACGGGTACGCGCCGCCACATACGCTTCACAGCCGAGAATCGGCTTGATCCCCGCTTTCTTAGCCGCTTTATAAAACTCCACCAACCCGTACATCACGCCGTGGTCGGTGACTGCGACCGCCGTTTGTCCCAATTCCCGCACACGCGAAAGAAGCCCGTCCAGACGGCAGGCACCGTCCAGCAGGCTGTATTCGCTATGAACGTGAAGATGCACAAACGCCACGTTCGTTCCCCCTTATAAGTCTTCAGCAATCTCCATAATGCGCCGCAGACGATGATTGACTCCCGAGCGACTGATGGGCGGGTCTAGCTGTTCGCCCAATTCGCGCAACGAAAAATCGGGGTTGTCCAATCGCAACCGACACAACGCACGCAATTCTTCAGGCAACGCATCCAACCCCATACGCTGCTCAATTTTGAGAACAGCTTCTGTCTGCACCACCGCCGCCGCGACAGTCTTGTCCAAGTTAGCACTTTCGCAATTGGCGGCGCGATTGACATTGTTGCGAATGTTTTTAATCATTTTAACATTCATCAATTCCAACGAAGCACCGATCGCGCCCATCATCGTCAGGCAATCCTCGATCTGCTCACTTTCCTTGAAATATACCACATAGTTGCCTTTCCGTTGCACCATCCGTGCGTGCAGACCCATCTCTCCAAGCAACGCGATGAGATCGCGACTCAAATTCAAATACGGCACACTGAATTCCAAATGATATTCCACCTGCGGATTGGTAACCACGCCGCACGCCAAAAAAGCACCCCGCAAAAAAGCCGCAGGGCACCCTTCGCAATCCAACATTGCACGGTTGATACGCAACGTTACTTCTTTGCCGTTATGCCCGAAGCGACCGAGCACCCGCTCACGCGATTCCTCGGGAACCGTAATAGTGTATAATCCCGTCCCGCAAACACTCCGTTCGGGAACAACACCGCACACGGTTTCCAACAAAGACGCGTAGCAATCGGCCGCCGCCTCGTTTTCGGTTTGCAATGAAACAGCGCCCGCCGAAAAGGCGTGACCGAACTCCGCCATACTATAAGCTTGTGCCGCATCACAGCATACGGTCTCATTGGATAACGCCGCTAATTCATTTTTAATATCCGATGAAAACGACATCCTTGTGCCTCCTAGTTCCCTACCAGTTGCACTTCGCGTTCCAGTTGCACGCCGAAACGCTCTTTGACCTTTTCCTGCACCGCCTGACACAGCGCCATCACATCATCGCAAGTGGCGCCGCCACGGTTAATAACAAATCCCGCGTGCTTTTCGCTGACCTGCGCGCCTCCAACTGTGAACCCTTTGAGCCCGCATTGTTCGATCAACGCACCCGCGAAATACCCCTCGGGACGCTTGAAGAAACTGCCCGCACTGGGATACTCCAGCGGTTGTTTCTCTCGCCGACACGACAGCCAATGTTCCATCGCGGCACGGATATCCGCGGAATTACCGCGTTGCAATTTCATTGTAACGGACCACACGATCCATCCGTTTTCCATAAACACGCTGTGGCGGTATCCCAGTTTCAATTCCTCTGCCGACAACTGCACCGTTTCGCCTTGCGGAGTCAGTGCCGTTACCGATTGCACCACATCCGACAATTGCCCACCGTAAGCACCCGCGTTCATATACACGCCGCCGCCCACCGTACCGGGAATGCCGTATGCAAATTCCAAACCCGAAAGTCCCGCCTCGCACACCCGTGTGCACAACTTAGAAAGCTGCACTCCCGCAGGCACCGTGACCGTCTCATCTTGTATAATAACCGCCGACTCATCGGCACACAGATGTAAGACCACGCCCGCCACACCGCGGTCGCTGACAAGCAAATTCGAACCGTTGCCCAGCACCAAAAGCGGTGTTTGCGTTTCTCGGCAGAAACGCAACACTTCAGCAGCTTGTTCTGCGGTATCGACGCTCACGAAAAGTTCTGCCGCGCCGCCGATGCGGAACGTGGTATGGGCCGACAACAATTCCTGCTCGCGCACTCGACAGCCGATATTACGAAGATACTGCGCTCCTTGTGTCCGATCCATACCCGTCGCCTCCTATCATTTTGCCAAGCACGCCGCGCCGATCACGCCGGCATCGTTGCCCAATACCGCGGCAACCACTTGGGTTTGCTTTTCACAGAATTTACTGTATCGTTCATTTACAACCCGCTCACGCAACGGTGCCAACAGCGTTTCGCCTTCGTGGCTGATGCCGCCGCCGATACACACAATATCGGGTTGGAATATATTGATAATATTGGTCACACCGCACGCGAGATACTCAACAAATTGATCGACGACCGCCGTCGCCACCGCATCCCCGGCGCGCATACCGTCAAACGCCGTCAAGCCATTCACTTTGGTAATATCACCGTTCACTTGTTTCCACATCGTACTTTCGGGATGTTGTTCCATCGCGCGTTTGGTCTGCCGCACCAGCGCCGTAGCGGAGGCGTACGATTCAAGGCAACCCTGACGCCCGCACGTGCACGGTTCGCCGTTCATCTGAATCACGATATGCCCCATTTCGGCACCGGCGTAATTGCAACCCTCGTAGATCTTGCCATCGAGGATCACGCCGCCGCCGACACCGGTGCCCAGCGTAATACAAATACAACTTTGGGCACCTTTTGCGGCACCCGCAACGGCTTCGCCCAACGCCGCTACATTGGCGTCGTTATTGATATATACGGGCACACCCAGCAATTCATTCATCCGCGCGACCAGCGGCACGTTATTAAAGTTCAAATTATTGGCGTATTCCACCGTACCGGTTTCGGTGTTGCACGTACCGGGACATCCGATTCCGACACCGCCAACGTCGCTCATCGACAACCCCGCTTTTTTTACCGCTTCCCGGCACAACCACGCAATATCGCGCATGATCTCTTCCGACGAGCGCTCCGCACGTGTCTTACATCTGGTTTTCGCAAGAATGGTATATTGTTCATCCACCACACCTGCCACAATATTGGTACCGCCCAGATCCACACCGATCGTTACCATCTTTATGCCCCCTTACAACTGTATTTCTTTCTCTTGTAAAAACAACTCAAACGCCTCTCGACTGCTGTTCACGATCAATTCCCGCGGAAATTCTTCCCGCGCCAGCAAATCTACCGCGTGATCCATCACACCCACGTGCTCGTGGTAATGCGCATCGGAGTTTACCACCACGCGCACCCCGTGCTGTTTGCACAGTCGCACGATCTTGGCGCAATTCTCCGCGGAGTCTTTACGCACGCGAAACGTCCCTTCGTTGATCTCCACCACTTTCCCGTATTTGCCGAATACGGGAATCACCGTTTCATAATCAAATGAATAATCCGGCGTGCCGCAATGCCCGATAATATCCACGTGCGGATCTTGTGCCACCGCCAACCACGCTTCGGTGATCTGCTTCACCGTGCCAAACGGCATCGTGCCTTGGTGCATCGAAGCGATCACGATATCCAGCATTTTTACGGTGCGTTCCGGCAAATCAAGCGTACCTTCAAAATCCAACACATTGGCTTCCGCGCCGCGCAAACGCCGTATTCCCGCAATATGCTCGGGCAAAATACGCTGATTAGAGAAATGCCACGGATGCATCCCATCGCCCACACGCGGCCCGTGATCGGTACACGCCACAGCGATGAGTCCGCGCGCCGCTGCCGCGGCGGCGTTCTCGGTCAGCGTACTGTACGCGTGGGGTGACGCCAGCGTATGCGTGTGCAGATCCGCCACGGGATCAAAATACGATTGCATACCACTGCCCCCTTAGAAGATCTGCGGCTCGCGATGCCGCTCCTCTTCCGGAATATCATCCACCATACCCAAATTCTGCATCAATTCGTGCGCCGCGTTATACCCCATCTTCTTTTGACGGTTGTTCATCGCCGCCACTTCAATGATCATCGCCAAGTTACGACCGGGTTTGACAGGAATCGTCAACATCGGCACGGTGATACCCAAAATATCCATATACTGATTTTCGAGACCCATACGGTCATATACCTTCTCGTTATCCCACAGTTCCATTTGAATGACCATATCGATCTTTTCCGTCATCTTAACGGCACCCATACCGAAGATGCGCCGCACGTTCACAATACCGATACCGCGCAACTCAATGTAGTGGCGAATGTTTTCGGGAGCAGAACCCACCAACGACTTGGACGACACGCGACGAATCTCCACTGCGTCATCCGCAATCAAACGGTGACCGCGCTTAACGAGTTCGATCGCGGTCTCGCTTTTACCGATACCGCTGTCACCCACCAACAGTACACCTTCGCCGTATACCTCGACGAGCACGCCGTGCCGCGTCACACGCGGTGCCAACTGCACATTGAGGAATGCGATCAACGCCGCCATAAACGTCGAAGTGGTATCCGCCGAACTGAGCAGCGGTACATCAAACTCTTTGCAAGCCTCTTCCAGTTCGGGGATTGCTGCCATATCCCGTGCAATCACCACCAGCGGCGGACGGTGTTCAATCAGTTTGCGCACGCTTTCCGCACGCCGTTCGGGAGTCAACCCTTCCAAATAACCGCACTCGCCTTTGCCGATGACTTGAATTCTGGTGTTGTCAAAATATTCAAAAGAACCCGCCAAGCCCAGACCGGGACGGTCTACCTCGGCGCTCGTTATCAGCCGTTCATTCCCATTCTCCGGCATATATACCGCTTTGAGCGAAAGTTCTTTTATAATCTTTTCTAAAGAAACCGAATATGTTTGTGCCATACGTCTCTTCCTTTCTGATTTCCATAGTTAAGTATAGTATACCTTATTTTTCCGCACGTGAAAAGCCCTTTTTAAAATTTTCTGCCCGACTTGTCAAACAAAGGTTTTTGTGGTACACTATCCTTGAATTTGATTGATCGCTACACACAACCCTCGGTATTACCGCAAGGAGGGCAATACCTATGAAACGCTTTTCTGTCGGCCTGTTTAACGATTCGTTCCCGCCGGTTATCGACGGCGTGGCACAAACCGTGAAAAATTATGCCGAAAACTTAAGTCGCAAGGATTGCCGCGTCACCGTCGTCACGCCCAATTACCGCGATGCGCAAGATCACTACCCGTTTGATGTCGTGCGCTATCCCTCGTTGTCGATGGGAGCACGCATCGGATATCGTGTCGGTATGCCATTTGATCCCGATACCCTTCTCTCGCTGCGGCGCAAGAAGTTTGATATTATGCACATCCATGCGCCGTTTGCCTCCTCGGTGTTGGTCAAGACCATTAACCACCGTCCGAAAGTACCCACCGTACTCACGTACCACACCCGTTTTGATCTGGATCTTCAAAAACGTGTACCCAACACGGCGATGCGGAAAGTGGCACTTAAGTTTGTGTTGGAGAATGTACGATCTGCCGATGAAGTGTGGGTTGTCACCCGCGGTTGCGGTCAAACGCTCGCCGATATCGGGTATGACGGTCCGTGGCGCGTGATGGAAAACGGCACCGACTTTGCGCGCGGCAAAGCCACGCCCGCGCAGATCACCGCCCTGCGCGAAAAATACGATCTGCACGAAGATGTGCCCGTGTTTTTGTTTGTCGGGCGTATGATGTGGTACAAAAATATCCGTTTGATGCTGGATACCTATGCCATCCTGCGCGAAAATGGAATGCCGTTCCGCGCCATCTTTATCGGTGACGGGTACGATCTGCCTGCTATCCGCCAATATACTAAAGAATTGGGTCTGTCGGATCATGTGATTTTCACCGGCATCATCACCGATCGTGAATATTTGCGCGTGTTTTACAGCGCCTCCGATCTGTTTTTCTTCCCCTCTACCTATGATACGTGCGGCATCGTGGTAAAAGAAGCCGCCGCGTGCGATTGCCCGTCGCTGTTGGTACGCGACAGTTGCGCCGCCGAAGGCGCGGTGCATAAAGCATCGGGCTATCTCGCGAGAGAAACCGCCGCCGACTGCGCACAAGTGATTTTGGATGCTTGCGTCGACCGCGCGGCAATGCGTTTGGTGGGCGAACGCGCCTCCCGCGACCTGTATCTCACGTGGGAAGAAGCGGTCGATCGCGCCTATTCGCGGTACGGCGAGATATTGAAACGCTAAAAATTTCACAAAAGCACTTGACAACCTCTCCGATTTGCGATAAGATAAGGTTCGTCCTTATTCGGGCCCGTAGCTCAGCTGGGAGAGCGCACGGTTCGCATCCGTG
>JAZOBT010000029.1:0-5763 GCA_045596125.1 Acutalibacteraceae bacterium | reverse complement strand
GGATGTCAAGGTGTGGTATAATTGGGAAGAAATACAGATATCTGTTGTTTGTTGAAAGGGAGTGGACGGTTATGAAAAAATGGAAAGGGTTGCCGTATCTCATCGGTGCGGTGGCGGCGTTGATATTTGTCGCCGTTTGTTTGTATGTGTTTTGTCCTGCCATCAACATCCAAAACGCGGGATTGTGGTTCCTTGTGGGGATGGCGCTTTTGATCTTCGGTGCGACGGTCCACGCGTATTATGTGTGGAACAAGGTGCGCGATATGGCGCAGCGTGCCACGCGGCGGGGGCAGCGCCGGTTGCCGGTGTACATCCCCTCGCGCATCGGGCTGAAATGCTATGCCGCGCCGGCGGCGGTGTTTGCCGTGGCGCTGTTGTGCGGTGTGGTGGGTGTCACGATGTTTAACGCCAAGGCGTATTCCGAGATCCTCACCGTGACCGAAGCGGATTTTTCGGCGGATCTGTCGGAATCGGTGGGCACCGACTCCATCGCGCTGATGGATACTGCGTCGGCGCAGATGCTCGGTGATCGCGAGATCGGCGCGTTGTCCGACGTGGTCAGCCAGTTTGATGTTTCGTATGATTACACGCAGATCGATTTCGGCGGCAAGCCCATCAAGGTAGCGCCGCTGGAGTACGCGGGCTTCTTTAAGTGGATGAACAACCGCGCCGACGGCGTGCGCGGGTATGTGACGGTGGATCCCGTGTCGATGTCGGCATCGTTTTGCAAGTCTGAGGGGATGAAATACGTGCCGTCGGCGTTCTTTGGGCAGGATGCCTACCGCCGTTTGTGGAAAGCGTATCCCACGCTGATGATGGAAAATCTGCATTTTGAGATCGACGAGAGCGGCAAGCCGTATTATGTGGCATCCGTCGTAAAAAAGACGGTGGCGCTGTTCGGCGGTAAGACGGTCAGCGGGTGCGTGGTGCTCGATCCCGTTACGGGCGAGACCGCGAAGTACGATGCCGCGGATATCCCGCAATGGATCGATGTGGTGTTCCACGGCGATCTCATTTGCGAGCAGTACAACTGGCACGGGATGTTCCAAAACGGGTATCTCAACAGCTTGTTTGCCAAAAAAGGGTGCAAGCAGGTGACCACCTATTATTCGAGTGCGGAAGAAGAAACCGACGATATGCCCATTTCCGACTACGGGTATGTGGCGAAAGACGGCGATATCTGGATCTACACGGGTGTGACGTCGGTCAACGGCGATAGTTCCAACATCGGGTTCCTGTTGGCGAACGAGCGCACGGGCGAGAGTCGCTACTATGCGGTGGCGGGTGCGGATGAAAAATCCGCGATGGCCGCCGCCGAGGGTGAAGTGCAGGAGAAGGGCTATCAAGCGTCCTTCCCGTCGCTCATCAACATCGACGGTCATCCCACCTACATTATGGTGCTGAAAGATTCGGGCGGGTTGGTGAAGTTGTATGCGACCGTCAACGTGCAGCAGTACAACATCGTGACCACCGCCGCCACGCAGACGGAGTGTATTCAAAAATACAAAGAGGCGCTGGGCGTGGACAGTAGCGAGGACGTTGAGACAACGCAGAAAGCCACCCTTGATATTGCGGATATCAAATATATCACCATTGAGGGGAACACGTACATCTATCTCATTGATAGCGAAAATCACATTTACAAGGCGAAAGCCGCCGCGCACGAAGCAATGTTGTTGCTTGCCGAGGGCGATGTGGTGACCATCACCTACACCGAGGACAACACCATCACCGCGTGTGAAAAAGCAGAATAAGAAAAAGCACCGCTGCGGCGGTGCTTTTTTATAGCAGTCGCTGTCGTACTTGGCACGCGCGTTGCGGTCGTTTTACCCCTTGCACCGTGATTTTTCTATCGTAACTCTGCATTGTCATTTTATACACATTTCCAATGAAAAGATCGTTAAATTTATCACAATGCACAAACTTTTCATAACCCCCTTTTTTGAAGGAAAAACGGTTGATTTTTACGATGAGCAGTGGCATAATGTACATCGCAAGTGAAGATTATATGTATTTTTGACACAATTCTGAGGAGATTGAGTATGGAAGCATTGACCACGGTATTGGGTACGATTCGCGATGCTGTTTGGGGGATCCCCACGATGATCCTGCTGTTGGGAACAGGCCTTCTGTTTACCATCAAGCTGAAGGGTATGTCTTTCTTTCGCTTGCCGCGCGCCATTAAAATGATCTTCGAAAAAGAAGTCGGCGCGGGCGGTGACGTGTCTCCGTTTGCTTCGCTGTGCACCTCGCTGGCGGCGACCGGCGGTCATGTGATGCTGTACGTCGGCAACGGAAACATCATCCACGCCGACGGCTCATCCTACAACACAGCGACCTATACCGAAACCTACGAAGCAACCGTGCGTCAGCGCCGCTTTAAGGACTATTTCTGCGTAGAAGGTGCATATGGTTACCTTTTTGGCTCAGATGTCGGCAAAAAAGTTACGGAACTTTGTGTGGTGCGCCCGCTGGATATCTTCGAGGGCGAGATTCCCGAAGTCACCAAAAACCGTATGAAGAACCTGAGCGGCGTCATGGCGCAGAAGCTTTCGTCCCATAACATTTTGCTGACCGCCGATGTGGGCGAAGAGATTACTTATACCTTTGAGATCTACAACCAAAACGATCACGAAGTGACCCTCGCGGTCAGCGATGTTGTTCCCGCCAAGAGTGAGTACGTCCGTGGTGCCGAGAAAGTGGACGGCGATGCGTTGTCGTGGCAAGTGACAATTCCCGCCAATACCCGTCAAAACGTGTCTTACGTTGTCAAAGTGGCGGCAGATGCCAAAGCGGGCGATGAGATCGTCAGCGAAAGCGGTTTGGTGGGCGGTGTGCCTGTCAATTGCCTCAGCGTGACGGTGGGGAACACCCTGTCAGCCGCTGAACGGGAAACACTGAAAAACATCATCGCGACATACAAACCGAGCGAGGGAGCCAATGGCTTTGCAATGGTAAATGACATCTACAAACAAGCCTTCGGTTGGGAACCGGTGTTTACGCACACGGATTTCGAAGAAATGTACCAAGGCAAAAACGGACTGTTCGTGTATGAGACGGAATGGGTAAACGATGTTATGCAATTCTGGCTGGCGGTGCAAGAAGACAGCCCGTACAGCGGGATGGTTGCTCCTCGCTTGCTCGGTGGTTTCGGCACGGAAGAGGGCGTAAAACGAGGTCCCATCGTGATGCCTCCCAAAGAACAGCAGTTGGTGGTGGGTGATATTTTCGTCGCCAAATCGCTAAACAAGCAAGGACTATATCTGTATGCGGGCGACGGCGTTTTCTATGACCTCTTGAACGGATACGCAGTAGATGATCGTACCGTACAAGGCCGTATCGAATATTTCCTGAATACCAATATGGCGTACGTCGTACTCCGCCCCTCACTGGTGCATTAAACAAAAGGATGTGTAGAAGAATTTTCTACACATCCTTTTTTGTTTAAGTAAACCACCGGCATTGCCGATCGTTATGACGTTTGAAGGCGGCTGTCAAATCCCGCCGTCCGATATTCCTTTCTGTTTGTATCGACCCACATCACGTCGGCACCGCAGCGTGCCGCGAGCGCTTCACCCTGCGCACGGTCCATCAAAAACAGTCCCGTGGACAGCGCATCCGCCAACCCCGAATCGGCACACACAACGCTGACCGACCGCCATTTCCGCGCCGGCAGCAAGGTTTGCGGGTCGATGATGTGATGGTAATCCGTACCGTCCACACGGTACGTCCGCTGATAATCGCCGCTGGTCACCACACTGCCCGTCGATAAGGTCAGAGCACAGAGATTTTTGTCCGCATCGTCGGGATCTTGGATCCCCACGACCCACGGCTTGCCCTCTGCCTTGGGCCCCGTAGCGCACACGTTGCCGCCCACGCTGATAAGCATTCCTGCGGGTGCGTGTTCCGCTGCTTTTTGAGTCGCCCAGCCTTTCGCAACCGCGCCGACATCCAGCCGCGCCTTCGTGTCCGACAGATACACCGTTCCCGCCGCCTCGTCGATGACGAGCGACGCAATACTTGTGTGTTCCGCCGCCGCTTTCAACGCCGCTTCACTCGGGATCGCCGCATTGGCGGGATCGTTTTCCGCCTGCGTGCGCGCATCGTGCCACAATTTCAGCACGCTGCCCATCATAACGTTCACCGTTCCCTCGGTCAGCCGATGGTACTCGCGGCAATCTTTCAGCAGCGCAAGGATCGGCTCATCGACTTTGACGGGTTGGATGCCCGCGTTGTCGTTGATCGTCTTGAGGTTGGGTACATCGTAGTCGTGATAAATGTCGAACAACTCGTGATACCGTTTCAGTTCCTCGCGGATCGCCTGTGCGTCTTTTTCAAATGCCTCTTTACTCTCGGCGTATCCCACAACGGTCGTCACCGTATCGAACAGTTCGAGAAACGTTGCCGTATACCGCTGCTTCGCGCTTGTCTGCGGTGCGGTGCACCCGCTGAGCAGCAAACAAAAGAGCAACAATAAACTTCCGAGTCGTCTCATTTCAGTGCCTTTCCTCTCTATTTGCTCATTTCAGGGAACGGTTAACAGACTTCAGTACGCGCAGTGCGCCTGCGCACGCCGCACCGGTGGCAAAGCCGGTGAATAGAGCCACACCCAAAAGATAGGCGAGATACAGCCCGATGTGTACCGACTGCATCAGTAACATCGCAACCGTGACCTGCCCGATGCTGTGCGCCGCCGCGCCCAGAATGCTGATGCCGTAGACCGAAAAAAGCGACCACCGTTTGCACAGCGACATTACGCCCATCGAAAGCACGCCGCCGGTCAGCGAGAAGAGCAGTCCCGTGATCCCGCCGCCGAAGAGCGACCCCAGTGTGCAGCGCAATACGACGACGCGAAATGCTTGATTCGGGCCCAGCGTGTACAAGGCGATAAGGGTAACGATGTTTGCCAGTCCCAATTTGACACCGGGAAGCGGGATCAGCAGTTGCAACGGTATGAAGCGCTCGATGTAGGAGAGAGCGAGCGCCAGTGCGACCAAGATCGCGTTTTGAACGAGGATTCTCGTCTTGATCATACCGTCACCCCACCACGAAATCCACGTCCGGCTCGGCCGAGAGAACGCGAATTTCCATACCGTTGGGCAGACAGACAAGTACGCGCCCCGATGAGTGGATGGCTCCGCTGTGTACGCAATCGCGTCCGGGACAATCCGACTCGATGACAGCGATCTTCCCGTCAGCGACACGCACGGTGTTGTGGTAGCGCCCGTCAACGGTAAAAGTCTGTTCTTCGGTAAGACCCACCGTCTTGATGCGTTCCCCGTCAAGGTAAATTTCCGCCGTCGCCGCTGTCCCATCGCCGCACGGAAGAAAACAAAGCAGCACGGCAAGCGCCAGCACGATCACGGCCGCGATCGCGATAAGATCACCTTTTTTAAAGCGCAGCGCCGCGTCCCGTACCATTTGTCTCCCTCCTCGTTTACAACTATATAATAGCATATCATACACATGCCCGCTTGTAAAGGGAAACCACGCCCCACACGCCCGATTGGAAGAAACAACCGAAACCGATCACACCTTTCCAATGGATCATCCTTTGTGGTTTGTGTATTTTTCAATTGGATTTTATCGCGGCATAACAGAAAAGCCGAGCAGAGCGTAAATGCTCTGCTCGGCTTGGTTATCTCTGTATGTTAATTATTTTGTAACTTGCTCAACAGTCCGCCGTTAATTTGACAACAATCGCATTCGAAGTTTGTAAAGGAATCGAGTTTCTTCATATCGAAAGGTTGATCTACAATGACA
>JAZOBT010000028.1:0-6115 GCA_045596125.1 Acutalibacteraceae bacterium | reverse complement strand
CCAAATGTCTTAGCCAACTCCTTGGCTCACAGAACGACATGGCTACGATCCGACTTAGGACTAT
Organism: Acutalibacteraceae bacterium; assembly: GCA_045596125.1. Lineage (GTDB taxonomy): Bacteria > Bacillota > Clostridia > Oscillospirales > Acutalibacteraceae > RGIG3009. The sequence goes on along the minus strand of JAZOBT010000028.1, from coordinate 6,051 downwards.
ATGCTGAAGGCCGCGAAAGAGTTCAAGAATGTTGAATTCTGCCACGCCACCGGTTACAAAGCCCACTTGGAAGGCGTTGCGAACTATCACAACGCGTTCGCCTCCATCTACGAGGGTCGTTACTTGGCAGGTATCGCTGCCGGTATGAAGCTCAACGAGATGATTAAGGACGGTAAGATCACCGCTGAGCAAGCGAAAATCGGTTATGTCGGTGCTTTCACCTATGCTGAGGTTATTTCCGGTTATTCGTCCTTCTATCTGGGTGCGAAGTCGGTGTGCCCCTCCGTCACGATGGAGGTTCAGTTCACCGGTTCTTGGTATGACGCTGTGGAAGAGCAAAACGCTGCCGAGGCGCTGATCGCCCGCAAATGCGTCCTGATTTCCCAGCACGCTGACTCGATGGGCGCTCCCGGTGCTTGCGAAGCCGCCGGCGTTCCCAACGTGTCCTACAACGGCGCTACCTATGATGCTTGCCCCGAGACGTTTATCGTTTCTTCACGCATCAACTGGGCTCCCTATTTCAACTACATCATTAAGTGCGCCAACACCGATGCGAAGATCGACACCGACTGGTGCGGCGGCATCAACGAGGGTTCCGTGGTTCTGACCGGTATCAACCAAGATGTTGCTGCCGAGGGTACTGTGGATGCCATCAAGAAGGCGATCGAAGATCTGAAGAACGGCACTGTGAAGGTGTTCAACACCGCTAACTTCACCGTTGAAGGTGCTGCTGTCACCGGCGACAACGTCAAAGACGGCGCTTTCATGGAGTCCGCTACGCAGTCCGCTCCTTATTTCGATCTTAAGATCGACGGTATCACCCGCTTGAACGAAAAGTTCTAAGTTTACACCTACCGGCCCAGGTGGAGCCATCCGACTCTGCCTGGGCTGGGTTTCTTTTGAAGCTTTGCACCCGATAAGATCAAAATGTTGCTTTTGGTTTTATCGGATCCAAATCTGTCAACGCGGAGGAGTACACTATGGCAAAAAACCTAGCATTGGAATGTCGCGGCATCACCAAGACCTTTGGTCGGGTCGTCGCCAACCACAACTGCGATCTGCAGGTCTACCAAGGGGAAATTCTCGCCATTTTGGGGGAGAACGGAAGCGGAAAGACCACGGCGATGAATATGGTTGCCGGTATTTATTTCCCGGATGAAGGCCAGATCTTCGTCAACGGTAACGAGGTTGTTATCGCTTCACCCAAGGACGCATTCGCCCATAATATCGGTATGATCCACCAGCATTTTAAATTGGTGGATGTATTTACCGCCTGCGAAAACATTGCGCTTGGTGTGGAAGATGACGGTCGCTTCAAACTGGCGAGCGTGCGCAAAAAGGTGATTGAGATCACCCAACGTTACGGCTTTGTCATTGATCCCGACAAGCGCGTGGCAGAGATGTCGGTATCGGAAAAGCAGACGGTTGAGATCCTCAAAGTACTGTACCGCGGTGCCGATATTCTCATTTTGGACGAACCCACCGCCGTGCTCACTCCGCAAGAAACCGAAAAACTGTTTGCCGTGTTACGCCGCATGCGTGAAGATGGCAAATCCATCGTTATCATCACCCACAAACTACACGAAGTGCTTTCCATTTCGGACCGCGTCGCGGTACTGCGCAAAGGTGAGCATATCGGTACCGTCAACACAGCGGAGACCGATGCCAACGCTTTGACCGAAATGATGATGGGCATAAAAGTGGATCTCAATATTCAGCGCAGCGAGCCGAAAGACCCGCAAAAGCGCTTGACCGTAAAGCATTTGACCAGCATTAATGAAGAGGGACGCCACGTACTGAACGACGTTTCGTTTACAGCGTATTCGGGTGAAATACTGGGTATCGCGGGCATCGCCGGTTCGGGCCAACGCGAACTGCTGGAATCCATCGCCGGCCTACACCAATTGACCGACGGTGAGATCACGTATTTCAACCCGCAAAACGGCGAAGCAGAAAATCTGCGCAACAAAACACCCATTCAAATTCGCGACTTGGGCGTGCGGTTGTCCTTCGTCCCCGAAGATCGTTTGGGTATGGGCTTGGTCGGCAATATGGATATTGTGGACAATATGATGCTCCGCAGTTACCAAAAAGGGAAGGGGATGTTCCTGCATCGCAAAGAACCGCGTGATCTGGCGGAACATATCATCGAAGATCTGCAGGTGGTCACTCCCGGTGCCGGCACACCCGTTCGCCAGTTGTCGGGCGGTAACGTGCAAAAGGTGTTGGTCGGCCGCGAGATCGCTTCCGCGCCGTCCGTGCTGATGGCAGCATATCCCGTGCGCGGCTTGGATGTCAATGCTTCGTATACGATTTATAATCTGCTCAACCGCCAAAAAGAAAGCGGTGTTGCGGTTATCTTCGTGGGCGAGGACTTGGACGTATTGATGGAACTGTGTGACCGCATTCTTGTTATCAACGCGGGACGTGTTACCGGTATTGTAGACGGTCGCACTGCTAAAAAAGACGAGATCGGTTTGTTAATGACCAAATCAGAGGAGGAAGTATAATGGCGAAAAAAACAACCCAAAAGCGCACCCCTCTGTTCCATATTGTGAAGCGAGACCCGAGCACGCTTACGTGGCGCAGTAAACTGCTCGTGCGTGGCATTGCCATTTTAGCCGCGTTGCTTGTTTCGGGCGTGCTCATCACCATCCTGACAGGAAGAAACCCTATCGAAGTTTACGGTTCGATGATCGACGGTGTGTTCGGTTCTTCCCGCCGCATTTGGAATATGTTGCAGGGCGTGGCGATGCTGTTGTGTGTCGCTTTGGCAGTTACTCCCGCTTTTAAAATGAAATTCTGGAACATCGGTGCCGAAGGTCAGGTGCTTATTAGCGGTCTGGCGTGCGTGGCAACGATGATGTTCCTCGGCGGTACGATGTCCACGTGGTTACTGCTCATCGTAATGGTAGTCGTCAGCGTTGCCGCGGGTATGATCTGGGCGGTGCTCCCCGCCATATTTAAAGCGTACTGGAACACCAATGAAACCCTGTTTACATTGATGATGAACTACGTCGCCACACAGTTGGTGGCATACTACCTCAAAGTGTTTGTCAAAGACGGTTCGGGTGTGTTGACCCCGATGCCCGAATACGGTCTACCCGTCATCGGAGGGCAAGCATACCTACTGAACATTCTATTGGTGGCAGGGCTGACCGCCGCAGTGTATATCTATTTGAAATACAGCAAACAAGGTTACGAGATCTCCGTCGTGGGCGAGAGCGAAAATACCGCTCGCTACATCGGTATCAACGTGAAAAAGGTCATCATCCGCACCTTGTTGGTGTCGGGTGCCATCTGCGGCGTCGCCGGTCTGTTGCTGGTGGGCGGCACCAACCACACCATCAGTGTTACTACCGCGGGCGGCCGCGGCTTTACCGCAATTATGGTCTCGTGGCTCGCCAAGTTTAACCCCTTGTTTATGATACTCACCTCGTTCCTTGTTGTCTTCTTGGAAAAAGGTGCCCAACAGATCTCCACGGATTTCCGCATCTCGAGTTCTATTGCCGATATCATCACAGGTATCATCCTGTTGTTCATCATCGGTTGCGAATTCTTCTTGCAATACCGCGTGGTTATGCGTAAAAACAGAAAGGAGAATGCGTAATGTTAGCCTTTCTTTTCAGTGCTATTCGCTTGGGTATGACGTTTCTCCTCGGCTCAACGGGTGAGACTATCACCGAGAAATCCGGCCACTTAAATCTGGGTATCCCCGGGGTTATGTGCGTGGGCGCCGCTTGCGGATGCTACGCGGAATACCTGTATTTCACCGAAGTCGGCCGCAATATCAACCCGATATGGGCGGTCATCATCCCCATCGTCGCTGCGTTAGTGGGCGGTGCGATTATGGGTCTCGTGTTCAGTTTCATTACGGTAACACTGCGTGCCAACCAAAATGTAACGGGTCTCGCGATCACCACGTTGGGCGTGGGTATGTCGGAATATATCATCGACGAAGCCTCCACCATCTTCACCAAGGGTAGCAAATACTTTACCGCTTCGCTTCCGCTCGCGGACGATCTCGGTTGGTTCGGTAAGTTGTTTTTCGGCTACGGCGTGTTCGTGTATTTGGCGTTGGCCATCGCACTCGGCACGACGTATGTGCTCAACAAAACGCGTGTGGGTCTGCATCTGCGTGCCGTGGGTGAAAACCCCGCCACTGCCGATGCGGCGGGTATCAACGTATCGCTGTATCGCTATGTGGCAACGTGTGTCGGTTGCGCGATTGCCGGCTTGGGCGGTCTGTCGTTCATTATGGACTACCTTAACGGCAACTGGGAATACTGCGTGGATGCCATCGGTTGGCTCGCCATCGCACTCGTTATCTTTACGATGTGGAAACCCAATTTTGCTATCATCGGTTCCATCGTGTTCGGTGCCTTGTATGTTGCCAGCAGCTATATCACGGGCGTCAGCTTTGCGGGTAAAGAGCTGTTTAAGATGCTTCCCTACTTGGTAACGATCCTGGTTCTGGTCGTCACCAGTATGCGCAGCAAGAAAAATCAACCCCCCGCAGGACTCGGTCTCCCCTATTTCCGCGAGGAACGATAAACAAAAAGCAGCGGCATAGGCGTAGTACCATAAAGGATACAACGCCAGTTATATTCGCCTTTGCGAGTTTTATTGCTTCGCAGTTATATTTGGCTTCGCCGAGTGATATTTGCTTCGCAAATTTTGGTGGCGGATAAAATATCACTGAAACAGAAAGGTTTCAATATCACTTTTGATTTATCAAAAATATCACTGTGAGACCTGTCTCACAATATCAATAATCAAATTATTTTTTGAGATAGTAAAACGGATGTGCAAAATTTTTACACATCCGTTTAATATTTGTCTCATACCGTAACAAGCAGGGAAAATGTATATCACATTTTCCGCTTTTTAGGAGAACCTAAAACCCTTTTCTAAACAAATATCATCTATTCGATAAATTGGAATTTGTTTGTCATTCGGCATCATTATTGGGCGTATAGTCAGCCGCAATTCTAAAACCAACTGTCGAAGAAGCGGAATCTTTTCTACCTTCGCCTCGATAAGAGAGCGTACAACTTCTTGAGGTGGCATACCACGAGCCTCCGCGAACGGCATAGCAAGAAACGCCTTTTTCGAGTCCATTATTTGCAACGATAACAGAAGATGTTATATCCCAACAATTCCCCGCCATATCGTAAAGGCCGAGGGAATTGGGCGTATATGTCCCAACGGGGGTTGTATATCCGCCGTCAGCACTCACGATTGCATACAGATCGGTCTGTAAGAAATAGCCCTTTGTAGCACTACCGCTATGATTTGCCCAATTGCTAACTCCGCCGTTTGCACTGATGGAGATACATTCACCAAGTGTTTCGGTCGCTCCTGCAAAATCTCCTTTAATGTAGTTGACAATATAATTACTACCGTATTCCTTAAACAATTTAGCAGCAATCACTCCATTGAAATTGAAGGTTGTTATCAGTTCACCCGTAGAAGCATTATAGCTCGGTGTACCCGTTCCGTTTGGATATTTCACCGATGTGTTGCCATAGTAATCGCCGTAGGCGGCATTCTCCCATTCTGCCTCGGTCGGGAGCCTGAACGTCCAATCGTCATATTTCGTGGAAAGCCATTCGCAGTAACTTACTGTATCACTATACGAAATATTAAGTACAGGATGGTCGGCTTTCCCCTCGGGATATGTTCCGTTTTTCCAATAGTTCGGAGCTTTGTGAGAGGTTTCAGAAACGAAAGCAGCATATTGAGCGTTCGTCACTTTGTATGCACTCAAATAATAATCATTTTCAATAGGTGATGCTTCTCCCGATGTTTTGTTCGTCAAGTCATAGCGGAAGGAAAAATCGGGACGAGCTTCAATATGAACTAACGAATCAATGATTTCATTAGTGGTATTCTCCAAAGGAGGTGTAGTCGTTTCCTTTGCAGGAGGTGTAGTCGTTTCCTTTGCAGGAGGTGTGGTCGTTTCCTTTGCAGGAGGTGTGGTCGTTTCCTTTGCAGGAGGTGTGGTCGTTTCCTTTGCAGGAGGTGTGGTCGTTTCCTTTGCAGGAGGTG
>JAZOBT010000027.1:0-7625 GCA_045596125.1 Acutalibacteraceae bacterium | reverse complement strand
CTCGGCACTGCAACCCGACGATATCCATCTGTGGTGTTGCGGTACGACGACCTTTGACACGTTGCAGGTACAAGACGTATACGCCAAAGAGCAAGCGGTACTTGACAATATGTGGTAAAGGAGGTATACTGAAAATGAACAAGAAACAATATAACAACGTAATTGATTGGACGATCAAGCACGAACCCGCGGCACAGACCGAGGACTCGCTTGCGACCGCACGTGCGGTGTTCAATAATATGGGCGTAGCATTGCCGAACGGTACGATGGAAGAGGTTTACGAAACCATCAAGACCGACAAGTATATGGGCTGGAAGTCTTGTACGATGCAACAAGCGCAGGCGGCGGCAGACAAGGGCACGGCGGCGATCGGCATCAGCAAGGATCGCATCGTGGTGCTTTCCGCCACGGACGAAGAACAGCCCGTAGCGCAAACCGCATCGGTAATGACACTTTCCGAAAACACCTCAGCATACGCGGTGGAAAATATGCAATTTTATTTCTATAATTCAGAAAAGTCCATTCGAGACTGGAACTCTTACGCACAGTTGGTGATTGAAAATGCACGTAGCTTTAAGAACAAGACGGAATCAGAAATTGAGAGTGCTACGGGATTTGCATTATCTAACGGGGCATGGTGCGCCGATTTTGTGAGATTGTGTTGCTATTTGGCAGGTGTTTATGTTGAAAATGTAAATATTCCTAAAACAAGTAGCCCTTCGGGGATGAAAACTTGGTTTGAAAACAGAAATCGTGTTTCCACAGATTTCACAAAAATCCAAGCCGGAGACATATTGTTTACAGGATATGCTAACGGCGGAATTGCCCATGTTTGTATTGCAACCACGGAGTATGATGTCACTACCGGAATCGTGGGGACTATTAACGGTAACTGGGGCAGCTCTGTTAAGGAGTCTCCTTTTTCTCAAGTTGCGTTGCCGGCTACTAGTGGGCAGTTTATTAAATGTTATGCCCATCCTGATTATGAAGCTGTAAACTTGTGATTAAAAGCTTTTGTCATTATAACAAAATTTTTACCGTTGCTTTGACATCGGATATCCCGTCCAAAACAACTAAGCGATATTTTGATAGCAACAGTGGTTAAACAAATTAAACACGGGGGCATTCTTTCTCAACAGATTCAGATTTTATCAGCTGTTGTAAAGAGTGCCCCCGTAATACTTAAAAGGGCTCCGCATTTAAGAGCTTTAACTTGCACAAACGTTGTGCATACATACAGATTATTAAAAATAGAAGCATGTTTAATTGATCTGCACCATTTGCAAGGATGTTTCAAAAGAGTCACGCAACAATTAGGTGGGATTGTTTTTGGGAGAACGTTGAATTTCTAATACAGCGGTCGTACCCTCATGTTCGATGACAATTTTATCTTCCAAAAAAACATCGTAATTCTGCGTTTCGTTGATCGTTTCGATGGTTGCGGGGATAATGACCGCCCCGTCATTGCCCAGCAATCCCAGTTTTCCGTCTTGCCAGAAAGGGGCAATACCGTTATAGAAATTACCGATGTTATCCAACGGACCAACGGAAAGCTTTTCGCCGGATGCGTTATACAACGTTTTCGGTTCGCCGACCTTGCCGACCAGAATGAGATCGGGTGCCCACCATTGTAATTCGGAGGCCGGCTGTTTAAATGTTCCGCACCGTGTTCCGTTGTTGCGGACGGCGGTTCGGCAGGTAGTTCCGTCCGGTTGCGTTGTTTCTTCGAAGTGTCCGTACAACTCGGTGTTTTCCCAAGGCAAATATTGAGATATGATGTTGTTGATTTGTTGTTGTGCTTGTTCATATTCTTCGCGGGTGCAAGGCGTTTCGTTCCCTGCAAGATCCAGTTTTACATAAGAGTATCCCGTATCCAAAGAACCAACCATCATATATGTTATACCGTCTTTATTGACAGGAAGCATTTCTTGGCACACTTTTGTAAATAAGATCTTTCCGGAAGTATCCATGCAACTGTAGCGGTTCTCGGAATCCGTATACGGTTTTTCAGTGGTACCCACATTGTATGTGATGGCATAGTTGTTGTAATACCATATTTTCGACATGCCTTCTGGCCAAAGGGTATCGGTAACGGCGGCGTATTTCAGCGTGATCTGTTGGTCCTTGTATACACTCGTGAGGATGGTGCTCGGCAGATCTGCTCGACAGCCTATGCAACCGGCCAATAGAACCATAGCGGGTAACAGACTGAGCAATTTTTTCATAGAAAGTCCTCCTTTTCAAAGCCGCGGCGGCACGTGCTATGTGAATCAAAGAGCGTGCCGAGCCATTTCCTTATTTCCAGTATATCACACAATGTCGCAAACGACAACCATTTTATGGGAAATTTTTATAGGTTTTTGATTGTTAAGTAGTTTATCCCAAAATCCCCGTTACTGCTATCACGCTGAGCCGAACCGAAGTGTGTATGGAACGAGATCAGAGCTTCATTTTGTATGCCGCCGTGGAACCCGACAACGCCACCGACAAAGCACTGCATTGGAGCAGTAACAACAGTTATGTTGCAACGGTGGAAAACGGTGTGGTTACCACACACAACAGCGGCACGGCAACCATTGCGGCAACTCCGAGAGATGGCGGTAATGTCATTGCCACGTGCACCGTTAGGGTAACGGATGATCGGCTGGTGACCTCGGTGGAGATCGATGATCCGCCCACCACAATGATCGTGGGCGACACGCAAGTTTTGCAGGCGTCGGTATACCCCAATAATGCGACGCATAAGAGCGTTGTTTGGCACAGTGAAGACGAGACGATCGCTACCGTCAATCCCGATACGGGTTTGCTTACCGCGCAAGGCGAGGGCATCACGTGGATCTACGCTACCGCAAAGGATGGCTCCGGTAGCTATGGCATCTTTACTTTGGAGGTCAAAAAGCCGTCGGTAACGATTATGAAGGATGGCGACTATCACAAAGTGGTGTTCAACGAAACCGGTAAAGTCTGGCGGTGTATTGAACGGGATAGGGTCTTTGATCCGGAACCGCATAGCGTTATTAGTCATCGATCAAATTATAATTATTTTGAGGTGTACAACGAGGATCATGATGGGATCGGCGGTGTGAAAGAATATTCCGATGATGAGATCAAAATGTTGTATGCAATTGATCCCCACGGAGTGGCGGATTACGTGAAAAGATATACTGAACATCTTAGCGAGTCATATCCCATAAACCAAAGAATCAGGAAGATTTTAGAATTCAAAGATGGATATTTTAGGCTCTTGTTTAACAGAGATCCAAAATATTTTTGCAGAACAGGTGGTGGAGAATGGCAAGAAACTGAGGTTACGGAAGACAGTGACTTACGGGAAGTGTTTTCTGAGTCGGAATCGCTTTTTGGATTGCATGCACTACATGATGATTATGTACTACGCGACAACTTAAATGTCGCGGTCTCAATCATTAAAGCAGTCGCAATTTTTGCTACCAAAAATGAAAAAATAGTTGACTTTATAGACAAGTTAGCAGATGGTATTAAGTGTTCGATCCTTTTAATATGTGGGGCAGAAGATGTGTTTTTTGAAGAAATTGGTCCCTATCTTTTGGGTTTTGTAGGAGACTCCTTTGAAGAGGATCTCCCGGAAAAATTCAAGGCGGGCCCAGTATCGGCAATTAACAACACTATTGACAAACTTTTAAGGTGCGTAGATGTGGTAATGGCAATGAGGGATTTGGCGGAATCAATGGCTTCAACTCCTGAAAGTTTTAAGCAAGCGTTTTATAATTACACATATGATTTTCCGTATGATGTGTATGTGCAATTAGCAAATGGACAGCAGTATGCAATCAAGGATATTCAAGAGGCTATGGATACGGTATAACAAAAACACAAGGTGAACGACCGTTCTTATTTTATAAGAACGGTCGTTTGATTTTATACTAAGCGGATGGAGTTGATGGGGAAACGATTATTACGATATAAACAGGAAATATTGTTCATACTTTTGTTTAAGTTTGTAAAATACGGGAGTTTGTTCAAAAGCGCTTCCAAGCAGGTGTTCTTTAATCAGTTCTTCCGACAAATCGATGTGTTCAAGAGAACTGCAGTAAGCAAAAGCACGGTAACTGAGTTGCTTGATTCCGCTGCCAAAATGTACGGAGGTTAGTTGTTTACAGAAAGCGAATGCGTATTCTCCGATTACATCTATTGAATCGGGCAGGTGCACACTGGTAATATCACTTGCTTGAAAGGCGCATGTGCCAATAGTTCTTACCGGCAAGCCGTCGATAGTGGCGGGGATAACGACATCCTTTGCGGTGCCGAGGTATTCCGTAATGCCGATAGATTTTCCATCCTGGCGTTTGACATACTTAAAATCCGAGGCGGGATTGGCTTTAGGGGGTGCGGTAGTTGTCGTGGTGGGCTTGGATGTGGTGTTTGATTTCGTAGTTGAGGTGCTCGTCACCTGTGTGGAAGTCGGTTTTGTGGTTATCACGTTCGTTTTTTGCGTGGTGGTTGTGGTGACAGTTGTTGTCGTGGTCGTGTCGGAGGTGTCCGCAGGCTTGGAAGAACAGCCGACACAGCAACACAACAAGGCGACAACAAGCAACAGACTGAGCAATTTTTTCATAGAAAGTCCTCCTTTTCAAAGCCGTGGCGGTGCGTGCTATGTGAATCAAAGAGCGTGCCGAGCCATTTCCTTATTTCCAGTATATCACACAATGTCGTAAACAGCAACTATTTTATGAGGTTTTGAAAAATTTTATTGCCATTGTTATCGTGAAGGCTTTTGGTTTCCCCAAAACAATAACACGCCCCCGAACTTGGTTCGGGGGCGTTGTTTAGGTATCCTCTTCGTCGCTGTCGGGCAGGGAGAGCAGGGCGGGTACATCGGCGCTGTCCACCTCTTCGACTTTGTTGAGACGTTTGCGAATGATATTGTTGCGGCTTTGCGCGTCGTCCAGCGCGTTGCCGGCTTCGTCGATCTTCTTTTTGGCTTTCGCGAGGATGCCTTCAAACTTATCGTATTGCATTTTGGCGGCGCCGAGCACTTTCCACACTTCTGCCGCGCGTTTATCAATCGCCAGCGTGCGGAATCCCATCCGCAAGGTGTTGAGAAACGCGGTGATGGTGGTGGGGCCGCACACCATAATGCGATAGCGGTTTTGCAGGTCTTCCATCAGACCGGGGCGGCGCAGCACTTCGGCGTACAAACCCTCGGTGGGGAGAAACATAATGGCAAAATCCGTGGTGCGCGGCACGTCGATATACAGATCGGCAATGGTTTTGGCTTCGTTTTTCAGTGTGCGTTCCAACGCTTTGGAGGCGGCTTCCACACCGTCTTTATCCGCTTTTTCGGCGGCGTCGCACAGGCGGACGTAATCTTCCTGCGGGAACTTGGAGTCGATGGGCAACCACACGAACGAGCCGTCATCGTCCCGCGACGGGATGCGCACGGCATATTCCACCAATTCGCCGTTATTGCGGATGGAGACATTTTGCGCGTATTGTTCTCGTGTGAGGGTCTGCTCCAAAATGTTACCGAGTTGCACTTCCGCCCACGTACCGCGCGCTTTGACATTGGTGAGCACGCGTTGCAGGTCGCTGACACCGCTGGCGAGATCTTTCATTTCGCCGAGCGATTTATACACGTTTTGCAGTTGCTCGCCCACCGTTTTGAAACTGGAATCCAACCGTTTGGTGAGCGTGCTTTGCAATTTTTCGTCCACCGTTTCGCGCATTTGGTCCAACTTTTTTTCATTGCTTTCTTGCAGACCGCGTACCGCGGCGGTGAGGGTGGCGTTGAGTTTTTCTTGGTTTTCACCCGAAGCTTTGATTGTTTCTTTTTGGCCCTCGGCGATGATGCGCGTCATATCCTTTAAAAGGTCGTCGATCTCGCGGCGGGTGGAGCGCAACTCGTCCCGCAGGCGGGCTTCGCTGTCTGCCACTGCTGTGTTGTTAGGCTTACGAGTGAGCAACACGATCAGCAAGACAACGGCGACGGCAAGCAAACCGATGACGATATAGATTTCCAAAACAGATCACTCCTCTGAAGTGGGTTCGGCGGATTTGGCGCCTTTTCCGTCGCGGATGACTTTCACGTCGTCGCGGTGCATCGCTACCGGCGGGGAATCGGGGGCTTTTTCGAGACGGACTTTGAGTATCCCCGTGAGCAGGTTGACATCCACCACCGTGCCGTGACCCTCGGCAGTGTTGACGAGTGCGCCTTGGCGGGGGGTGATCTTATTCAACGAGACATAGGCTTCCTGCTCATACTTTAGGCAACACATCAAACGGCCGCAGGTGCCGGAGATTTTTGTGGGGTTGAGCGACAAGCCCTGTTCTTTTGCCATTTTGATGGATACCGGATGGAAATCCGACAAAAACTGTGAACAGCACAGCGGGCGGCCGCAGATGCCGAGACCGCCGAGCATTTTGGCTTCGTCGCGTACGCCGACTTGGCGCAACTCAATGCGGGTGTGGAAGATGCTCGCCAGGTCTTTCACGAGACTGCGGAAGTCCACACGGCCTTCGGCGGAAAAGTAAAACAGAATCTTGGAACCGTCAAACGCGTATTCCGCGCTGATAAGTTTCATCTCCAACTCGTGGGCGGCGATGCGTTCGGCGCAGATGCCGAGGGCTTTCTTTTCGCGCTCGGCATTTTCCGTCGCGCGCTTGACATCGTCGGGAGTAGCGGGGCGAATGACAGAGCGGAGGGGCTTGACGATCTCCTCGTCTGCCATATCGCGGTTTGCCATTGCCACTTCACCGCATTCGATGCCGCGAGAGGTTTCCACAATGACGGGGTCGCCTTTTTCCAGCGTATAGCCCGCCGCATCAAAGTAGTAGATCTTTCCCATATTCTTAAAGCGAACGCCGATAATATTCGTCATGGCATTTTCCAACCTTTCTATTTACCTGCCGCGCTCCGCAAACGGGAGCACAGTAATGTGAGAAACAACGTATGATTCATATTGCGCGACCGCGCGACCGACAACGCCGACACGGCATCCAACAATGCAAGTAATTGTTGCCGTGTTAAACTGTTTGCCAACACACGCGCGGAGTCGGGGGATGTGCTGAGCAAGGGCGTGCAATTATAGCGGATAAAAAGGGCATCACGGAAGATGAGTTGCAATCCGTTGAGCACCGCGGGCACTGCATCGCGATTTTTTTCAAGTGGAGCGGTGGCTTTGAGCAACGCGAGTTCCGTCGGTGCGGCGATGCCTTGCGCCAACGGGGGGAGCAGGTCCAGTATCTCGCGATACGATCCGTCTTCCAAGCCGCGCAATGCCTGACCGATGACGCCGCCCCACAAGGTTGCGGCGCGGAACAACTCGTCTTCGGTTTTATCGGGTAATTTGCGGCGCAACACCGCGGCGGCTTCTTCCGCCGAGACACCGCCCAAGGGTGCGCAGAACAACCGCGAACACACCGTCTCCAACAACTGCGAACGGTTTTCGCAAGTTAATATCAGTCGCACGTGAGCGGGCGGTTCTTCCAACAATTTCAGCAACGCGTTTTGTGCCTGCTCGGTCATCGCTTGCACATCGCACAAAATGAACACGCGCACCGCGGATTCATTCGGGAGGATGTGAGCTTCTTCGCGCAAGGCGCGCACCGCGTCGATGTGGAACGAGCGCGCTTCTTCCGTGCCGCCC
>JAZOBT010000026.1:0-2142 GCA_045596125.1 Acutalibacteraceae bacterium | reverse complement strand
TTATCGATCAATACATCCCGTCGCGTAAGCAACCCCGATGTCAAATGCAAATACCCGTGTTCCCTGCGCGAACGAAACCCCTGATACCGCAAAAAGATCCGCAACGCCGATACCGCCCACCCAATCACCAGCGCGTTGGCGATTACGCGCAAGATGGGCGGCAGCCCCAAACTAACCAAGCGTTCCACCAACCCCACCACATCGGGTGTGATCTCTTGTCCCAACAACTGCCCCACGCGGTTGATTAACGGTGCCACCGTCAGCAACCCCACCGCCGCATTGGACCCCGTCAACGCCATCACCACGATCGGCCAACGAGCGGCACGGTATCCACGCTTCCCGTTATGTGAAACGAATAATTTGCGCGTCTCGGCAGCCGATAAGTACAACTGCACGTCAGCACGCCTTCTCAAGCCCGCCGTATTGACCCGTATGCGTCGCCCGCCTAACAGCCACAACAGTGGTGTACGCTCGATCTCCACCGAAGCCGCGTCCTCTGCGGCAATGTGCAACGCACGCCGCCACACAAGGCCTTGGCGCACACCCACCGTGTGGAATCGCCCATTGTCCGATGCTGCCAAATGATACCGACAGCACCGCCATTTGAGTAACACATACCCCAGCAAAATGCCGCCCACCACCCACTCGTAGCGGTAAAAAGCAGGAACTTGCCCCCGCAAAATCCCCACTAAAATCCGCGCAATCGGAATAAGCAATAAAAATCGAAACCGACTCAGATCGTACAGCGCATAGGTGAAATGCGGCCGTTGTTCCATTACGCCCTGTCCTCCTTGTGTTCCAACCACTCGGTCAGTGCATAAGCCTGCGTTTCCTCGAGGAGCGGCAACCACGCCGCCCCGCCCGCGAATCGTAAGATCACCGTGCGACACCGAAAGAGCCGGTGAAGCGGCAATGTCCATATTTCAAATGTGCGGAGTGCTTCCACCGGCACAAACAACTCCCTCTGCCACACAATACCATAGGCGGCATACACAGCCTCATCCGTTAATGCACCGCGGATCGACCGTGTAAACCGCGGCACATACCATAGCGTAATCGGTACACTCAGCACCAACGGCACGACCGCCCACCACGCAGACCAGGCCGCAAAAAAGCATGACGGCAGCCAAAGCACCATCGCGAGGGCCGTTGCCGCCGCCCCTACTACAATACGCATCAGTCGCGTCGCCCCCGCCCCCGCACGGAAATCCATACACCGCCCGCCTTCCTTTGGTATATATATACCCCAAAAACCCCAAACTATGTCACACCACGATACACCGCACCTTCTAAGCGTCCTTAAAAATTCTATAAAATAGGACTTTACAATCCCAAAACAATGTGTTATAATACCAAAGCACGCTATGTGCGCATCCCTTTCCCGGTCTGTGGAGTACGGCCCTGCGGGGAGTCACCGTTTCCCTTTCTGGGTTTGAGGAAATATTTTAAAGAGGTGTTTGTTATGTTGGCACAAGAAAAAACCGAAATTATGCAGCAATACGCAACGCACGAGGGTGACACCGGTTCTCCCGAAGTACAGATCGCTGTTCTCACCAAGCGCATCAACGATCTGACTGAGCAGTTGAAAGTGCACAAGAAGGACCACCACTACCTCCGCGGTCTGCTCAAGATGGTCGGTCCACGCCGCAACTTGCTGAACTATTTGATGAAGAAAGATATCATGCGTTACCGCGCCATCATCGAGAAGCTCGGCATCCGCAAATAAGTCTGTTCGTTGAGGCAGGCGGGCGCTCCCGCCTGCCTCTCACCACATTATTCTGCCGCAAACGGCACGGGCAAGCGGTTTTTTTAGCAGTGAAACGAGTGCTTTTCGAAGCATTGGTTTTATTGCTAAAAACGCCCGTCGCGTGCCGTTCGGAAATATATTAAAAACGGAGGATTATGCTATGTTTGAAAACTACCGCGTGTATGAAACCACACTCGCCGGTCGCCCCTTGAAAGTCGAAGTCGGCAAAATGGCTCAGTTGTCCAACGGTTCGTGTATGGTTCGCTACGGCGATACCTCGGTGCTGTGCAACGTCACCGCATCCGCCAAACCGCGTGACGGCGTGGATTTCTTCCCCTTGTCGGTGGATTATGAAGAAAAATTGTATGCCGCAGGTCGCATCCCCGGCTCGTTCC
>JAZOBT010000025.1:0-2266 GCA_045596125.1 Acutalibacteraceae bacterium | reverse complement strand
TTATTCAAGTATTTAGCGACTTCGGCCGCAACCAATTTGGTGAGGAGTTCAATATTGTCGGCCGAGACGGCAGAAGAGGAGTTGTAGTCGGCTTTTCCGTCACTGCTGAAGAGCTTCATTTTCTTCATGCTCTCCTGCTTTACGGCCTCCACAGCCGCGGGGATCAAGTCGATCAAGCCCTTATCCATACTCGAGAACTTCTTGAACTCGGCTTCGACGGCAGCAACGTTGATATCAGTGAAGATGTTGACCTTGCTGATGCCTTCTTTGATTGCCAACTTGAAGTCGTTATCCGTCAAACCGGAACCGCCGTGCAATACCAGCGGAACATCTACGGTTTTGGCGATGGTGCGAATTCTCTCGAAATCGAGTTTCGGGGGCAGTTTGTAAGCGCCGTGGGCGTTACCGACGGCGATCGCCAGTGCATCCACACCCGTTTTTTGTACGAAATCCTTAGCGAGTTTGGGATCGGTGAAGAACTTCGACGGGTCGGCCAGATGCGAACTGCCTTCGGCGGAACCCTCGTTGTCACCCACGTGGCCCAACTCACCTTCGATGGTGGCGCCGTAGGAGTGAGCGATGTCTGCCATTTCCTTCACTTTACGCACATTTTCTTCGTACGAATCGGTGGAGCAGTCGTACATAATGGAGCTGAAACCGAGTTCCAGCGCTTTAATGCAGGTGTCGTAGGTCAGACCGTGGTCAAGATGTACGACAACCGGCACGGATGCTTTCTTCGCCATGGGAATGAGGTAGTACGAAACCTCTTCCAACGGGCCGTAGGGGAGAAGAACTTCCGCTGTGCCCATAATGACGGGGGAGCGGGTGGATTCGGCGGCGTTGATGATACCGCGGGCCAATTCCAAGTTTACCGCGTTGAACAAACCAACAGCGTATTGGTTGGCTTTGGCGGGGCGGAGCACCTCGTTCATATTCACTAACATATGGTTTTCCTCCAATGCATGGATACGGACGTGTTAATCGCACAATTCGCACAGACGACCGGCGTCGTCGATGATACCGATGATGGCGGCGTCTACCGCAACATCCGACATCGCACAGCCGATGCGTGCCGCACTGCCGAGCGCGACCAGCACATCTTCGCCGATACCGGCGCCGACGTTATCGATCGCGATGATCTTGGTGGCGACAGACATTTGCTTGTACGGTTCCACGATCAACAGTTTATTGCCCGTTAAATTTTCATTCTTACGCGTGGCAACGACGTTGCCGATCACTTTACCTGCTATCATACCGAGTCACGTAATGTGAGAAACGGCTTATTTAATAGAAGGAAGGATCTTCTCGACGTCACCGTGAGGTCACGGGATGACGTGGGTAGCAACGATCTCGCCCAACTTGGAAGCAGCGGAACCGCCCGCCTCGACAGCGGATTTCACAGCACCGACATCGCCGCGCACCATAACGCTCACCAAACCGGAACCGATCTTCTCGGTGCCGATGAGGGCAACGTTCGCAGCTTTGACCATCGCATCAGCGGCTTCGATTGCGGCAACCAGACCGCGGGTTTCGATCATACCTAAAGCTTCTTGTGACATTGTAATTTCCTCCTTGACAGTTACGGGACTGTTATTCTTTTGAGTTTCAACCTCAGCCTGTGTGGCTGTTTTTGTTTTTTGGGGTGTGGCTTTTTCCGCCATATCCGTCACCGCCTACTTACAGTTTGGGCAGGATCTTTTCCACATCGCCGTGGGGGCGGGGAATCACGTGAGTGGCAACGAGTTCACCGAGCTTGGAAGCGGAGGAAGAACCGGCTTCGACAGCGGCTTTCACAGCGCCGACGTCGCCGCGAACCATCACGCTTACCAAACCGGAACCGATCTTTTCGGTGCCGATGAGGGTAACGTTAGCTGCTTTGACCATTGCATCCGCCGCTTCGATCGCGGCAACCAGACCACGGGTTTCTACCATACCTAATGCTTCGAGTGCCATTTTTCATACCTCCAAAAATTATTCGTTAATGATTGCGATCTTAAGGCCTTCCATCTTCAAGTTGGTGATGTGGGCTTCGTTGATCTGAGACAACGGGAATTTATGCGTGATGAGCTTGTGCATCGGCAAGCCGATACCCTTGGCTCTCTTCAAGAAATCAAACGTGGTGGCGTAATCGCGCAGGGTGTATACCCACGAGCCCACCGTGGTGATCTCTTTGGAACAAATACCAAAGTGCGGGTTGATGGTGGCGTCGCCGCCGTTGATAAAGAAGCCCAGCTCGCACAAGCCGCCGCCGCTGCGGATGAACTTG
>JAZOBT010000024.1:0-4317 GCA_045596125.1 Acutalibacteraceae bacterium | reverse complement strand
GGCGCGGAAAAGGTGCTTATTGCTGTATGTACGGGCCGTATCGTGCCCGCGGGCGGCTTGCCCGCCGATGTAGGCTGTATCGTGATGAATGTCACGTCCGTTGCCAAACTGCGTCGCTATTTCAAAACGGGTACACCGCTTATTCGTAAACGCATTACGGTGGCGGGTTCTGCGATCGAACGCCCGATGAATATTCGTGCGTGGATCGGAACACCCATCAAAGATATTTTGGATTATGTGGGAATTAAAGCTCCCATCCGCAAACTCATTTGCGGCGGTCCGATGATGGGTCAGGCGCTGATGGATGCGGAATTGCCGCTGTTGAAACAAAACAACGCGATTGTCGCGTTGGCGGAAGAGGATGTGCACGAAATACCGGCAAGTACGTGTATTCGTTGCGGCCGTTGCGTGGATGCGTGCCCGATGAATTTGTTGCCTACCTCCATCACCAAGGCGTATAAGGCGAAGGATGTGGATGCGTTGCGTCGTCTTTCCACGATGACGTGTATGGAATGCGGGTGTTGCTCGTTCTCGTGCCCCGCAAACCGTCCCATCTTGCAAACGATTCGTATGGCAAAAGATGTGCTTCGCACTACCAAATAACCACGGAAAGAAGGGTTAGGAATGGAACAGACGTTGTTAGTCTCCTCATCACCGCACGTGCATTGCGGGATGAACACACGCGATGTAATGCGTGATGTAATTATTGCGCTTATCCCCGCACTCATCGCTTCGGTGTGGTTGTTCGGCTACCGCGCTTTGATTGTGGAAGTCGTGTGCGTCGCTTCGGCGATCGCTGCGGAATATCTCAGCCGCCGCGTGATGAAACGGCCGCAAACGGTGGGGGATCTCTCCGCCGTTGTCACCGGCTTGTTGCTCGCGTTCAATCTGCCTGCCACGGTGCCGCTGTGGCAAGCTGCTTTCGGTAGTATGGTCGCTATCGTGGTGGCTAAGCAGATGTTCGGCGGCTTGGGTCAAAACTTCGTCAATCCTGCATTGGTTGGACGTATCGTTTTGATGGGTAGTTTCCCCGGCGAGATGAACGAATGGGTAACCCCGCTTGCGTGGCTGGGAAAAACCGATGCCGTTTCGTCGGCAACGCCGCTTGCGATGATGTCGGCGGACCCCGATGCGGAAATTTCGCTTCTCGAATTGCTTTTCGGTATGCGTGGCGGTTCACTCGGCGAAACGTGTGTTATCGCGTTGCTGCTCGGCGGTTTGTATTTGGTCATCCGCCGCGTTATCAGCCCGATGATTCCCGTGGTATACATCGGTACGGTGTTTGTACTTACGTGGGTGCTTGGCGCCAATCCGATGGCACATATTTTATCGGGTGGTTTGATGCTTGGTGCCGTGTTTATGGCGACCGACTACGCCACCTGCCCGATCAATCGCACCGGCAAATTGGTGTATGCCATTGGTTGCGGTTGCTTGACGGTGCTTATCCGTTTGTACGGTTCGTTGCCGGAAGGTGTGTCGTTTGCGATTGTGATTATGAATATTCTTACACCGTTGATCGAGCGTGTCACGCGCCCGCTTCCCTTCGGTAATAAAAGAAGGGCGGTGAGCAAATGAAATCGTTACGTGAAATTATGATTTCCGCCATGGTGCTTATGCTCATCGCCGGTCTGGTAACTGCTGCTTTGGCGGGTACCAACGCGCTGACAAAGGATACCATTCGCGAGCGTACCGAGCAGATCGAAAATGCTGCGCGGTTGGAAGTGATCAACGCAACGGATTTTGAAAAACACGAACTCACTATTGATGGCGAGACGGTGGTTTACTATACCGCCTTGCAAAACGGCGAGAATGTGGGATATGTCTTTACCGCTACTGCTGTGGGTAAAAGTTCCGGCTTGGTCGTGATGACGGGCATTTCTGCTGACGGTAAGATCACCGGTGTAAAGATCACCGACGATAATGAGACCGCCGGCTATGTGGACAAAGTGGTAAAGGCAGGCTTCTTGGACAAATTTAAGGGCCATGCCGCGCAGGAATTGACGGACGTGGATGCGGTCTCGCAAGCCACAAAAACGTCAAACGGCGTGCGTAAAGCAGTGGTTCAAGCCATTGCATGGTATCAGCAGGTGAAAGGGGGAGACCGTTGATGAGTAATCGTTATTGGAATACCTTTTCCAAGGGCTTGTTGCGTGAAAATCCCGTGTTTCGTCTGGTACTCGGTACGTGTCCGACCTTGGCTGTTACCACGGCGGCAATGAACGGCTTGGGTATGGGCGCCGCCGCCACTTTCGTTTTAGTGTGCTCCAACATCGTGATTTCGCTGTTGCGTCGTTTGATTCCCGGCAAAGTACGCTTACCCTCGTACATTGTGGTTATCGCGGGCTTTACCACCGTCGTGCAAATGTTGGTAAAAGCGTATCTGCCCGCTATCGATCAATCGTTGGGTATCTATCTGCCGCTGATTGTGGTTAACTGCATCATCCTCGGTCGTGCTGAGGCATTTGCCGGCAAAAACAGCGTGGGTCTTTCCGCGCTGGATGGCTTGGGTATGGGTTGCGGTTTTACGGCGGCACTGGTTATTATGGGGGGGATCCGTGAGTTCCTCGGTAACGGCACGCTTTTCGGTTGGCCCGAAGGTGGCTTGTTACCGCCCATCACGATTTTCGTGTTGCCCGCCGGCGGTTTCTTTGTGTTTGGTATGTTGATTTGGTTGGCGAATCGCCTGTCGATGCGTTTGGATAAGAAACAAACGCAACGCGAATTGGCGGCATCCACGGCATGCGCTGCGTGTCCGATGGCGGGCGCTTGTCACGGAGAGGGGGCGAAGAACGATGAATAACGGTAGCTTGTTTGCGATCTTGATTGGCGGTCTGTTGGTTAACAACTTCGTTCTTTCGCAGTTCTTGGGCATTTGTCCGTTCTTGGGTGTTTCCAAGAAACTCAATTCCGCTGTGGGTATGTCGGTCGCCGTTATCTTTGTTATGTTGATGGCAACCGTTGCAACGTGGCCGATTTACACGTATTTGCTTATTCCTAACGACTTGGAATACCTGCAAACTATCGTCTTTATTCTGATCATTGCTGCATTGGTTCAGTTGGTAGAGATCGTTTTGCGTCGGTTCATTCCGCCGCTGTATCAATCCTTGGGTATCTACTTGCCGCTCATCACCACCAACTGCGCCGTTCTCGGTGTTACGATCTTGAATATTGACAGTGGATACACGTTCGTGCAATCCGTGGTAAACGCGCTTGGCGCTGGCCTCGGCTTCCTGCTGGCTATGGTGATGTTTGCGGGCGTGCGTGAACGCTTGGAAAGTGCCGAAGTGCCGGAAACGCTCAAAGGCTTGCCAATCACATTGGTGGCGGCTTCCATCGTTTCTGTGTCGTTCCTCGGTTTCCAAGGTCTCTTTGGATTATAAGTAAGGAGGAGTACCAATGAATACGATTTTAGTAGCCGTGCTGCTGGTCGGTGGTCTGGGTTTAGCAGCCGGACTGATCTTGGCGATTGCCTCCGTTTTGATGGCGGTGCCGAAAGATGAAAAGGCAGAGGCGTTGCTGGATATGTTGCCGGGCGCTAACTGTGGTGCTTGCGGCTATTCCGGTTGTGAAGGGTATGCCAAGGCGATGGCGAACGAAGGCGCCAAAGTTGGCTTGTGTTCGCCCGGTGGTGTGGCGGTAGCCGAAGCTACTGCGCGTTACCTTGGCGTTGATGGCGGCAGTGTTGCTCATAAGACGGCGATGGTGCGTTGCGGCGGTTGCGAGGATTTTACCGCCCGCAAATTGGATTATCACGGTATCCCGTCCTGTCGCGCGGCGGCGCAGTTCTATGGTGGCAACTGGCAGTGTAATTATGGTTGCCTCGGTTACGGCGATTGCGTGGCAGTTTGCGAATATGAGGCCATTACCGTCAAAGATGGTCTGGCGCACGTTGACCCGACCATCTGCCGCGGCTGTACCAAGTGCGTATCGGCGTGTCCGAAACAATTGATTGCAATGTACGATAGTAATGTACACGGCATTGTACGCTGTTCCAGCCACGATAAGGGTGCCGTTACGCGTGCCGCTTGTAAAGTTGGTTGTATCGGTTGCGGCAAATGCACCAAGGTGTGTGAGCACGATGCCATCGCGGTAACCGACTCGCTGGCGTCGATCGATCCCGATAAATGTGTTGGCTGCGGCAAGTGCGCCGAGACGTGTCCCATCCATTGCATCACGATCTATATGCCTGCCGATGTAATTTGTCAATAATTTTTAATTTTTGCAAAAACAGTCTTGACAAATGATAGGACATACTATATAATAATCTGCGTCCCCCAAAGGGGATGCAACATGGCTGTATAGCTCAGTTGGCTAGAG
>JAZOBT010000023.1:0-6708 GCA_045596125.1 Acutalibacteraceae bacterium | reverse complement strand
GATCGAGGTGGATACCCGCCGTATCATTCGCCGCGCGTTGGAAGACGGCAAACGTGTGGCGGTGCCGCGGTGTGTGCCTGATACACGCGATATGGAGTTCTATTACATCGATTCGCTGGACGAGTTGAGCGCCGGCAGTTTCGGCGTGGATGAACCGCAACCGAACCCCGAACGGTTGGCGACCGATCTGTCAGACGGGTTGTGCATCATCCCCGCCTTTTGTTACGATTTCGGCGGGTACCGTTTGGGGTACGGGAAAGGGTATTACGATCGGTTTTTGCCGAAATTCGGCGGCAGTTTGATCGGTATATGCTATGCGGCGTGTATCCGTCGTTACTTGCCGCACGGACGGTTTGACCGTTGCGTGGAATTGATCGTGACGGAGGATTACATCCGTCGCACCGATCGCAGTAAAGTAAGAGCGAAAGCACCGCAAGGAGGAACAAACGATGGCAGAGGATAAGCGTTATAATGTCGATGACATTTTAAACGAATTGCAGGACACGCCGAAAGAGGAGAAGCCTGCAAAGAAAGCGTTTAAATTGGAACTGGACTTGGACAGTGAATATGGGGAGGCTGTCGAAACCGCTCCCGTCGTGCGAGAGAGCGAGCCGCCGATACATATCGCCCAAGAACCAAAGCCGCAACCCGCTCCCAAAAAACAACCAAAATCCAAGAAAAAGCACAGCTGGGTCAAGAGCCTTATCTACACTATCGTGGTACTGGGCTTGTCGGGCACGCTCGCGTATTTTCTGGTGGTCGGCGGGTTAGATTTCACCGGTTTGACGCGTATGGATAAAACAGTGGATATCGACATTCCCGCAGGTGCTTCCACGGCGGATGTGTCGGCGGTGCTGGCGGAAAACGGTCTCATTGATCAACCGTTTGTGTTCCGCGTGTATGCCCGTTTGTCGGGCGCGGACGGCACGTGGCAGCCCGGTAGTTTCAGCCTGAATCCCAATATGGGTTACCAAGGGCTTATCGATAATCTGCAGACGGCGCGTAAGCGCGATACCGCCACAGTGCTCATCCCCGAAGGCTTCAATATGGTGCAGATCGGCGAGCGTCTGGAGAAAAAAGGCGTGTGCACGGTAGAGGAATTTCTGCGTGCCGTGACCGAGGTGGATTACAGCAAGGATTACGATTTTATTGCGGATTTCTCCAAACTCAACCAAACGGACTACGCCGCGCGTATTTATAAACTCGAAGGCTATTTGTTCCCCGATACCTACGAATTTTATGTGGGTTGCTCGGGTGAGACGGTGGTGCGTAAAATGCTGGATAACTTCAACAAGCGTCTGGATACCACCATTCGCGCGTCGATGAAATCCAAAGGGTATACGTTAGACGAACTTATCATTTTGGCATCCATTATCCAAGGCGAAGCCGGCTCCACCGACGATATGGCTATGGTGTCCCGTGTGCTTGCCAACCGTATGGCCGATACGGCGACCTATCCCAAGTTGCAATGCGATTCCACGGGTGATTACGTTGCTAAACTGATTTCGGGTAACGGCTCGGTCTCGGCTGTGAACACCGCATACGACACCTACGAGCGTGAAGGGTTGCCTGCGGGTCCCATCAACAATCCCGGTCTCGCTGCGATCAAAGCGGTGCTCACCCCCTCGGAAAACGAGGAGATTATGAAATGCTACTTCTTTGCCACCGATTACAAGACGGGCATTACATACTACTCCAAAACGTACAATGAGCACGTGCGTGTGTGCACTAAGTACGGGATCGGTATGTATGGCTGAGCGGTACAGTAAACCGGAGGTACTTGCTCCCGCCGGTGATCGGGAACGCTTGGACGCGGCGCTGTTGTACGGCGCGGATGCGGTGTATCTGGCAGGTACCCGCTTCGGTATGCGCCGCGCCCCTGCCAATTTTACCGAAGAGGAACTGCGCTCGGCGGCTGACGCTTGTCACGCGGCGGGCGTTAAAATGTATGTGACGTGCAACGTGCTCCCGCGTAATGACGAAATGGACGCGTTGCCCGCCTATCTGGAACTGCTGGACGATATCGGCACCGATGCCATTATCGCCGCCGATCCGGGTGTGATGGCGCTTGCTAAACGGTATGCGCCGCATTGCGATTTGCACGTGTCCACGCAACTGGGTGTGGTGAACTACGTAACGGCGCGCACATTGTACGAGTCGGGTGCCAAGCGCGTGGTGCTGGCACGCGAACTCTCAATGGATGAGATCGCCGAGATCCGCGCCAAGACACCGCCCGAACTGGAACTCGAAGCATTCGTGCACGGCGCGATGTGCATGGCGTATTCGGGCCGTTGTATGCTCTCCACCTACTTGACGGGGCGCGACGGTAATCACGGCGACTGCGCGCAGCCTTGCCGTTGGGGATATTATATGGTGGAACCCACCCGCCCCGACGAACCCATCACCGTGGTGGAAGAGATGGGGGAGACACACTTGCTCAACGCGTTTGACCTGTGTATGGTGGAACACATTCCCGAGCTGTGCCGCGCGGGCGTGTCCTCGTTTAAGATCGAGGGTCGCGCCAAAGCCGCGTTTTATGTGGCGGGTATCACCAATACCTACCGCCAAGCGGTGGATGGGTATTTTGCGAGCGGGTGCCCCGAAAGTTATACCCAACCCGCGTGGTTGCGGGAAGAACCGAAGAAAGTCAGCCACCGCCCGTACGGTACGGGATTTTATTTCGGTATGCCGCAACAAAATGTTACTACCAACAGTTACATCCGCGATTATCAGGCAACCGCCGTGGTAACGGGGTACGAAAACGGTCGTTTACTGCTTAGTCAGCGCAATCGCTTTTTTGCAGGTGATATGCTGGAAGTTTTGCTTCCGAACGAACCGCCGCTCCCGCTCACTGTCACCGCCTTGTATAACGAAGAGGGGGAAGCCATCGACAGTGCTCCGCACCCGATGATGAACGTGTCAGTGCCGTTCGATCGCCCTCTGCCGCGCGGCGTGTACCTCCGCCGCAAATCGGACTAATTATTACCGTTCCTCTGCTTTTGAGGAACGGTTTTTGTTTTAATTGGATTACAAAAGGGCATACTCCGTGCAGAGAGGAGTATGCTCTTATGCATAAACGGATCGTTGTTTTATTTTGTGCGGTGCTGTTCGCGTTCAGCGGTATCATCGCCCGTATTTTCCAGCTCACCGAGCAAGGCTACGCCGAGGTGGCCGAGGCGCAATCCACCGTCACTGTAACGGTGGCAACGGCGCGCGGCACACTGTATGACCGAAATCTGAAAAAGCTCACCAACGCCGACACTCACTATGCCGCGAGCGTATTGGGTGTCCCGTCGGCATTATCTGCATTGTCGGGGACTGTGACCGCATGGGATGACTTTGCGGGTCGCTTGGAAAACGGCAAACCAACCGTGCTCAAAAGTGCCGCTTCGTTCCCGCTTGCCGAGGGTATTTTGCAATTCTCGATCCCCACACGCTACGATACAAACGGTGTGGCATCGCACGTCATCGGGTATGTCGATGAGAGCGGTGAGGGCGTCAGCGGCGCGGAACAAGCCTTAAACGACGTTCTTGAACAGCACAGCGGTAAACTGACGGTCACCTACCGTACCGATGGCGCCGGTCGCGTGTTGGCAGGGGAGGATGTCGTGGTGGACGATACACTGCACCAAGCCACAGCAGGGGCGGCGTTGACGATCGATTACGCCTTGCAAAATGCGGTGCAGACGATTGCCGGCTCACAGATCAGCCGCGGTGCGGTAGTAGTGATGGAAGTCGCAAGCGGCGATGTGTTGGCACTCGCCAGTTTTCCGAGTTATAAAGCCTCGCAACTTGCCGATTATCTGGACGAAGAAGGTTCGCCGCTGTTTAATCGCGCCACCGCCACCTACAACTGCGGCTCGGTGTTCAAAACCGTCACCGCGATGGCGGCACTCGAAAACAGTGTGCCGATCACCCAAAGTTTCCCGTGCCTCGGTGTGTTGCAGGTGGGCAGTAACCGCATTAAATGCCACCATGTGCTGGGCCACGGAACACTATCGCTGTACGATGGTTTCGCCCAGTCGTGTAACCCCTATTTCATACAACTCGCGCACCTCACGGGCGGCACGGCATTGTATCGCTATGCCTCTTTGCTTGGGTTTGACAGCCCCTTGCTGCTGATGGAGGGGTGGCAGACTGCCCGCGCCACCTTGCCGCAGGAAAGCGAATTTGCGGGTTCGGTACTGCTTGCCAACGTGTCCATCGGGCAAGGTGACCTGTTGGCGACCCCGTTGCACATCGCCGCGATGACCGCGTGTGTGGCGGGCGACGGCGTGTATCGTCGCCCGAATTTGTATCACGGCGCGGTGGACGTGTTCGGCAATCTCACCGAAGCCGAACGCGATCCCGCGTCCCGCATTTGCTCGCCTACCACCGCTGCCACGTTGCGCGAGATGATGTGCGCCGTCGTTACCGACGGTACGGGCAAATCCGCCGCACCCGCCGTGGGTACGGCGGGGGGCAAGACGGGTACGGCGGAAACGGGGTGGAGCACGCAAAACGGCAACACCACGATGGTGCATAGCTGGTTCACGGGGTTTTATCCCGCCGAAGATCCGCAGTACGTCATCACCGTGTTGGCGGAGGACTCCAAAACCACGGGCGAGAATACCGCCCCCGTCTTCAAACGACTCTGCGACCAACTGTATCGGATGGGATATGTTAATATTGGTTAATTGTGAACAATTTGTAAATTATGCAAATTCAACAAAAACAATCTTGACGCGATTTGTAAAATATGCTAATCTATAACTAGAGAAAACAGTGGTTTTCAATGATTGCTGACGAATTGTGTTGATCCTTAGAAAGGAGCGATTTTATGAACAAAAAGAAATGGTATTGGCAAGGGGTTGCGTTACTCGCTTGCGGTGCCTTGTTGACGGCGTGTTCGCCGGCGCAGGCTGTTGGTTCCGGAAAGACGGGGGATACACAAACCACGACTACCCTACAACCCACCTCTTCGACGGTGTCTTCCACCATACACACAACCACTCAACCGACGGATGTGACCACCACTACCGCGAAAAAGAAAACGACTACGACGAAAAACAAGACGACAACCACTGCGGCTACTCAACCTTCTAAAGCGGTAGCTTCGTCCTATACTAAGCCGGCAACGGATGATTCGTTGACATTTTCATATGAAAGCGAAGACTATGATGTTCTACGTCGGTTTATTATGAAGGAGTTCCCCGAGGAGAAAGCATTAGATGAGTTTCACATTACCAAAAAAAAGTACAGTGATGAGACAACGAGTGGTGTTCCTTTTGATGCAACTTTTAAAGTTGAGTTTACTCGCTATATAAATGGTTGTGTTACGGAAATACATTATACTCTCTTTTTTGATGAGCAAGAACGATTTTTAGGTTTCCGCTATCGCAATCCTGTGTATGATGCTACCAAGGTGAAAGCTCCGCGGGTAGCAACCGAGCAGGAAATCGAACAAGCCAAAAAGGAAGCTGCGGAAAAATTGAAAGATGGAAACGTTATTTGGGAACAGCAGGTTTCAAAAACCATCTACTTGGTAGCTTCGGACAAGAATTGTATTAGAGTTGAGACAATATACGCTCCAGAAGCAATTGTCGAGCAGTTTGGTTATTTGGACCCCAACAATTCCAATTACGGGAAAACACCTCCTCATTCAATGTACACGTATGTGTTTACGATCAACCGATAATGTAATGTAATAACCGCCCGTGCTTTGGGTTCCCAAAGCACGAGCGTTTACCTTTAATTTGCATCTTGACAATGGTAGGGTGGTTGCGGTACAATGGATACAATACGAAACGGCTGTGATGGGGAAGAACCGTTGCACCGGCAGTTCAGAGAGAGCGCCCGTGGCTGTAAGGCGCTCCTGCCGCACACGGGAGCCGCCTCGGAGCCTCACCGCGAGGAGCGGTGCGTACGCCTGCGTTAAAGGTGTCAAGCGGCATCGCCAAGCGGTGCAAGTTGGGTGGTACCACGGAATCCTCCGTCCCATAGTGGGGCGGGGGTGTTTTTATTTTCAGAAAGGATGAATAAACGGATGGAATGGACAGGGCTGAACGAACTGCGCGAGAAATATCTCAGTTTTTTTGAAAGCAAGGGGCATATGCGGTTACCCAGTTTCCCGCTGGTTCCCAAGAACGACGCGTCGCTGTTGCTGATCAACTCGGGTATGGCGCCGATGAAAAAGTATTTCACGGGCGAGATCACGCCGCCGAGCAAGCGCGTCACCACGTGCCAGAAATGCATTCGCACGCCCGATATTGAGCGCGTAGGTAAAACGGCGCGCCACGGCACGTATTTTGAGATGCTGGGCAACTTCAGTTTCGGCGATTATTTCAAGCACGAAGCCACCGCGTGGGCGTGGGAGTTTTGCACCAAGGTATTGGAGATGCCCGCCGACCGCATCTGGGTTTCGATTTACGAAGAGGATGACCAAGCGTTTGATATTTGGACAAAAGAAGTGGGCGTCTCGCCCGACCGTATCGTGCGGTTGGGAAAAGAGGATAACTTCTGGGAGCACGGCTCGGGTCCGTGCGGTCCGTGTTCCGAACTGTATTTTGACCGCGGCGAGCAGTACGGTTGCGGCTCGCCCGATTGCGGTGTCGGTTGCGAATGTGACCGCTACGTCGAGTTCTGGAACAATGTGTTCACGCAGTTTGAGAACGACGGCAACGGCAATTATACACCGCTCGAGCATCCCAACATCGACACGGGTATGGG
>JAZOBT010000022.1:0-15735 GCA_045596125.1 Acutalibacteraceae bacterium | reverse complement strand
GTGTACCATACACGCCTGCTCCAGGGTTTCGCCTCTTGCAGACGGGCAGCCCAAACAATGCATACCCATTTCCAAGAAATAAGGAGCGGTGGTGGGATCCATATCGAGAATATCGCCGATAATGGTGGTTTTGGTAATTTCCATAGTACAGCATCCTTTCTGTCAGATAATACACGTATTTCATACGGTAGTTGAGAGAACCTGTAAGCCGAGTTCTGTCGTGAACAGTCATCTATCTCGACTGCCTGTTGCCAGACAGCTCAAGCCGCCCTTCGAAGCACATCGGGTCAATGTATCGCTTCAGTCGGCGTTGCATCGGATAGGGTTTGCAGGGCCACACAGTCTCCTGTGTGCCGGTGAGCTCTTACCTCGCCTTTCCACCCTTACCGTGACAAGCACGGCGGTATATCTCTGTTGCACTTTCCCTAAGGTCACCCTCGGCGGCCGTTAGCCGTTATCCCACCCTGTGATGCTCGGACTTTCCTCATACGCAAAGCGCACGCGACTGCCCGGCTCACTCGCAGGACTTATTGTACCCAAAAGCACCCGATTTGTCAAGATTCCTTAGCGGAAGGCGTGCTCTCCAACGTCAATTCGCCATCCGCCACGCCAACGGTGACGGTATCCCCTGCATGGAAAACACCTTCCAACAATTTTTCCGCCAACGGGTCTTCAATGCGCGACTGGATCGCACGGCGCAATGGGCGAGCACCGTATACCGGATCGAAGCCCGCACGGGCAAGTTCTGCAATTGCCTCTTCGGTCACGGTGAGTGTGATCTCCAAATCACGCACACGACCGTCGAGCGACGCGATCATACGGCGTGCAATCGCACGGATATCCTCTTGCGTCAGTTGACGGAACACGATGATATCGTCCACGCGGTTGAGAAATTCGGGGCGAAACGTCTTTTTCAGTTCACCCATCACATTCTCACGAATACGGCGGCTGCTTTCGGCATCTCCCACCGTTTCCCCGGCATCGCCGAACCCAAAACTGCGTTTTTCGGTAATCAGCCGCGCACCAACGTTGGACGTCATAATAATCACGGTATTCTTGAAATCCACGCGCCGCCCTTGCGAGTCGGTCAGCACACCGTCCTCTAAGATTTGTAACAGCATATTAAAGACATCGGGATGCGCTTTTTCGATCTCGTCAAACAGCACCACGGTATACGGTTTGCGGCGGATCTTTTCGGTCAGTTGTCCACCCTCGTCGTAACCGACATAACCGGGAGGCGAACCCACCAAACGCGATACGGTGTGCTTCTCCATATACTCCGACATATCCAAACGGATCATCGCGTTCTCATCACCGAACATCGCTTCGGCTAATGCTTTGCACAACTCAGTCTTACCCACACCTGTGGGACCGAGGAAGATAAACGAACCGATGGGACGACGAGGATCTTTCAGACCCACACGTCCGCGACGAATCGCACGCGACACCGCGGTGACCGCCTCATCCTGCCCCACAATACGCTCGTGTAAGATGTCTTCCATTTTGAGCAACCGCTGGCTTTCCGCCTCCGTGAGTTGCGAAACGGGCACACCCGTCCACCCCGACACGATCTCGGCGATATCCTCTGCTGTCACCTCGCCGCTGACGGCGGCATTTTTCTCCTGCCACTGCGCGCGCTCGGCTTCCAATTGTTCGGTCACCCGCTTTTCTTCGTCGCGCAGGCTTGCCGCTCGCTCAAAATCCTGCTCATTGATGGCGGATTTCTTTTCGGCAGACAAGCGTTTGACCTCCTCTTCCAACCGACGCACATCGGTCGGCGCGGTAAACGCGCGCAAGCGCACCCGCGAGGCGGCTTCATCAATCAAGTCAATGGCTTTATCCGGCAAGAAGCGGTCGGCAATATACCGCGTTGACAGTTGCACCGATGCCCGCAAGGCTTCATCGGTGATCTTCACTTTGTGATGAGCCTCATATTTGTCACGCAAACCGCGCAAGATCTCTTCGGTTTCTTCTGCGGTAGGTTCCCCCACCGTGATGGGTTGAAAACGACGTTCGAGCGCCGCGTCTTTTTCAATGTGTTTGCGGTATTCTTCCAGCGTCGTGGCGCCGATCACCTGAATCTCACCACGTGCCAGCGAGGGTTTCAAAATATTCGCGGCATCCACGGCACCCTCAGCCGCACCGGCACCGATCAACGTGTGGATCTCGTCGATAAACAAGATCACATTCCCCGATTTAGCGACCTCGTCCAGCGCATTTTTAATGCGCTCCTCAAAATCACCGCGGTATTTGGTGCCCGCCACCATACCTGTCAAATCCAAGGTAACAACGCGTTTGCCGCGCAACGTATCCGGCACCTCTTCGGCAATGATCTTTTGTGCTAAACCTTCGGCTACCGCCGTTTTACCGACACCGGGTTCACCGATAAGGCACGGATTGTTTTTCGTGCGACGAGACAAAATTTGCACCACGCGCTGTATCTCATTCGCACGACCGATAACGGGATCGAGTTTCCCCGCTTTCGCCATTTCGGTGAGATCTCTGCCGAATTGATCCAGTGTCGGCGTTTTGCCGTTGCCGGCAGGTTTCGCATTACCGGACGAAGCCCCCATCGACGCCCCTTCAACAGGAGCAGACCCGATCGAGTGCGCGATCTCTTCGATCATTTCTACGGGGCGGATGCCCATCGCCGACAAGAGACGCACCGCCACACCCGTTTCATCGCGCAAAACCGCAATCAAAATGTGTTCCGTGCCGACAAAGCTTTGCTGAGCACCGCGTGCTTCCAACACAGCGGTCTCCATCGCCCGTTTGGTACGGGGGGTGAAATCTTCAGGCGTGAGGCGCGTGGGTTGACCGCCGCTCTCCGCCTCGGTGATCTTTTGTTCATACTGTGCCGCGGTAACACCTTGCCCGTTGAGCACGGTTGCCGCCACGCCCGTCCCCTCACGCAACAGACCGAGCACGATGTGCTCCGTTCCGATATACGTGTGGCCGAACTGCTGCGCCGCCTCAATTGCCATATTCAAAGCGGTATTCGCTTTTTCCGTAAACCCTTTAAATACGTATTTCATACTCGTAACCTCCTTTACATACGTTCACGCACAAGTTGTGCACGGCGGCTGTCGCGCTGTGACGGCTCCAGATCTTCCCCTGCCACTTCCATCAGCGCACCCGCCTGTGCATCGATCAACAAACCATCCAACGCATCCAACGTCAGATGCGAAACCATTCCGAGCGCCACGCCCATACGCACCTGCGATATAAGCGACATAAACTCACTGCCCGAAAGCAAACGGGCGTTTTGCAAAATACCCAATGCGCGGTATACGCGGTCTTCGAACGTCGGCGTTCCTTTTAACTGTTCACGGCACGTGCGTTCTTCCCGCACGATCTGCAAAACGATGTTGCGCAAATTATCAATCGCCTCTTGCTCGGTAATGCCCAAGGTAACCTGATTGGAAAGTTGATACAAAGCCCCCTCAGGTTTACTGCCCTCGCCGTACATACCGCGAATGGTGAGTCCCAGTTTTGACACAGTGGATGCCAACTGTTGGACGATGCCTTTCTCCTGCAAAGCGGGCAGGTGCAACATCACCGAAGCACGCATACCGGTACCTAAATTGGTAGGACATTGTGTAAGATAGCCCAACCGCTCATCAAATGCGAAGTGGAGGCGGGTATCCAAATAATCGTCCCAACACGTGGCTTCCTGCCACGCGCTGTCCAGATCAAAGCCCGCGCGCATCACTTGAATCCGCAAATGGTCCTCTTCACACACCATAATACTGACGCTTTCGTCTTCCGAAAACAGCAACGCTTCCCCTGCGGGATCGCGTGCAAACTCTCGACTGATCAACCGACGTTCCACCATCGCCAACAGTGTGCGAGGCGAAAATTCATCCATACGGCGACGCTCAAATGCACACGGCTGATCGTCGGGGAACGCACCAAATACTTGCCCGATGATCTCTTCCCGCTGTTCCGCGGTCATACGTGCCGGGAACGGCAAATGCGCCAGATCCCGCGCCAAGCGAATGCGCGTACTGATCACAACATCGCCGTCAGCGCCGCTGCGTTGATACCATTTCATCTGTGCCATTACGCCTCACCCTCCTGTTCCAACGCCCGAATTTGATCGCGCAATTGCGCACAAGTCTCATAATCCTGCTCGGCAATACACGCGTTCAGTTTGTCACGCAACGCTTGCAGTTCGCGTTCTTTTTTGACGGTATCATCGGCTTGCGCCGCCACTTTGCCGGTATGTTGCGTCTTGCCGTGAATACGGCGGATGGACGGCAACAACCGATCATAAAACGTGAGATAACACGTCGGGCAACCCGGTCTTCCTTGCTCAGCGATCTCGCGGAAACAACGACCGCAATCGGGACAGCGCACTGTATCTTCCTGTGTTCGCTGTGTGGGTTCTGAGAAAAGAGAACCCCAAAAATCGCCCATATTGAAGCCAAACCCACCAAGCGCCGTCGCGATTCCTTGTTGCGCCGCGCACTGGGCACACAAATGCAATTCCGTTGTTTTGCCGTTTATCGTCTTTTTCACGTGGGTCGTAGCGGCTTGCTTGCCGCAGTGATCACAATACATAACCATACCTCCTTACATCGTATACGCCGTTAGCATCTGTTTAAGAAGCGACGCGCGCAACCGATCGCGCACGTCTGCGGGCACATCCCGATAGCACCGATCGGACAACGCCGCCGCCATCACTCCCGCCGATCGCTTGGTAATAAATCCTTGATACACCATACTTTGCAGAATCGCCTCGGCCGCCGCCGGCACCAGTTCGTCACCGATTGAGTTGACCACGTGCATCAGCGGTGTCATTTGCTCTTGCGGCACCACACGGCGGATGCGAATGTACCCCCCGCCGCCGCGGCGACTTTCCACCAAATAGCCTTGTGCGGGTGTAAATCGTGAAGACAACACATAGGTGATCTGGCTGGGCACACACCCGAGTTCTTCCGCCAATACGTTGCGTTGCAATTCCGCTGCACCATTTTCCGCCTGCTCCATAATATGAAGAATATAGGCCGTAATCTCATCGCTTATTCGCATAGTCTCACTTCCTTGCCTACAGAATACAGCGAAAGTCAAATAAAGTCAAAGTCAAATAAAGTCAAATTTGGCATTTGGCTTCCTTATTTTTTAGGATTATCTTTTGATATCTCTCGTTTTCTTCGATTTTCTCGATTTTTCAAAAAGTCATCACGCAAGTCGCACAGCGACATAGTATGAAAATGAAGGCGCGGTCATCGGCTTTCGGAAAGGAGGTACGACGTATGTGTCTGCGTAACTTGTTCTGCGGCGACGCCAGTTGCACGTGGTTGCTGTTTATCATCGCGATCATCCTGATTTTCGATCAGGGCGATTGCTGCGATAACGGCTGCACCACCGCCCGCGGCAACAACAACTGCGGTTGCGGTTGTGGTTGCTAACATTTCATAAGTATTAAGGAGGATCTTATTATGTGTTTGCGTAATTTGTTCTGTGGCGAGGCCAACTGCAGTTGGTTGCTGTTCATCATCATCATTCTGTTGCTCATCAACAACAGCGACTGTGACGACGGTTGCGGTTACGGCTACAACAACGGTTGCGGCTGCAACAACGGCTGCGGTTGCTAAACATCGTTTCCATCCATTTCCCCACGGCCCGCAAAAGCTCGCTTTTGCGGGCCGGTTTCTGTTTTCTGTCGCGGAAATTTGACAAACGCGTAAAAAAGAGGTATACTGTGATATAACTATCCGGCAGTACACGATGTTTGAATTTGCGGTTTCGAACATTGCTTAACTAACTTACTCTACGAATTGAGCGAGGGGTTATTATGGAAAACAGAAAACGTCGTTTTGGCGATCGCAAAGACGGCTGGCGTCTTCGTCACACACAATCGGTTTTTGCGGTGATGCCGCATATTATGAAAAAG
This sequence comes from Acutalibacteraceae bacterium, assembly GCA_045596125.1. Classification (GTDB taxonomy): domain Bacteria; phylum Bacillota; class Clostridia; order Oscillospirales; family Acutalibacteraceae; genus RGIG3009. The sequence continues at coordinate 9,836 of JAZOBT010000022.1, read as the reverse complement.
CGCTCGGACTCGCAAGTGTTTTTTGACGAAGTCATCGAGATCGATGAACTGGAAAAATACGTGCGGAAAATGCGTCGCGAGTACGATATGCCGTATTTTTCGTTGTATCACGTATTTATCGCCGCGACGATGCGGATGTTCGTCTTGCGCCCGCGACTGAACCGTTTTGTTATGAACGGCAAAACTTACGCGCGCAGTCATTTAACTTCGTCTATGACTGTTAAGCGTGAGATGTCCCAAAATGGCTTGGAGGCCACCATCAAACCGCGCTTTGAAAAGACGGATACGATTTTTGATATCTATCGCCGTATTGATACCGCAATGGAAAAGGAAGTGCGCGACAAAAACGGTGAAAACAGCACCGATGTCGCCGCGAACATATTAAACCGTCTGCCGGCGTGTTTGGTCCGCGCGTTTGTCAATTTCATTATTTTTATGGACCACCGCGGTTGGATGAACAATTTCATCAATAAGATCAGTCCGTTCCATACGTCTTTCTATATCACCGACGTCGGCTCGATCGGCATTGACCCAATCTACCATCACCTGTACGACTTCGGTACCACCTCGGTGTTTATGGCGGTGGGTAAAAAGCAGCGCATCCAAACCGTAGAACTGGACGGCACCGTCTCGATCAAGAAAATTGTGCGCGTCAAGTTTGTATTGGATGAACGCATTTGTGACGGACACTATTATGCGGAATCGTTCCGTATGTTGCGTCGTTTGCTGAAAAAGCCGGAACTGCTGGAAGTTCCGCCTACAGAATTCCCGGAAGATACTTGGATCTAAACCAACACGACCGTTCGGTCGCCTTGGCACGATGCCGGCGAGAGAACGGTCTTTTTTTGTGAAACTTTGTACGGAGGAAAACCATGGGATATACATTTCGCAAGGGGTTAATTGATGGGTTACCGATCTGTATCGGTTATGTGGCTGTTGGGTTTGCTTTCGGCATTTTTGCAGTCACCAGCGGGTTACCCATTTACCAAGCATTGCTGATTTCGATGACCAACGTCACCTCGGCAGGGCAACTTGCCGCCGTACCGATCATGACGGCAGGCGGCATGCTTTCCGAACTGGCGATCACTCAGTTTGTCATCAATCTACGCTATGCGTTGATGTCGATATCGTTGTCGCAAAAACTGGATGGAACCGTGCGTTTGCTCGATCGATTCATCATTTCATTTGTGAATACCGACGAAGTATTCGCTGTAGCCTCCGCACAACGCGAACAAGTTGGGCGGCACTATCTTTACGGACTGATACTCACTCCCTATCTCGGATGGAGCGGCGGCACATTGCTCGGCGCCATCGCGGGTGATATCCTGCCCGCCATCGTTACCTCAGCACTCGGCATTGCTATTTACGGTATGTTTATCGCCATTGTCGTTCCCGCCGCGCGCGCAAGTCGCGCAACGCTGGGATGCGTTATCCTCGCGGCGGCATTCAGTTGTGCATTTCGATATATCTCCCTCCTTGGCAGTGTCCCGAGCGGCTTTGTCGTCATCATCTGCGCACTGCTCGCCGCAGGAATTACGGCATTGGTAGCGCCTATTCCGGTGGCAGATAAGGAGGCGGCGTAATATGAACGGTTATCCTTTCTTTGTATACTTGCTGGTAACCGCGGCTGTTACGTATTTGGTGCGTATGCTCCCGCTCGTGCTCCTCAAGCGCAAGATCACCAATCGTTTCCTCTTATCGTTCTTGTACTATATTCCCTATGCTGTGTTGACCGTTATGACCATCCCTGCCTGCTTCTATGCGGCCGGTCACTACATCTCCGCCATCGTGGGCTTTGTTGCCGCCTTTTTACTGGCTTGGCACAATAAAAGCTTGCCGATCGTCGCCGCCGCCGCCTGCGGCGGCGCCTTGGTTACCCATCAGTTTATGGTATATCTGTTACCGTTAATGCAATAATACAAATAATAACGCCCCTCGTTTTTCGGAGGGGCGCCCTTTATTTATGTTCTTCCATATGTGCTTGAATGGCGCGGAATGTGGCATCGCTGATGGCGTGTTCCATACGGCAGGCATCTTCCGCCGCCGTCTTTTGATCGACGCCAAGTTTCACAAGCAGCGCCGTAAGCACCGTGTGGCGAGCGTAGATCGTTTCCGCCGTTTTGCGGCCTTGATCGGTCAAAGTAATATGACCGTCCTCATCCACCACAATGAGTTCCTCTTTCTTCAGCAAGCCGAGCGCACGGCTGACACTGGGTTTTGAAAAGCCCATATATTCGCTGACATCGATGGCACGCACCGCCGGTTTCTCCGTCGTGAGAACGAGAATGGATTCCAAATACATTTCACCGGATTCTTGTATGCTCACAATGGGGTACCTCCTTATCAGCGAATCTCCCGCAGGTCGTACGGGGTGGTTTGATACACAAAATAGTTCAGCCAGTTGGAGAACAATAAGTGTGCGTGACCGCGCCACGTCACCAGCGGGTCTTTTTTTGGATCGTTGTTCGGGAAATAATTTTGCGGCACTTCAATGGGCAAGCCGGCATTGACATCGCGCTCATATTCCTCACGCAGTGTGCCTGCATCGTATTCCGCGTGGCCGGTGAGGAAGATCTGCCTGCCACGATCGGTAGCGATGGCATACACCCCCGCCTCTTCCGATGACGCCAAGATCTTCAGCCGCGGTTCTGCTTCAATATCGCCGCGAGAAATGGTGGTGTGCCGCGAATGCGGGATCATAAACACATCATCGAACCCACGGAATAAAATTGAGGAACGGCGGTCCACCGTGTGCGGGAAAACGCCGAATAACTTTTTGTCCAGCAATTGCTTATCGATGCCGTAGTGATAATACAAGCCCGCCTGCGCGCCCCAACAAATGTGCAACGTGCTGGTCACATTGGTCTTGCTCCACTCCAAGATCTCACACAATTCCTGCCAGTATTCCACATCTTCAAACGGCATTTGCTCCACAGGCGCGCCCGTAATGATCATGCCGTCGTATTTCAGATGCTTGACATCCTCGAACGTCTTATAAAAATTCAGCAAATGATCCGCGGGCGTGTTGCGTGACTCGTGCGTACTGGTGTGAATGAGTTCCAGTTCCACCTGCAACGGCGTATTACCCAACAACCGCGCCAATTGAGTTTCCGTAACGATCTTTTTGGGCATCAAATTCAATAACAGAATTTTCAGCGGACGGATATCCTGCGTGAGCGCCCGTGTTTCGGTAATAACAAAGATATTTTCTTCCGTCAACGTCTTGGTTGCGGGTAACTGGTTAGGAATTTTGATCGGCATACCAATGCCTCCTTACTTAAACCTGAGCTAACGCTTGTTCGATATCCGCCAAGATATCATTCACATTCTCAATACCGACGGACAAACGAATCAGATCGGGGGTAATACCGCCGGCAACCAACTGCTCATCGGTCAACTGGCGATGGGTCGTGCTGGCGGGATGCAGCACGCACGTACGCGCATCAGCCACGTGTACAACGACCGCCGCCAACTTGAGCGAGTTCATAAACCGCACTGCCGCTTCGCGACCGCCGCGCACACCGAAGGAGATAACACCGCAGCAACCGTCAGGCAAATACTTTTGCGCCAGTTCGTATTGATCGGAGGTGGGCAACATCGGGCAATTGACCCAGCTGACCTTCTCGTGATTTTGCAGGTAAGTTGCCACCGCTTTGGCGTTGGCGCAATGGCGCTCCATACGCAGTGCGAGCGTTTCCAAGCCCAGATTGAGAATGAACGCCGCCAGCGGTTGCGGGGTGGAACCGAGATCGCGCATCAACTGCACGCGCGCCTTGGTAATGTAGGCCGCCTTGCCGAATTGCTCGGTATACACAACACCGTGGTAGGATTCATCGGGCGTGGTCAGTTCGGGATACTTGCCCGAAGCCGCCCAATCAAAATTACCGCTGTCCACGACTACACCGCCGACCACCGTGGCATGACCGTCCATATACTTGGTGGTGGAGTGCGTCACAATATCCGCGCCGAACTCAAACGGACGGCACAGCACCGGCGTGGCAAATGTGTTATCCACCACCAGCGGCACACCGTGGCGATGGGCGAGCGCGGCATAACGCTCAATGTCCAACACACGCAGCGCGGGGTTGGCAACCGTCTCACCAAACACCAGACGGGTATTCTCATCAAACAACGCATCCAACTCTTCGTCAGTCATATCGGGCGTAGCAAAACGCACCTCGATGCCCATACGCTTCATCGTCACGGCAAACAGGTTGGTTGTTCCGCCGTAGATGGTTGCCAAACTGACAAAGTTTTGACCGGCGGAAGTGATATTGAGCACCGCCATCAAACTGGCAGCCTGCCCCGACGAAGTGCACATCGCACCGACGCCGCCTTCCATCGAGGCAATCTTATTCTCCACCGCATCCACCGTGGGGTTGGAGATGCGGGTATACATATGGCCCGGCGCTTTCAGATCAAACAGATCGCCCAAATGCTCGGCGGAATCATACTTATAGGTCGTACTTTGATAGATCGGCAATACACGCGGATCACCGTTTTGCGGTTGATAGCCCCCCTGTATGCATTGTGTGTCGATGCGATAACTCATACAAACGCTTCCTTTCGTACTGAACTAAAAAAGAAAAAGGCGAACGAGATATCTCGCCGCCTGTGTGCCCATAAAATCTTTGGGCATGTTAACCCATAGAACGGCCCAAGGCAGGCAAAAACGCCATACGCATATACATCATGCCCATGTTGCCGCACATTCGAAAACCGCGCATAGCGACACCTCCAACCGAATTTCGTTCATTGTAACATAAATCAAATACCTTGTCAAACTTTTTATTGCCAAACCGCACCCCTGATGGTATACTGTTACACGGTGATGAAAATGGAACTGAAATTCTCTCGTAAAATACAATCGATGAAACCCTCTGCCATTCGTGAGATCTTTAAAAGTTTGGGTATGCCGGGCGCGATTTCGTTTGCCGCGGGTAACCCGGCACCGGAATCGTTTCCGGTAGAACGCTTGCAACTCTTGGCGGCAGATATTTTCGCCAACGACGCCACCAATGCCTTGCAATACAGCGTAACCGAGGGATACCCCCTGTTCCGCGAACTTGTAAATCGCCGTCTGCGCGACGTATTCTCCATCGATACCGATCGCAATGTGACACTCATCACATCAGGTGGGCAACAAGCCATTGAGTTATGCTGTAAAGTGATGTGCAACGAGGGCGACACCGTTATCTGCGAAAATCCGTCGTTCATCGGCGCACTCAACGCTTTCCGTTCTTTGGGAGTGCGCCCTGTCGGCGTGGAATTGGAAGAAGACGGTATCAGCATTAGCAGTTTGGAAACCGCTCTTCAAGAAAATCCCGACGCACGTTTTCTGTATCTCATCCCCACGTTTCAAAATCCGACAGGTGTTACAATGTCGCTTGAAAAGCGAAAGGCGGTATACGCTCTGGCACGGCAATATGACAAGCTGATCTTGGAAGACAACCCCTACGCCGATCTGCGCTTTGCGGGCGAAGATCTCCCCACGCTGAAGAGTATGGATACCGACGGACGCGTGTTGTATTGCGGCACCTTTTCCAAGATATTATCGGCCGGTATGCGCGTCGGTTACGCGTGCGGATGCGATGAACTGATTCAAAAAATGGTCATCGCCAAACAAGTGGAAGACGTTCACACCAACATCTTTTTTCAAATGTTGTGTGCACGGTATATGCAAGAGTACGATCTGGAAGAGCATATCGCCGGCATTCAAAAACTGTACGGCAAAAAATGTGGATTGATGCTCGAATTGCTCGATCGGTATATGCCGCAAGAAGTCACCTATACCCGACCGCAGGGCGGCCTGTTTTTGTGGTGTACGCTTCCTGAGCGCATCTCACTGGAAACTCTGTTGCAAAAATTGTCGGAACGTGGCATTTTTGTGGTACCCGGAAGCACCTTCCAATGCGATGAAACCGTACCGTCCCATTCGTTCCGTTTAAATTATTCCACACCCTCAGACGAACAGATCGAACGCGGCATTCCTATCTTATGCGAAACAATAAAGTCCCTGTTAAACAAATAAAAGGCAGCCCGTCAATGCCAAGCGTTGACGGGCTGTTCCTTTTTATTCTTTATCCGTTGGAGGCATATCCGTACGGCCGCTGTAGATGTCGTTTCCGTCATCCTCCGGTTGTACCGCGATCACAGGCGTATCCGCTTCTTTTTTTGCTTCGGATTGTGCCGCGGGAGCAGGCTTGCGCAGCACAAACAAATACAGCAATACACCCGCACCGGCAAGCAACAGGATGCCGGCGACAAACAGCAACACCACCCAGATGGAAACACCGCCCGCATTACCGGAACTTTCCGCGCCGAAGCCAATCAACGTATACGGTTCCAGCGCGTTGATCTGCAGTTTGAACGTGCCGCCGCTGACCGCTACTTTCACGGGAGTCATCAAACCGTCGCCATCCATCAGTGTGATAGCCAATTCATCGCACTTCTTCATTGAAGCAGGAACAGGCAACTCCACGGTATAGGTGCTGTCGATCGGCATCGCGGAGACAGGAACCGTGTTGCCCGCTTTGTCCAAGATCAAGAAACTCAAATCAAACGTGATCCATGTGCGCTCGGCTTCCGCATACCCCGCGAACGCCGAAACGTCTGCCAGCGCCGCACGCAATTGCGTTTCCGAAACAGGCTGATTGGAGGTCAGTACATTCAGCATAAGCAGGTTGTCGTTGTTGCGACCGATAAGGCCCGTATAATCGTCTTGCGACATAAACAGGCGAGCCTTGCCCGCAAACGCATTGGCATCACAGCCGAACAACTGAAGCACCGCCTCATCGGTGGAAACATTAATCACCACTTTGCCTTCTTTGATTGCGGTGGTACCCGCGCCCAAAACGGTCTCATTGGTGTGCACCTTGGTGGTAGAAGCACCCGCTTCTTTGTCCACCGTTGTTGTAGCAACCGTCGTCGTACTCTCTGTAACGGTTGTGGTGGTTTCAGTCGACTCCTCGGTCGTCGTGGTTTCGGTGGTATCGGTGCTTTCCGTCGTGGTAGTTGCCGTGGTGGTCGGCACCGTGGTAGTGGTAGTAGTCACCTGTTGACGCTTGACTGACTGTTGCGCTGTCGCGGCATACGTCACCTCGCCGACCGTCGTCATCTTTCCTTCATACGTTACGGTTTGTCCGATTTCAGCGGTAATATACGACGTGTACGCGCCATTGGCATTCGTCTTGCCCGTAATGCCGCTCATATTACCGATGGTGAGGAGCAGGTCATACCCCGCAATCGGCGCACCGCTGGCATTCTTTGCCGTAACCGTTACCGTTCCGTCACCGTTGATAACGGCAGAAAGCGTGACGTTGGCCACGCCGCTCATAATCAAATCGGCACCCGTTGCCGTTTTCTGTGTCGCACCGACAACATATTCATACGTCACCGTATAGACACCGGCAGCCAGATCCGACGTATCTACTTCCAGCGTTTTATCGTCTTTCATCGTGAAATTAAAGCTGTTGCCACCAATGAGAATATCTTCAATTTCCGTATCCGCGGTCGCTTCATTGCTGTTCCAAGTAATTTGCAACGACGTGCCGACCCATTGGCGCGACATCTCGCGAAATTCAAAGCCATCTGCCGAGACGCCGACCGTGAGCAATCCGATCAACAATACCAGCATCGCGAAAACAGCTGTAACCTTTTTCATCGTTACCTATCCCCTTATTCCGTGATTATCTATAGGATATCACAATTTTTTAAAAATGTAAATCCCCTCTTGCAATTTGCGAAAAAATCGGTTATACTATAGTAAAGTGTCCCAAATGGGACACTTTGGAGGACGCGTATGGGCGATATATTGACGATGTTCCCCCTGTTTGCAGGGATGAACAAAGAACAACTTCATACCATCGCAAACGAGTTGGATGCACCGTTCACATTCAACCGCGGTGACAGTATTTATCGCAGTGACACGTTTCGGCATGCCATCGGATTGATCGTATCGGGAAGCGTCACGGTACACACCCCCGAAGACGGCAACCACTCGCTGATGATGAACCGACTGGGCGCCGGCTGTATGTTCGGTGTAGCGGCATTGTACGATTCTTCCGATACGTATGTAACACACATTGTCGCGGAAGAAAAAACATCCATCCTCTTTCTCTCACAGGAGACGGTATCGTCCTTGTTGGTGAAATTTCCGTTACTGGCGGAAAATTATATTCGCTTTTTGTCGGGGCGTATTCGTTTCCTCAATCGCAAATTGGCGGTGGTCACCACCGGCGGTGCTGAGCATCGCTTATACCAATATCTGCTTACCCATCAAGATGAACGCGGCACGGTGACGTTGCCGCCCAGTATGGTGGAGTTAGCACACACCTTGAACATCGGACGGTCGAGTCTGTACCGCGCGTTAGATGCACTGCTGGATGCCGGCGTACTGGAACGCGAGGATCGACAATACCGTTTGATCAAATAAAACCAATTAAGGAAGGGATCTTTTATGAAAAAATGGCTCGCTTTACTCACAGCGTTGTTGCTTGTGGTACTGACTCTGACAGGATGCGGCACCGATAACGGCGGCACATCCACAACCACCACGGCCCCGGTGGCAAAAACCGCAGTTAAGATCGGTACGATCCAAGGCCCCACCGGTGTCGGTATGGTTCATTTGATGGAAGCCGACACCAAAGGCACCTCCACCAACGATTACACGTTCACCGTCGGCTCCTCCCCTGAGGAGATCAGCACCAAATTGGCGCAGGGTGAACTCAACATTGCGGCTCTCCCCACCAACGTGGCAGCGAATCTGTATAACAAGACCTCCGGCAAGGTGAAACTGCTTGCGGTCAACACGTTAGGTGTGCTGTATATGTTGGAAAACGGCAACACGGTTCAATCGGTGGAAGATCTGCGCGGAAAGACCATCTATTCCACGGGCGAAGGCGCGAATCCCGAGTATATTTTGAAATATGTGCTGGAGAAAAACGGCTTGACCCCCGGCAAAGATGTCACCATCGAGTTTATCGGTGAGAACACCGAACTCGCCGCCAAAATGGTAAAAGGCGATATCACACTGGCGATGGTTCCCGAACCGCAGGTTTCGTCCATTATGGCACAAAACAAAGACATCCGCGTAGCGTTTGGTATGAACTCTGCGTGGGAAGCCGTCGCCGGCGAAAACAACAAATTGATGATGGGCTGTGTAGCGGTACGCTCAGAGTTCTTGTCCTCTAACAAAGCGGCTGTTGATGCGTTCTTGAAGGAGTATGCCTCCTCCATCTCCGCCGCATCGAATGTGGATGCTACCGCGGCGTTGTGTGAAACCTACGGTATCATCCCCAAAGCCGCCATTGCCAAAAAAGCCATCCCGAACTGCCAGCTGACTTTTGTGTCGGGCGCACAAATGAAAACGCAGATCGCAGGATACTATGAGGTGTTGTACAATGCAAAACCGCAAGCCATCGGCGGGAAGCTGCCGGATGACGCGTTCTACTACGTCGGATAAACCTCTTTCCCACCGCGTACTCGGCGGTGTGCTGGCGGCGATCTTTTGGATCGTCGTGTGGCACATCGCCGCCACCGCGATCAACCAGGAATTACTCATTCCCACCCCGTGGCGCGTGTTGCAAACGCTGTCTTCGCTCGTTGTCACCGCCCCGTTTTGGAAAGCGGTCGGCATCTCGCTGTTGCGCATTTGTGCAGGCTTTTTGGCCGCACTGGCCGTCGGTAGTCTCTTGGCGGTGCTCACCGCACGGTTTCGATTGATACGGGTACTTTTTTCCCCGTTACTGCATATCGTCCGCGCGGCACCCGTGGCTTCCTTCATCATTTTAACGTTGGTCTGGATCGCCACCGATCTGGTTCCTGTTTTTATCTCA
>JAZOBT010000021.1:0-6745 GCA_045596125.1 Acutalibacteraceae bacterium | reverse complement strand
ATGATATCGTGAATAAAGTTACCGCCCATTTCGGTGGTGTTGATCGGTTCTACAGCCATTTATATTACCTCCTCAGAGTGTGCCTAACGCTTGGTTAAGACGTGCGTTGATTTCCTCAGTTCCCAGCAAACTCATAATACCGCACAGATCCGGCGTGTTACGGCGACCCGTAACGGCGATACGGATAACGGTGCTGACGTCACCGGCGTGCCCCTTGTACGCATCCGGTTGCTTTTTATACTCTTTGATCTCGGGGCAGAAACCGAGTTGCGGGCACAGGGCTTTGATGGTATCAAACCACGCCTGCTTGTCCTGCGTGGGATCGTATACGGCGGGATACGCCGTCAAGATAGCGCGAATATCGTCCGCCGTGAGTTGTTCCGGCCAAGGATATTGTGTGGGACGCTCGTAAAAATATTCCACATAGGCGGGTACTTCGCTCCAACGCGACAAGTCTTTACGCGGTTTGGGACCGCCGCGGTCGATGGAGAAGATGCCGCGTGCAAAGTCGATATCGGCGGCGAGCTTTTCGTACAGTGCGGGATCTTGCTCTTTTGCCCACGCCAACACCGCATTGGTAACGGCCTCGGCATCCATACCTGCAATGACATTTTTGCTGACATCGTTGAGCTTGTTCAGATCGAACAACGCACCCGACACGCTCATCTTCTTCAAATTGAACGGGAACGCGCTGCGCGGCTTGTCCGCATTGCAACGGCGCCATTCCTCGTAATCGCTGTTGGCGATGGTGAGCAGGTATTCTTGCACGCTGTCGGCAGGATAGCCTTGCTCAGCATAGAAGTGCACAGCGGCTTCGGGGTCCTTACGCTTGGAAAGTTTGCGCTTGCCGCCGTTATCTTCTTTCATAATGGGGCTGACGTGCGCATATTTCGGCGGCTTAAAGCCCAACACGCGGAACAGTTGCAAGTGGAGCGGCACCGACGCGATCCATTCATCGCCGCGAATGACGTGGGTGGTGCGCATCAAATGATCGTCCACCGCGTGTGCGAAGTGATAGGTGGGAATACCGTCGGATTTGAGCAGGACAATATCTTGGTCATTTTCGGGCATTTCGATGGTGCCTTTGATCACGTCATCAAACTTAATACGGCGCGACTCATCCCCTGGGGAACGCAAGCGCAACACATAGGGTACACCCGCGCGCACCCTTTCGATAGCTTGTTCGGGTGTAAGCGAACGGCACGAGGCATATTCGCCGTAGTAGCCGGTGCGCAGTTTTTTTGCTTCTTGACCCGCACGTACTGCTTCCAAGTCTTCCGCGGTGCAGAAGCAGGGATACGCCAGCCCTTGCAGCAATAACGCTTTGGCGAAGATGTGGTACAAAAACGCGCGGTCACTTTGACGATAGGGACCGTAGTTGCCGTTTTCCTTACCGGGGGCTTCGTATCCTTCGTCGATCACCAGACCGTATTGTCGCAAGCCCGCCAGAATATCGGCGGCGCCGCCGTCAACCTCACGCTTTTTATCGGTATCTTCCAAGCGGAAGTAAAATAGACCTTTTGAAGCTTGCGCGGTTAAAAAGTTTACCGTAGCGGTAAACAGCACACCAAGGTGCAGATAACCGGTGGGTGAGGGGGCGATACGCACAACGCGTGCTCCTTCGGGCAATTGTCGTGCGGGATACCGTTGTTCACAATCTTCCGGTGTTTCGGTGACGTTCGGGAACAACAAATCGGCTAATTCTTGCAGGGCGGTCATACGGATCCTCCTAATTTTTCAGACATATATTATATATACTACAATTTTTGGTTGAAAAAGTCAATCTAAGTGTGGTATTATAAGAAAAAGATTTTTTATCGAGGATGATTTTTAATGCAAGAAGTAACAAAAACTGCCGAAACCCCGCGTTTGCCCCGCGCGCTGAGTTGTATTCAGCCGACGGGTACCCCCACGTTGGGTAACTATTTGGGTGCCTTGCGCAACTGGGTAGCGATGCAAGATAACTTTGAATGTTTCTTCGCCGTTGCAGATCTGCACGCGATCACGGTGCGGCAGGAGCCCGCCAAACTGCGTCAGCAAACGCGTGAGATGTTTGCGCTGTTGCTCGCGATTGGCTTGGATCCCGAAAAGTCCCTGCTCTTTGTGCAGTCGCAGGTGCCCGAACACGCGCAGATGTCGTGGATCTTGTCTTGCCACACCCAGTTCGGTGAACTTTCGCGTATGACGCAGTTTAAGGATAAATCCGCAAAACACGCCGACAATATCAATGCGGGACTGTTTACTTATCCCGCACTGATGGCGGCTGATATTCTGCTCTATCAGCCGCAGTATGTGCCGGTGGGTGAAGACCAAAAGCAACATTGCGAGTTGACACGCGACATTGCGTTGCGGTTTAACAATCTGTATGCCAATACCTTCACGGTGCCTGAACCGTACATTATGAAAACGGGCGCGCGTGTGCGTTCGTTACAGGATCCGACCAAGAAGATGTCCAAGTCGGATGAGAACCAAAATGCGTTTATTTCACTGAAAGATGACACCGACACCATTTTGCGAAAATTCCGCCGCGCGGTGACCGACAGTGAGGCGACGGTGCGGTATGCTCCCGGCAAAGACGGTGTCAATAACTTGATGGAAATCTATTCTGCCGTTACGGGCAAGGAGTTGGAAACGATCGAGAGCGAGTTTGTCGGTCGCGGATACGGTGATTTTAAAACGGCGGTCGGTGAAGCGGTTGCCGCGGAATTGGCGCCGATTCAAGAACGGTTTGCCGTGTTGATGCAGGATAAAGCGCAGCTTGATGCGCTGATGAAGCAAGGGGCTGAGCGGGCATCGTATGTGGCGGGCCGTACGCTGGGTAAAGCGATGAAGAAATTGGGATTTGTACAACTATAATGCGAATGACCCGCCGATAAGGAGAGGTTGCGATGTATCCTTTTTTTGCGATGTTGTCGCGTATGAAAAATATCAACCGTTGGGTATTAATGCGCAATACCAAAACGGAGAATATCAGTGAGCATTCGCACGATGTGGCGGTACTGGTGCACGCGTTGGCGTTGCTGCACAATAAACGGTTCGGCGGTGCGGTGGATGTAAATCGGTGTGTCTTGCTTGCGCTGTATCACGATGCCACAGAGATCCTCACAGGCGATATGCCGACGCCTGTAAAATACGATAATCCCGCCATTCGCGCCGCGTATCGGCAGTTGGAAGAGGTGGCGGCCAACAAACTCCTTTCCAAATTGCCGCACGATCTGGAAGCGGAATACCGCGCGCTGTTGTTGCCGCAAGACAGTGAGGAATTGCAACTGGTGAAAGCCGCGGATAAGCTGGCGGCGCTTATCAAATGCATTGAAGAGATTAAGCAAGGCAACCGCGAGTTTGTGAAAGCGCGGCAGGCTACCGAAGAAGCGGTGCGAAATATGGGGTTACCCGCGGCAGATTGCTTTATAGAAGAATGCTTGCCTGCATATGATTTAACCTTGGATGAACTGTAAAAAACGACCGAGACAGAAGTCTCGGTCGTTTTTAATTTAACCCTTGTTCGCCGGTGCGCTTAAACAGTGCCGTCACGGCATCGCGGAGTTGTTCGTGCTCGGAAAGCGCCAATGCCGCATCGCGTTCGTGCAACGCTCGTGCGGCGGTTTGCGCTTGGTGTAACACGGTGATATCGCTGAGCAGGTCGGCAATTTTGAGTTCAGGCAAGCCGTGCTGGCGGTTGCCGAAAAAATCGCCTGGGCCGCGCAGTTGCAAGTCTTCATCCGCGATCTTAAAGCCGTCGGTGGTATCGCACATCACCTTGAGGCGTCGCACGGCTTCAGCGTTCTGCGCGTCGGAGATGAGAATACACGTGGATGCAAATTTGCCGCGCCCGACACGCCCGCGCAACTGGTGCAATTGCGCCAAGCCAAACCGTTCAGCGTTTTCAATTACCATTAAAACGGCGTTTGAGACGTCCATACCGACTTCCACTACGGTGGTGGAGACGAGCAGCGATAACCGCCCTTCGGAAAAATCGCGCATCGTTTTTTCTTTATCCTTGGCTTTCATCTTTCCGTGTAATAGGCCAACGGTGTAGCCTTGAAACGCGCCGTTTGCCAGTCGCTCGGCATACGCCTCGGCGGCGACAAGATCGGTCTCGCCCTCTTCCACGAGCGGGCAGACGATATACGCTTGACGACCTTCGTCGAGGAATTTGCGAATGTAATTGTAAGCCCGTTCGCGTTTGGCGGTGTTGATGGCGTATGTCTCGATCGGTGTGCGACCGGGTGGGAGTTCGTTGAGTATAGAGACATCCAGATCGCCATACACCATCAGCGCCAGTGTGCGGGGAATGGGGGTGGCCGACATAACCAGCAGATGCGGGTGCAACCCTTTGGCGGCTAAAGCCGCGCGTTGCCGCACACCGAAACGGTGTTGCTCATCCGTGATGACAAGGCCGAGTGCCGCGAACTGCACATTGTCGGACAAAACGGCGTGCGTGCCCACCAGTAGTTGACATTCGCCGCTTGCGAGTTGTTCCAATACCTCTCGTTTTTGCGCTTTGGTGAGTGAACCTGTGAGCAAACCGACGCGAATGTTGGGTCGATCGGCAAATAAGCGTTGTAAGGATTCTTGATGTTGGCGAGCAAGGATCTCGGTGGGTGCCATCATAACGCATTGCCAGCCGTTTCGAATGGCGGTATATGCCACGCACGCCGCTACCGCTGTTTTACCGCTGCCCACATCGCCTTGTAACAGGCGGTTCATCGGGGCGGGACGGCGCATATCGGCGATGCAATCCTCCACGGCGCGGCGTTGCGCGCCTGTCAAAGAGAAGGGGAGGCTGTCGCAAAAATCTGCCGTATAATCGTTGTGGACGTGTACGGACGTTTCGGTCAAACTGCGGCCTTTGATACCCAAAAGTCCCAGTTGCAATAAAAACAGTTCCTCAAACACCAGGCGGCGGCGTGCCGTTTCCAGCGCCTCACGGCTTGCAGGAAAGTGAATATTTTCCAACGCATACCGTTTACTGCACAACTGATAGTCGCGCCGCAGAGCGTCGGGTAATATATCGGTTTCCAGTTGGCGATCCAGCGCCAGTAACGCGGAGGAGACCAGTTTTTCAATATACCGCGAATTGAGCCCCGCCGTGAGCGGATAAATGGGACGAATGCGTGCGCCTCCCTCCGCCGGTTCAATGAGTGGGGAGGACATTTCGGGGGCATTTAATCCCGTGATCGTGCCGAAGAAGAGGTAGTCCCGACCCGCTACGATCTTTTGGGCGGCATAGGGATTGTTAAACAGCGTGATACGCATCAGAGATAACCCGTCCGTAACGGAGAACGTGTATAACGTGAGTCCTTTGCGGATGCGCCGTTCCACGGGTGCCGCCAGTACGCGCCCTTGCACGCAACACGTTTCGCCGCGCGGTGCGGTGGCGATAGGGAAGACAATGGACCAATCTTCGTATTGGCGGGGATAATGGTTGATGAGATCGCCGACGGTGACGATACCGAGACGCGCGAGCAGCTCGGCGCGCTTTTCGCCTACGCCTTTAAGAAATTGTACCGAAGTATCGAGTGTCAGCACCGAACCGCCTCCTTACATAAGAAAAACAGCCGATAACACCGTAAGGCGTTATCGGCTTTATCATTATTCGATGGAAATGAAGTAGTAGTACACCGGTTGACCGCCGCACACGGTGGTAACCTCCACATCGTTTCCGAGTTTGGCCGCGAGTACCGCGCGGGTATCTTCTGCCTCCTCCTCGGTAACGCCTTCACCGAACAGAAGGGTGATGAAGGTAATCTCTTTGCCCGACAAGCGGCGTGCCGCCACCATATTGCGAGTGAGCTTCACGGCGGCGTGGCTGACGTTTGAGTCGGTGAACGAAAGCTTGCCGTTATCCAACGCCAGAATATCGCCTTCGTGGATGGCGCGATTTTCAAAATCGCTGTCACGTGCGGCAAAGGTGATGGAACCGGTGGAGACGGCGTCTGCCGCTTTCATCATCGCGGTGAGGTTTTCTTCGACCTCGGCATCGGGGTTGAAGTTGAGCATCGCCGTAATGCCCTGCGGGATGGTGCGGGTGGGCAACACGTGCACTTCGCGGTCGGCAAGCGGAATGGCTTGCTCGGCGGCGAGGATGATGTTCTTATTGTTCGGCAACACATACACGACCTTGGCGGGCGTGGCTTCGATCGCACTGAGAATATCGTCGGTCGAGGGGTTCATTGTTTGACCGCCCGACACCACTTGTTGACAGCCCAGATCGGTGAACAATGCCTGCAGGCCGTCACCGGCCGCAACGGCAACAAAGCCGAAGTCCTCTTCGGGATCGACTCGCGCGGGGGCGACAGGACCGCCTTCATCGTCACCAACCCAACCGGCATTTTCGTGCTGGATGCGCATATTTTCCACCTTGACGGTTTCAAACTGGCCGTATTCCACGCCCTTGGTGAGCGCGCTGCCGGGATCGTTGGTGTGCACGTGAACTTTGATGATCTCTTCGTCATCCACTACCACGACGCAGTCGCCGATGGATTCCAAGTAGGCACGCAGTTGCAGAGGATCTTTGCTGCAATTTTTGTCGCGTGCGACGATAAATTCGGTGCAATAGGTGAATTTGATATCCGCTTCAAACGAACCGGCGGCGCTGGCTTTTTTCTGGGAAGCGGTGACTTGATTCGTCGTATCGCCTTCCACGATGGGCTCACCGCGGAACACGGCCTGCATCGCACGCAGAATGATGTACAAGCCTTGACCGCCCGCATCCACCACGCCTGCCTTTTTCAGCACGGGC
>JAZOBT010000020.1:0-2392 GCA_045596125.1 Acutalibacteraceae bacterium | reverse complement strand
GTCTTTCCATCCGTCATCCGTCGAAACGGTGACAATCGAGACCGCCGTCAAACGGCTTACCCGCCAAAGCGGGGATTCATACTTCTTCACCGGCTATTCCCCCTTACAAAAACGCAAAATTCTCACGGCAGAAGGTAAGCAGTTCGGTCACCTCATCGTCGGCGAGTACCTTGTTAGTAAGAACCGCACCAAGCGTATCGGTGGCGCCGCCTGCGATCTGTTTCTTGGCGATCGACTGCGCCAGCGACACCAGCGACTTCGTCGCTTCGCCGGTTTCAATGCCGGTATCCGTCTTTTCGTTGTGGCTGTAGTACACCACCGCGCCGCTACTCAGTTTCACGTACGCACGCGCCGTGATCTTCACGTTGGCACGACCGTTAACGGTACCGTTAGTCAGCGTACCGAACAACGATTCACCGTTGGCGATACGCGCCAGTTCGTCCGCATCGTTCGTTTTGGCAACCGCCGGAGTGGCGCCTCTTTTGCCGACCGTATTCAGTTCGAGATCCTGACCGTCATACAAGAGAGCCGTGGGCAGCATAATGATACCCGCCTCCGTAATGGAAGTAGACGACGTAACGACCGCAGTCTTGGTGGACTGGAAGCGAATGCCCTGCTTGGCGATATCCGTCTTGATCGTCGCACCTTCCATATCGATCGACAAATTGCTGTCATCCACTACCGTAACGGTCGTATTGGCGTTTATCACATCCACCGTTCCGAGAGAGGTCATATCCGCGGCAAACACATCCGCCAGCGTCACGGCAGTCGAATCACCCGCCGTCGTCATCAAAACCTCAAAATTGACAGCCAACCACGCATCGTTCGGTGCCGTGCCGCCGTCCACGTTGGACAGATCCACAAAATGGATCTCACCGGCGGCCTCATCTGCACGCACGGTAACATCCTCCGTATTGCCAAGTGCCACCACGTCCGCACGCAACGTCGTTCCGACGTAATCCAACTTGGCCGGATCGTATTTGATCAAACCCTCAACGCCGCCGATCGCGCCCTGCACGGACATAGCAACGCTGATCGTCTCGCCGGCCTTTGCCTGAACCGGACCGTCCATACGGACAGCCGGAGTCACCGCCGCGCTCGTCGGCAAAATGCACGCCGCACAAAACAGCAGTACGACACAAATAACGGAAATACACTTTTTCATGATTCTTCCTCCTTATAAAATAACAATAGCCATTTTATGAAATTCCCTTGCTTGGGGCAATTCAAAAGGATGCCACTGCCCCCTTGTAATTCAATAGTAGCAAACCTTTCACCGCTTGTCTATCACTTTTTTCCAAATTTGAGTATTTTTTTCCAGGAAAATATAGGAGATTACCAAAGTCTTTTCGGTACTTCGTACGGCTTTTGTAAAACTCGTTCAGTTGTCTATTAACGCATTTGGCTTGACAACGAGCGGTCAATTGATTACAATAAAAACAGTTGAAAGGCAGGTGGTGAGCAACGTGGCAACCAATTATGAAGCGGAATTGCACCGATTTGACGATTATATACACATTCCGACCACGGAAAGCGACTTTGGCTACAGTTTCCACTCCAAAGATTCCAAGTTGCATACACACCAAGGTTTTGCGGAATTTACGCTGATCGTCCACGGCCGATGGGAAAATCTTTATAATGGCCGCCGCTTTTTGATGGAGCAGGGAGGCGTGGTGTTTTTAGGAGCAGACACCACGCATGAATGGAAGTTGCTCGATCCGACAGGCAATCATTTTACGTTCTTTTTCCGCCAAGAGTATTTCGAGATGTTCTGTAAGATGTACTTTCCCGAACATAAGGACCTGCCCGGAATGCGTTACCGTCAGGTTGCCTTGCCGACCAGTGTTGCCAATTTCCTGTTGGACGAAGCAGAAAAAATGATCCGTACACGGGCCAGTACCACGCACACCGAACAGTTTCGTAATTATCTGCACAATCTCATTTATTTCACCTTTTTAAACGAGCGCGTTGAATCGAAGCCCGCCGCGCACACCCACGGTGCTCACTTAAAGGTACACTTGGACCGCTTTGAATGGATGAACCTATCAATAAAAGAGATCTACAGCATCTTTCCCGTCAGCAAGAGCACGTTGATCAAGGAATTTAAAGAAGAGACCGGTATGACCATTGTGGAATACCGCAATCAAAAACGTATGGAATATGCCGCACAACTGCTGAAAGAATGGGATTGCACCATTGCCGAAGTAGCCAGTAAAGTAGGGATCTCCTCACTCAGTTATTTTTCCCGTCATTTCAAAGAACAGTACGGCGTACTGCCCAAAGAATACCGCAACTATCATTGTTGGTAAGTCAAAAATAAAAATCCGCCGGAGGAAAGCCTCCGGCGGATTGTTTTTACGGTAAATGATAGTGGCTGAAGATATAGATGGGG
>JAZOBT010000019.1:0-10785 GCA_045596125.1 Acutalibacteraceae bacterium | reverse complement strand
AGGCAATCGTAGACGTTGAGGCTATGCTCCATAAGCCCACCTTCGTAGGCGCCGTGAAAACGGGTGCTGGCGGGAGCGGTGAAAAAGTCGCTGGAACGGGAGCAGAGATACTCCAAGAATTTATCTGCGCCTTCGCGGTGGATATACTGATTGTACACTTCAATAAAACGTTCTTTGGCGGTCATGGCAAGCACGCCCCTTTCTCTCATCCAGTATACTGCCTTTTTCAAATTTATGCAACAGAAAACCGCAAAATAGGGGTGACAAACGCATACACTGGGTGTATAATAAAAAGGATTATGTAGGGAGGCGCTTGCTATGAAATTTTTTAAAGCCGTATTGGTCCCCTTCAAGGGATTCCTCATTGGTTCCTCGATGACCGTGCCGGGCGTCAGCGGCGGCACGATGGCGATCTTGCTGGGGATTTATGACCGTCTGATTGCGGCGATCAGCCACTTTTTTAAAGATCCGAAACACAATCTTTGGTTTTTGCTGAAATTCTGTTTGGGTGCAGTGGTTGGTTTCTGTGCACTTGCCTCCACCATCGGTTGGTTGCTGGAAACGTTCCCGATCCCTGTATCGTTTTTCTTTTTCGGTGCGATCATCGGCGGTATTCCCGCTTTGTACCGCAAAACACGTGCAACGCGGTTTAGCGTTTCTTCTGCACTGTATATCCTCTTGGGTATGGCTATCGTGCTGGGGATCGGTTTCTTGCCGCAAGGCTTATTGCCCGCTACGGGCGATCTGAATGTGGTCAGCTTGCTCGTCTGGCTATTGGCAGGTCTGGTCGTGTCGTTGGCACTGATTTTGCCGGGCATCAGTACGTCGCATATGTTGTTGGTTCTCGGCATTTACGGTACGATGTCGGGTGCTATTGATACGGTGATACAATGGCTCAAAGCCGTGATAATGGGCTTGCTTGGTAAAACCGCTACGCCTGTAGAGGGCGCCGGAGAAGCGATCACTTTCCTTGCTTTGCTCGTCATTTCCACATTGTTGGGTGTCATTCTTATCACGCGCCCGCTCGAATGGACCATGCAAAAATTCCCGCACCAAACGTATTGTATGATCTTGGGCTTTGTGGTGGGCTCGCTTGCAGATATTGCGAGCGATATCGTTTGGCCCGCGTTGCAAGTCGAGGCATCGGTAGGTTCGTGGGTGCTTACTGCTGTGGTCTCGCTGGTTACGTTGGCGGCAGGCTGTGCGGGAATCTTGTATTTATCTCGTTTTTCGGATGAAGAGGATTGATTTTGACCTATACTGATAGGTAAAGGGGCGTGTGTATATGGATCACCGCGAATTTTTCGCATCGTTCGCCGGCAAACGCGTGGCGGTGTGCGGCATTGGACATAATAACCTTTCTGTGATCTATCAATTGTTGCAATATGGTGCGCAGGTATCGGCGTGTGATAAACGCACGCGGGAGCAACTGGGCGATACGGCGACGGCGTTGGAAGCCGCGGGTGCGCAGCTTTGTTTGGGTGAGGACTATCTCGACCATCTGGACGTGTCGCTGATCTTGCGCACACCGGGTATGAAACCGTATTTGCCGCCGTTTATGGAAGCGCGTGCGCAAGGTAAAACCGTGACTTCCGAAATGGAACTGTTTTTTCAGTTGTCGCCCGCCCCGATCTATGCGGTGACGGGTTCTGACGGGAAGACTACCACTACCACCATTATTGCGGGTCTGTTGGAACGAGCGGGAAAAACCGTGCATTTGGGTGGAAATATCGGTAATCCGATGTTACCCGAAATTGAAAAAGTGTGTGCACAGGATACCGTAGTAGTGGAACTTTCCAGTTTCCAGTTGACGATGATGACGCAAAGCCCGCACGTGGCGGTAGTCACCAATGTAGCGCCCAATCATTTGGATTGGCACACCGATATGCAGGAATACATTGACGCCAAGCGCAATTTGGTTGCCCATCAAATAAAGGGTGACCGCGCGGTGCTCAATGCGGATAATGAGCACACGGCGGCGTTTGCCAGTGAGTGCTGTGGCGAGGTGTGGTGGTTTTCGCGATTGCATCCCGTGGAGCGGGGCGCCTATTTGGGCGAAGACGGTGTCTTGTATGTCACCGACGGCGAGCGCACCGAAGCGGTGTTGCCTGCGTCGGAGATACTCATTCGCGGTGTGCATAACATTGAGAACTATTTAGCGGCGTTTGCCGCTACCTACGGCACCGTTCCGATCGATGTGATGGCGCAGTACGCGCGCACGTTTGGCGGTGTGGCGCACCGTTGTGAGTTGGTGCGTGAACGCGGCGGCGTGCGGTGGTATAACGATTCCATCGGTAGCAGTCCGTCGCGTACCATTGCAGGCTTAGAAGCGTTTGACCGCAAGGTTATCTTGATTGCAGGCGGGTACGATAAGCATATCCCGTATGACCCGCTGGGCCCTGTGGCGGCGCGTACCGTAAAACACGCGGTGCTGCTCGGCGCTACCGCACCGGTGATTGCGGCGGTGCTGGAACGCGATGCCGCTGATGTGCCGATCACCCGCGTGTCTTCGATGGAAGAAGCGGTGCAAGCCGCGGATGCGGTAGCTGGCGAGGGGGATATTGTGTTTTTGTCTCCCGCCAGTGCGAGTTTTGATATGTATCGGAATTTTGAAGAACGCGGCGATCATTTCAAGCGTTTGGTAAAGGAGTTGTAATATGGAAGGATTGTTGAAAGAGCTGTGTATGGCGGCAGGTGTCAACGGTGTGGGTGATGCCGCGCGGGTAGTCGCCGATCGCTTGTCGCAGTATGTCGATGAAGTGCATACCGATTGCCTGGGCAGTGTATGGGGCATCCTTCCCGCCGCCGATCGCGAGGCGCCGACATTGCTTTTGGAAGCGCATCTCGACGAGATCGGACTGATCGTAACCGGTATTACCGAGAGTGGCTTTTTGCGCGTGTCCGCTTGCGGCGGCGTGGATGAGCGTACACTCGCGGCCAAACAGGTGGTGGTGCTGTGTGACCCGCCTCTTAACGGTGTATTTTGTTCCACACCGCCGCATTTGTCGGGCGACGACGATGCGCTTCTCACTGCTGAACAACGCGGTATTGATGTAGGATTGGATGCGGAACAAGTGAAGGCGCATGTTCCGGTGGGAACGCGTGTGATGTTTGCTCCTCGATTTGATCGTTTGCTTAACGATCGCGTGTGTTCCAAGGCGTTGGACGACCGCGCCGGTTGTGCGGCGGTACTGCGCACGTTAGAATTACTCAAGGGTAAGTCGTTGCCGTGGAATGTCGCGGCGTTATTCTGCACACAAGAGGAATTGGGCACGCGTAGTGCAGCGCCCGCGGCGTTTGCGCTGAAACCTGATGCCGCGATCGTGGTGGATGTCAGTTTCGCACATACCCCCGATGCCGATCGTTCGCAATGCGGCGAACTCGGCAAAGGCGCTATGCTGGGTGTGTCCCCGATCTTAGACAGCGCGATGACCAAACAGTTGGAATCGTTCGCCAAAGACCGTTCCATTGCGTTCCAATGGGAAGTGATGGGAAGCACCACGGGAACCGATGCGGATAAAATTACGATCGCGCGTGAGGGGATCCCGACGGCGCTGTTATCAATTCCGCTGCGGTATATGCATACACCGAACGAAGTGGCGTCGCTCTCGGATATTGAGTCGGTAGCTCAGTTGATGGCGGCCTTCGCAGAAAACGGGGAGGTGGGTATCGATGCGTAACACGATTTTGGAATTGAGCGCGTTACCCGCGATCAGCGGCGGCGAGCGCACCGTACGGCAGTATTTGATGGAGTGTTTGAAAGACGCTTCTGCCGTTCGTGAGATGCGCGTCGATCGTATGGGAAATTTGTTTGTCGAATTAGCGGGTGAACAGCCTGCGCCGAACCGCGTGATGTTCGCGGCGCATATGGATGAGGTCGGCGGCATTGTTACAGGTGTCACCGAAGGCGGTTATCTGCGTTTTGATACGGTGGGGGGCATCCTGCCGGAAATTCTGTTTTCATCGCGTGTGACGGTGAATGGACACGTGGGGGTAATCGGTGGTAAAGCCGTTCACCAGTGCAGTGGTAAAGAAAAGAAAAAGATTCCTACCAAAGATAAGATGTTGATCGATATCGGTGCCGCAAGCCGCGAAGAAGCCGAGGTATGTGTGCACGTGGGCGACGCGGTACTCTTTGCGGATGCTCCTGCTACGCTCGGCGAAAGCCGCTTCTTGGCAAAAGCGCTGGATGACCGCGCCGGTTGTGCGATGTTGCTCGCACTGGCACATACCAAGCCGAAATACGATGTCACCTTGGTGTTTACCGTGCAGGAAGAAGTGGGACTCCGCGGCGCGGGGCCGGCAACCTTCGCCGTGCAACCCGATATCGCCGTTGCAGTAGACGCTACCACTGCCGCTGATTGTATGGATGCATCGGAAGATAAGCGGGTCTGCCGTATGGGCGGTGGCGGTGTGGTATCCTTTATGGATCGCCGCACGATGTATGATAAGGTGCTATTTGATAAAATCTTCCGTTTGGCGGCGGAGCACCACATTGCCGCGCAAACAAAAACCGTGATTGCGGGTGGCAACGATGCGGGTGCGATGCAGACGGCGGGTGCGGGTGCGCGCGTGGCGGCGGTGTCGTTGCCGTGTCGCTATCTCCACACACCGTCGTGTGTGCTGGATGACTATGATGTGCAAGAAACGTATCGCTTGCTTGAGGTGATGATGAACACCTTGCCCGCGTGGGATGGTGCGCGATGATACGGTTAGTTGAGACATTGCCGACGCTTTCGGGGGATACGTTGCCGATTTATCGTATCCGCGCGTTGTGGGAATGCTACGGCGCACTGCCGTTCATTCACTTTTATGCGGGTGAGCAAGGCAGCGCGGCAGTGATGTTTGATGGACAAGTCATTGCCTATTCCACGCCTTCAGAGCGCGAAGAATTGGCATTATTTATTGCTATGCAACCGAATATTTCTTCCGTACTTGCAGATGTTGACACCGCCACACAGGTAGCGGCGCATTGGGAACGTGAAGTGCATGAATTTCCCGTGATGCGGTATGCGTTGCCGCATACCAACGGTGTGTCGTTGAGCAGCGTATCTGCACGGGATTTGTATACGTTTTTGCAACCTATTTTTCCCGGCTTGGCACCGTTTGATGTGTGGTATCCCGATGTATGCTATCGCGAACGTCACGGTTTTTGCCGCAATGTCGCGGTGTGCGAGACGGGTATCCCCATTTCCTCCGCGATGACGGTTGCGGAATGGGAGGGTGGCGCTTTGATCGGCGGGGTTGCCACCACGCCTGCTTATCGCAAACGCGGTTTGGCGGGAATGTGCGTTTCTTCACTGGTAGCGACGCTGAAGAAGGAAGGGCGCGATGTGTACATCTGCCCCAAAAACGAAAGTGCGCAACGGTTATATACAACACTCGGCTTTGTTGAGTGCGGCCGTATTGCGCAGGTGGAAAGGATATAAAAATAATGGAGACCCCTTTTTTTACGATTGATCCGCGTTTGTCCGCCTTGGCGGAAACGGCAAGAGAGCAAGCGACGGAGGCGTTTGCGCGTATCGACTCGATCGCGGAATACAACCAACAAAAAGTATTATCTGCCTTTATTCGCCACCGCGTGAGCGAGGCACATTTTGTGCCTACGACGGGCTACGGTTATGGTGACCGCGGTCGTGAGGTGCTGGAAGAGGTGTTTGCCGATGTGCTCGGTGCCGAAGATGCATTAGTACGGCACAGTATTTTGTGCGGAACGCACGCCATTACGGTGGCATTGTTCGGTGTGTTGCGTCCCGGTGACGTGTTACTCGCCGCCACGGGTACGCCGTACGATACGTTGTTGGGTGTGATCGGTGCGGGTAAAAAGAGTGACGGATCGCTCGCGGATTACGGGGTAGGGTACCGTGAAGTACCGCTCGCCGCTGATGGATTTCCCGATGATGCGGCAGTGTGTGAAGCACTGCGTGCCGAACCGGCTGTCAAGATGGTACATATTCAGCGTTCGCGTGGGTACAATCTGCGCCCGTCGCTGTCGGTGGAACGTATCGGACAACTCATTCGGGCCATTCGTTCAGTGCGCTCGGATGTGGTGGTGTTTGTGGATAACTGCTATGGTGAATTTGCAGAAAAGACGGAACCTACTGCCGTGGGTGCAGATCTGATGGCGGGTTCACTGATTAAGAATCCCGGTGGCGGTATTGCGGAAAACGGCGGTTATATTTGCGGCCGCCGCGATTTGGTAGAGCAATGCGCCTACCGCTTGACTACCCCCGGTTTGGGTAAAGAAGTCGGCGCCTCGTTGGGTCATAACCGTACGATGTTTATGGGTCTGTTCCAAGCCCCGCACGTAGTAGGTGAGGCGATGAAGACGGCTGTGTTTGCCGCGTCTCTTTTTGAATCACTGGGTTACACGTGCACACCAACGGCAACCGAGGTGCGTGCAGATATTATTCAGGCGATTCAATTGTGCGATCCGCCGTCGTTGATTGCGTTTTGTCAAGGTATTCAAAGCGGCGCACCGGTGGACGCTTTTGTTACACCCGAGCCGTGGGATATGCCCGGCTACGATCATCAAGTGATTATGGCGGCGGGTGCGTTTACGATGGGCTCGTCCATCGAATTATCTGCCGATGCTCCGCTTCGCGAACCGTTTGCGGTATATATGCAAGGCGGCTTGAATTTCGCGTCGGGCAAGATCGGTATTTTACTCGCGGCACAAAAAATGCTGGATAACGGTGTGC
Source organism: Acutalibacteraceae bacterium (assembly GCA_045596125.1). Lineage (GTDB taxonomy): Bacteria > Bacillota > Clostridia > Oscillospirales > Acutalibacteraceae > RGIG3009. The sequence continues at coordinate 4,084 of JAZOBT010000019.1, read as the reverse complement.
TTACCTTAAAATAATTGCAAAAAAATGGCGTTGATCTCTGCTCAACGCCATTTTTTTATTCTTCGTTTCGATATTTGCGGCGCGTAGCAATGCCGCCGCGGATATGCCTTTGCGCTTTGTTAATATCTAAAATTTGCCGCACTTCACTGTAAAGTTGAGGATTTACGGTTTGTAAGCGGTCTGAAACATCCTTGTGGACAGTGGATTTAGAAATGTGAAACTTGCGTGCGGCCGCTCGCACGGTTGCTTTGTTTTCCAATATGTATTCTCCTAATTGCGTAGCGCGCTCCTCAACGGCTCCTTTCATCACGATCACCCCATATACTCTGTTCGATACACTATATGGGAGTAAATACAGGAATATGCAAAAAGCCAAAAAAATACAACCAAAGGAATAACTTTAAAATAAATGTTAAAAAAATCCTTTTTATTTCAAAAAAAGTATTGCATTTTTTTGGAAATTATGCTATACTGCACTTACAAAAATTTACAAATGGTGAAAAACGCCATTGGAAAGGGAGTGCAAATACTGTGAAACACGACGCAAAGAGAAAGCTACTGGCGGGGGTTCTCGCAACGGCACTGCTCCTATCTTGTATGCTTTCGGGGGTAGTTCTTCCCGTATCTGCCGATGCGGATACACCTACCCGCCTTTCGCTTTCTCAAGCAACCTTGTGGCTGCTTTCGGGGCGCGAGCACCCGTTGGAAAAAGCCACGATCACGTATGCGGATGGGACCACCGCTACGTGCAACGCAGCCGATCTTACGTGGACGGTTGCCGATGATGAGGTAGCCACGGTTGAGGGAGGCGTGTTATCCGCCTTGACGGAGGGCACAACCACCGCAACCGCCACCATCCCGAATGTAACGGATGCGGAGGGCAACCCCATCACGGCGGTATGCCAGCTGAACATTATTGACGGTTCCAATTACGTTTACTCGAATCCGCAGTATACGTACGGTGCCGAGCTGATCACCAATGGTGATTTTGAGCAAGGCGCGGGTACCGGTTGGAAATCCACGGCACCGATCGAAGCGGATGCGGGGGAAACCGGTAATGGTATGGTACTGAACAAATCCACCACGCAGTATTATCAGGGATCGTTTTCGAACAAGATCCTCCCTGGTAACACGTATGAAATTAAATTCGATTACAAAGCAAGTACCGGTTCCAGCTTTTATGTGTGGAGCAGCACATTGGGTTCTTCCAACCTGAGCGTGAAACCCACGCTGAACAGCACCGACGACGGTAACACATGGAAAACGTATACCTATGTGTTTACTCAGCCGGCGGGATTGTTCCTCAATGCCAATTACGATCTGGGTATCGTTAGTGCTGCGGCCAATGCGACGTATCCTGTTGTAATTGATAATTTGTCTATTCGCGAATTGCAATCCACGGTGACGGTGGAGAGCGTTAAACTGACCTACGATCGTTTGACGTTACAACCGGGCAGTACGTTCCAGTTGAAAGCCCAAAGCACACCGTACGAAAAATATTTGAACGATTTGACGTGGACAAGCAGCAATCCTGCGGTTGCGGTTGTTAACTACGGTCGTGTGGCGGCGGTGAGCGCGGGTAGCGCTACCATTACGGTGACTACGCCGAACGGTAAGACGGCATCCTGTGTCGTTACCGTGACACCGAGTGCTTCGCTGATTGCGAACGGTACGTTCGAAAACACCGCGAGCACGGCGTGGACCTATTCCACCACCTCGTCGGCGTATGCGGCGAACACCGGTTATTACAGAAGTACCGCCGCTAAAGTAGCGAAGGGGAATAATGTGCAGCAGGTGTTTACAGGCTTAGAACCCAATGCGACCTATGCGATCAGCGGTTTTATCCGTCAAAAGACGCCGAAGAAGGTACAGGTTACCGTGACCAATGGTGAGACGGTGCTGTTGGATTCCTCTCAAACACCGACGGCATATGGTAAAGCATTCAACCTTACGTTCACCACACCGGAAACACTGACAGAAGCAACTTCGACACTCACGCTGACTACCAACAACGTTACGAGTGCTACAACCGCTTACTTGGATAACATTGTGCTGGTCAAGACCTCCGATGTAGACCTGATTGTCGAGAGTGTTGCTTGGGATGGCGATAACGGCGAGGGTCAGGTGAACCCCGGCACGCCGATCACCTTTAAGGCGATCATCAAGAACCAAGGTACCGCAGATATTCCTGCGGGACAAGCCTTCACCATTGATATCGCTTCTAACGGCACATTGTTGCGTACGTTGACGTATGCGGGTGGCGTTGCGGCGGGCGCTACCGTCACCGTGACGGATACCGAAGCGTGGACGGCGGTGGCAGGGGATCATATGATCTCGGCGCGCGTGAATGCGTCGCTGTCGGTCTATGAGACGAACACCGCTACCAACAATACACACCAACTCAATCTGCGTGTAGCAAACGACCGTTTGGCCCCCACCTACGATGCGGTAGCAAACGCTGTCGAGCAGGCAGGTATGGATCGCTTGACGATGAGCGATGATTTCAATAGCTTGGACACTGTAGATATGACCGCGGGCGGCAAAGAAGGTTACAAATGGTATGTAACGCGTTACAACAACCAACCGACGTTGACGCCGCACGACTATCGTATTGATCATACCGAGGATGGTAACGGTATTTTGACGTTGATGAATGAGGTCAATGCGTATAACATCACGTTCAGCAGTGCGGATGTTAATACCAACAACGGCTTCCTCTTCAAACAGGGCTATTTGGAAGTGAAGTTCCGCATTGTCCGTCCCGATTGGTATGCAGAAGATAAGGGTTCACCTGCGATCTGGTCCTTTACCGAAAACGTGGCGCTCAGCGGTAAAGGCGACAGCTCACACTGGGTGGAATTAGACTGGATGGAATACTGGGGCGTTTCCGGTAATTATCCGAACGGGTACTACACCGTGACCGCCCACGATACCACACGAAACAGTAACTACAGCAACACGAACTACAGCCAACACGGCCTCGGTGATGCCGAATGGCACGTTATGGGCTGGTTGTGGGAGCACAACAGCATCCGCACCTTTATTGACGGTGTGGAAGTGATGTATCTGTTCTTCGATGAGAATATGCCTGCTGTACCCGGACAGAGACCGAATACCGATTACACGGTGGTCGGTTCGTCCAGTGATCCCGGTATCTTCTCGCTTGCCAATGAATATGCATCGATTCTGTATTTGGGCGGTTCCAAGGATAACCCGATGGAAGTAGACTATGTGCGTATTTGGCAAACGAGTGAGCCTGCAATCGTATCAAACAATATGACATTGGATAGAACCGATGTTACGATGTGGGAGCACGGTCGTCAGCGCCTCACTGTCAGCGTACCGGAAGGCGAAGATGCGGGCACTCTCACGTGGACCAGCAGCGATCCTACGGTAGCAACCATTCACGGCAACGGCGAAGTGTATGCGCAAGGACCCGGCAGCGCGGTAATCACGGCAACCAATGCCAACGGTACATCGGTGCAGTGTACGGTGACGGTACAGCACAACGTAATGGTCGGTGGCGACTTTGAATGGGAGATTGATCCGTCATTGGATCCACACTGGAACACAGTGATCACTGCCACATCCGGATGCGCCATTGAACAGGATACCGATGACCCAAACAACCACTATCTGACTTTCCAGCCCAGTACGGGGGTCAAGTATTATAGAAGGTTGGGTGTGCAAAAGGGCCTCACGTATCGGCTTACCGGACGCTACAAAGGTACCACCAATATGCGTATGTACTTCACATCCGCACGTGTTACGGCGGTGGATGACCTAAATTCCAGCACTGATACAATCACGACCCGTGGTTGGAGAAACCTGAAAGGTGTCGCGATCGGCGATACCGGTTGGAAGCAATTCGATGTGCTGATCACCATCACAACGGGCACCTTGAATAACGGTAACGATGTTTTAGGTTTCTCAAACAACAGTTCCACTAATGTTTTATATGTGGATGATTTGATAATGACCGAGTATGTGGTAGAGGAATAATATGAAAACCACCCCATTGGCTGACTGAACAAGTCCAGTAAAAACGGACAATAGAAAAAACCACCCCCTTATGGTAGAATTA
>JAZOBT010000018.1:0-20613 GCA_045596125.1 Acutalibacteraceae bacterium | reverse complement strand
ACATAGCAGAACAATTAAAGAAGGATGCAGAAAGTGATCAGTTAAGCATGTTCGACCCACGGGACCCGTTTACGGGTAGTAAGTAATCAATGCGTGGCTGGCAGGCCAATAAAATGCGCACTTGTGCGCAGCCAGTAGTATCAGGGCTATGCCCGAAAATGAAATACCCCCCCCTCTGCGGGGGGATTATTATTGTATAAGAAAACCACCGGTGTGGCCGCTGGTTATGATTTGTGTTTTACGTTGATGCGTGGAGAATTATGACAGTGCAGTAATAATGGTTGTAAGTTGCAGAGAAATGTGTTATACTAACATAAATAGGCGATAAATATTGCAAGTGACGTGAAAGGCAGTGGGAGCAAGCCCCGCCCTACGGTTACAACGGTATTGTGTAATGCTTTGAAAATGAGGAGGGTGGATGTGGCGTATTTGGATAACAGCGCGACAACGGCGGTTTGTGGTGCGGCAGTGGAGCGTATGGTGCGGGTTATGAAAGAGGTATACGGCAATCCATCCTCTTTACATACGATGGGTGTACGCGCGGAGCAAGAGTTGCAACAAGCGCGTGCCGAGGTTGGAGCAATGATCGGTGCGAAGGCGGAAAATATTACGTTTACGTCGGGCGGGACCGAGGCGAATAATTTAGCGATTTTAGGTGCGGCAGCCGCCTTGCGGCGGCGTGCGCCGATTGCGGTGACGACGGCAGTGGAACATCCGTCGGTAGCGGCTTGTTTTGACGAGTTGGAAGCGCAGGGCTGGACGGTTACACGGTTGCAACCGTCGAGCGACGGGACCATCTCGGTAGAACAAGTGGAAGAGGCGTGTGCTGAGGACACGGCGTTGGTGAGTATTATGGCCGTGAACAACGAAACGGGTGCGCGGTTTGATATTCCTGCGATGGTGGAAGCGGTGCGCGAGCGTTCGCCGCGTGCGATATTTCATACCGATTGTGTGCAAGCGGCGGGTAAGTTGCCGATTGCCGCCGAGCGGTGGGGTGTGGATTTGCTGACGGTGAGTTCGCACAAGTTGCACGGGCCGAAGGGGTGCGGTGCGCTCTATGTGCGGCGCGGTGTGCGTATTTTGCCGCGGGTGCACGGCGGCGGACAAGAACGTGGGTTGCGCAGCGGTACCGAGGGCGTACCTGCGATTGTGGGATTTGGTGCGGCGGCTGCGGCAATTGTGCCGTTTGCGGAACAGCGTAGCAAGTTTGAACGGTTGCGCGAAGAATTGCGGAGCGCACTGAGCGATATTGGGGAGATCCGCTGGCATCTGCCTCCCGGCGGGGTGCCGTATATTGTACATTTGTCGGTGATGGGGATTCGCAGTGAGACGTTATTACACTTTTTGGCGGAACGCGGGGTGTATGTTTCTTCGGGTTCGGCGTGTGCCAAGGGTAAGCGAAGCACGGTGCTGACGGCGATGGGGCTATCCACGGCGGAGATCGATTCGTCGCTCAGGATCAGTTTTTGTTACGAGAACACGGAAGAGGATGTTTACCAATTGGCAGAGGGGATACGGGAGGCCGTGGCGACTCTGCAAAGGAGGCGTGAAGGATGAAAAACGTGTGGAGTGCTGTGGGCGCGGCGTTGATGCGTGCTGTGAGGGCGGTGGTACCTGTTGTGGGTGACAGTCGGACGGAATGGATCCGCAAGATCGCGTTTTTGCTGGCTTTGACGGTGTTTTTGTGTTCCGGTGCCTATTTTATTGATGAAGTCTGGTTGATGCCGCGTTACACGCAACAGGTAACACATTCGTTGCACGATTTGTATGTCAACGGTGAAAAACCGTCGAACAACGAGACGCCCGATGTGCAGGAGAACGTGGAATACCCTGCAGGGATGCACGAAAGTTTTGAGCCGCTCTATCGCCGCAATCAAGATGTGGTGGCTTGGCTTACGTTTACCGCAAACGGCGCGGGTACCACGGAAGACCTTTTTAACGGTGCGATCGACAATCCCGTGGTGCAGGCAAAGGATAACGATTATTACTTAAATCGCGACTTCTTTGGAAATGAAGATAAGGCGGGAACGCTGTTTTTGGATTACCGTAACCAGATGACCACATTTGACAACGAGCGCAACGTGATTATCTACGGGCATAACCTGAACAGCAAGCTGATGTTCTCGCGGTTTAATTTGCTGGTTTCGGGCAATGTGGAGCGAGCGCGCACGATGACCACGGTGACGTTGGATACGTTGTACGGCGAGCGGGTGACGTATAAGGTGTTTGCGGTGATGGTGATCGACGCAGATGCGACGGGTAGTGCGATGTTTGATTACATTCGCACAGAATTTAAAACGGATAAGGCGTTTGAAACATTCCTCGAACGGGTCAAGCAACGGTCGTTGTACGAGTTCGGTGACGTGGATGTATTGCCGACGGACAGTGTACTCACGTTGTCCACTTGCAGTAACAAGCGCGATACCACGCTGAAAAACGGACGTACTGTGGTGGTTGCGCGGCGGGTGCGCGAAGGTGAGTCTTTGGAGGTGGACACCTCCAAGACGGTATTGAACAAGGATGTTTTGATGCCGAAGGCGTGGTACATCAACAAGAAAAAGGACCTCCCGAAGGAGTATCAGTAATATGGAAACAGAAGTGATTTTGATTAAAAACGGCGAATTGGCGCTGAAAGGGCTTAATCGCGGAACATTTGAAAATGTTTTGATCAAGAATCTGCGGTGGAGACTGAAACCGCTGGGCAGTTTTACGTTCCGCAAAGCGCAATCGACGATATACATTGAGCCGCAGAGCGAGGACATTGATTGGGATGAAGTCAGCGAGCGGGTCTCCAAGGTGTTTGGCATTTCGGCGTTTTCGCGGGCACTGGTGACGGAAAAAGAGTTTTCTGCCATTGCCGAAGCGGCGAAAACGTATTTGGAAAAGCCGTTGCGCCGTGCGAAGACTTTTAAGGTGGAAGCGAAGCGGGCGGATAAGCAATTCCCGTTGACATCGCCACAGATCTGCGCGCAGGTTGGCGAGTATTTGCTGGAGGCGTATCCGCATTTGACGGTGGATGTGCATGACCCTGAGGTGACGGTGTGGGTTGAGGTGCGCGATTTCGGCGCGTATATTCACGGACCGCAGGTAGCGGGTGCGGGCGGTATGCCGGTGGGGACCGGCGGCCGCGCGGCGATCTTACTTTCGGGTGGTATCGATTCGCCCGTTGCCGCGTATATGATGGCAAAGCGCGGCATTGAGTTGACGGCAGTACACTTTGCGTCACCGCCCTATACCAGTGAACGTGCAGAGATTAAAGTTAAGACGTTGCTCAGCGAAGTGGGTGAGTATGCGGGGCACACGACCTTGTGCATTGTGCCGTTCACGCACATTCAAGAAGAGATCGGGCGGCATTGCCCCGAAGAGTTGTTTACACTGGTGATGCGGCGGTTTATGATGCGCATTGCGTCGCGGTTGGCGGAGCAATACGAATGCGGCGCGCTGATTACGGGCGAAAGTGTCGGGCAGGTGGCGAGCCAGACTATCGGGGCGTTGCAGTGTACCGATGCGGTGGCGACGCTGCCGGTGTTCCGTCCCGTGATCGGTATGGATAAAGAGGAGATCATTGCGATCGCACGGCGGATCGGTACGTTTGAAACGTCGATCCAGCCGTATGAGGATTGCTGTACGGTATTTACGCCGCGGCATCCCCGCACGCGGCCGAAAATCGCTGAATTGGAAGCGGCGGAGCAGCTGTTGCCGATGGATGAGTTGATCGAAGAAGCGATTGCGGGCGTGCGGGTAGAGAGATTTTAATCTCGGAAAATTCGACAAAAAGGGTGGCGAAGATCGATGAATGCGGAAATTTTGACCGTGGGGACAGAGTTGTTGTTGGGGGATATCTTAAATTCCAACAGTCAATTTTTGTCCCGTGAATTGGCGATCTACGGCATTGATACGTTATATCAGTCCACGGTGGGGGACAATCACGAGCGGTTGGTGGGCGCGTTGAAGGTGGCGTTATCTCGCTGTGATATGGTGGTGCTCACCGGCGGCTTGGGGCCGACGGAAGACGACTTAACACGCGAAACGGTGGCGGAGACACTGGGTTTGCCACTGGTGCTTCACGAAGAAAGCGAAGCGCGTATTCAGGAGTATTTCCGCAACACAGGGAAAGAGTATACCGAAAACAACCGCAAGCAGGCGATGTTGCCGCAAGGGTGTATCGTGTTTCGCAACGATCACGGGACAGCACCGGGGTGCGCGGTGGAGAAGGATGGAAAATGCGTTATTCTGCTGCCTGGTCCTCCAAAAGAATTGATCCCGATGTTTGTGGACAGTGTGGCACCGTTTTTGCAGAAGTTCTCGGGTGAGACGATTCGGTCGCACAATATCGGTGTGTTCGGTGTTCCCGAAGCGGCGGTAGACGAGCGGTTGCACGATTTGATGGAGGGCAGTAACCCGACGGTGGCGCCGTATGCCAAGTCGGGCGAGGTGCTGCTCCGTGTGACGGCAAAAGCCGCGACCGAGGAAGAAGCGGATGCGTTGTGTATGCCCGTCGTGGAAGAGATCCGCGAGCGGTTGGGTGCGGCGGTGTACGGTGTGGATACGGGTGGATTGCCCGAGACCACGGTGGCACTGCTGAAAAAGAATGAAAAGAAGATTGCGACGGCCGAGTCGTGCACGGCGGGGCTGTTGTCGGGGAAATTGACCGAAGTGCCGGGGGCGTCACAAGTGTTTGAGTGTGGCATTGCCGCCTATTCCGCGGAGGTAAAACGCCAAATGCTGGGCGTGCCCGAGGCGGTCTTAGAAAACCATGGTGCGGTATCGCCCGAAACGGCAGTGGCGATGGCGAGCGGTGCGCGGCGCGTGGGCGGCGCGGATATCGGCATCGGTATTACCGGTGTGGCGGGACCGGATTCCAGTGAAGGGAAAAAGGTAGGTACCGTCTATGTGGCGCTGGCGGATGACCGTCGCGTGTGGGTTAAAAAGATTTTTGCAGGGCACGGCACGGAAGATCGCGAGCAGATCCGTAATGCAGCGACGCTGTATGCGCTCGATATGGCGCGGCGGTATTTGGAAGCGTTGCCCGGCGTGATGGCCGGCGGACAATTGCTGGAAAAAGTGGAGATCCCGTCCGATGCTATTGTCAAAAAAACGCCGGGCGTTTCGATGCGCGGCAAGCGGTGGATCTGGCTGTCGATGGTGCTGGTTTCGATCTTGGCGGTGTTGCTGATTGGGTATACCGCTTTTCTGGAGCCGTATTTGAACGATCGTAAATTCGAGTCGTTATGGGAGATCTATATGCAGGAGCAAGAGATCGACGATTCGGAAGAGATCGTATACCCTGAAGGGATTTTGTCGCAGTTTATGTCGTTGTACCGTGTAAACGAGCATATCAGCGGGTGGTTGTCGGTAGAGAATACGGGGATCAATTACCCCGTAACGACCGATCCCGCGCAAGGGTATTACAACGGGCACGATTTTTATGGAAAAACATCGACCTACGGTGTGCCGCATTTTGCCGAGGGAACCGCCCTCAAGGCGGGGATGACACATCGGTCGCTGGTGATCTACGGGAACAATCCTGACAACGGGCAGATGTTTTCGGATCTGGCGGAATACACCAAGCTGACGTATTTGAAGAGTCACACCACGGTGGATTTCAGCACGATTTATCAAGAAAATCATTACAAGATCTTTGCGGTGATGCTATCGCAAGACGGGGATACGTCTCCCGATGCGTTCCAATTTACCAAGAGCGATTTCGCGACGGAGGATGAATTCTTGGCGTTTGTGGCGCAGTTGCGGCGACGGTCGTTGTTTGACACGCCGGTGGATGTGCAGGAAGGCGATGATCTGCTGATGCTGACCACGCCGATCGATTACAGTTTCAGCAACGCGCGTATTGTGGTAGTTGCTCGCCGTGTGCGTGCGGGAGAAGAGCGGGAAAACGATCTTTCCAAGGCGCGTGTGAATCGCACGGTATTGATGCCGTCGGTGTGGCAGGATATGCAAGGCGTGGGGACGACCACCACGACCTTGCCCACTACCGAAACACCGACTACGACCGCGACCACCGAAACGACGACGCAAACGACCGAGACGGTGACTACCACAAAACCGACGACGACCAAACCGACCACGACGACCACGACGACTCCGACAACGTCGACAACCACGTCGACGACCGTGCCAAAAGAAGAAGGTGATCCGTTGGTGGGTGAAACCACCACAACGGTGAGCAAGCCTACAACATCGCGGCCGACAGTAACGCGACCGCCCGACAGCACAGAGGATCGCGGCGAAGCGGTGGAAGGCACGGTACAGGGATCGATCTCGGAATATGAGTTTATGAGCTATTTTACGCTCAAGAACAGCAACAAGGCCGTTAAAGATGAGATGCAGGATGAGAACGGCGTGATTGAGCCCAAAACCAAAGAAGAGTTGCAGCGGGCACTGACGTACATTGTGAAAGCGGAACTTGGCAGTGCCAGTACGATGGTATCGTCCACGGAGGCACAAAAAGCACAGGCAGTGGTTTCATACACATACATATTGTGGTACAACGCGAACTACCAACAACCGTATCCGTGCAGTCTCAAACCGTTGGATCTGAAAAACCCTAACGATAAGAAAATTTACGATGCGGTAGGGTCGGTTTTGGGTGTTAAACTGCTGGACACGTCCAAGACCTCGCTTGAAAAAATGCTGTTGCAAACGACGTATTCCGCCGCAACAGGCGGGTATACGGCCTCGAGTAACAAAGTGTGGTCGGGCAATTTACCGTATGCGCAAAGCGTTGTGAGCAAATATGACGACGCGGCAAGCTATGCGAAGTACGGCGGTAGCGGTAGCTTTGTCAGTTCGGTTACGCTGACGCGGGAAGAGCTAAATGAAAAGGTGAAGACGTGGTTTAAGAACAACGTGCAGAACCGCTATCCGACGTATGTGATGCCGGAAGAACAATTCGAAACCAAAAAGGGTGAGGCACCGCTGGTGGCATTGTCGTACGACGGCGACGGAACGCTGGGAACGGGCGATGCGTGGAATTATGTATTCCATACCAATTTCTATTATATCGACAACCGAGGCAATAAAAAGCCGATCACGGGGTACAATATGCGCTCGGCATTGGGGCTGCGTTCACACGCGTTCCGTGTAACCTACGATGCGGCACAAGATGCCGTGACGGTGACCACGCAGGGATGGGGTCACGGTGTGGGACTCAGCCAGATGGGTGCTGTCGGGTATGCCAACGAAGAGGGTTGGAGTTATGTCAAGATTTTGCGGCACTATTACTCGGTGACGAGCAAGAGCGCGCATCAGATCGTGATGCCGATCTGGTAAATTTTTATTGACAATGCCCGTATGGGTGTGGTATAGTAGTAGCAATTCGTATTAAAGGTGTTTACTATGAAAAACCGTATGTTTGCAGCTGAATATGCGTATTTTTACTTTTACTTTTGCTTTAACAATCGTAAGAGTGCTTTCTGCTGCCGTTAATTTCGGGTGACACCCTGACAGGTTCTGTATTTCAGGCCCGCAGTGAAAGCTGCGGGCCTTTTGATTTGCTTAGGAGGATTTGAACAATGATTGCAGTCATTAAACACGGAGTTTCGGGCGACCAGATTGACAATTTGATTGAATGGTTGAAGTCACAGAATGTGGCAGTTCACATTTCCAACGGTGAATACAACACGGTGTTGGGGTTGGTGGGCGATACCCGCAACGTCGATTTGGAATTGTTGCAGAATTTGGAGATCGTGGAGAGCGCGATGCGCATTTCCGAGCCGTTTAAAAATGCGAACCGTAAGTTCCATCCCGACGATACGGTGGTGGATATCAGTGGTGTGAAGATCGGCGGCGGGAATTTTGCTGTGATCGCGGGGCCTTGCTCGGTGGAGTCGCACGATCAGATCTTGGATGTGGCACAGAGCGTTAAAAAATCGGGTGCGACGCTGCTGCGCGGCGGTGCATTCAAGCCGCGTACATCGCCGTACGATTTCCAAGGATTGCAGGCAGACGGTTTGGAACTGCTCAAAGAAGCCAAGAAAGTGACGGGTATGCCCATCGTAACGGAAATTATGAATGCCAATCACTTGCCGCTGTTTGAGGACGTGGATCTCATTCAGGTGGGTGCACGTAATATGCAAAACTTTGAGTTGCTCAAAGAACTCGGGCGGATTCGCAAGCCGATCCTGCTCAAGCGCGGTCTTGCCAATACGATGAAAGAGCTTCTGATGAGCGCGGAGTACATTATGGCGGGCGGTAACGAGCAGATCATTTTGTGTGAGCGCGGCGTGCGCACGTTTGAGACGTATACCCGCAATACGTTGGATCTGGCGGCGGTGCCGATGCTGAAAGAGTTGTCTCATCTGCCTGTAGTAGTCGATCCGAGCCACGCGTGCGGTATCAGCCGTTTGGTGAAGCCGATGGCGCTTGCCGCGGCTGCCGCGGGAGCGGATGGTTTGATGATCGAGGTGCATAACAATCCTGCGAAGGCGTTGTGCGATGGTGCGCAATCGCTGACACCGGCACAGTTTGATGACGTGATGCGCGGGGTTGACCGCGTGCGGGAGGTCGTATCGTTATGACAGTCGGTATTGTCGGGCTGGGATTGATCGGCGGGTCGCTTGCAAAAGCGCTCAAAGCGAGCACGCAGTACACGGTGCTGGGGTGCGATCGGGATGACAGTGTCCGTCAGTATGCGGAGCTTAGCCGTTGTATTGATGGGGCGTTGACGGATGAGACGTTGCCGCAGTGCGAGTATGTGCTGTTGGCCGTGTACCCGGCCGCCACGATAGAGTGGGTGCGAGAACACGCCGCGCATATACGCAAGGATACGGTCGTGATCGATTGCGGTGGCATCAAGCGGAGCATTTGTGAGCAGTGCCGACCCATTGCGCGAGAATACGGATTTACGTTTATCGGTGGACATCCGATGGCGGGGCTGCATCGCTCGGGGCTGAAATATGCTTCGGCGGAATTGTACGAAGGCGCGTCGATGATCTTGACGCCCGAAAATACCGAGGATATTGCGTTGCTGGAGCGCGTGACGGGGTTGCTTAAGGCAATTGGATTTGGGTCGGTGACGGTGACGACACCCGAGAAACACGACGAAATTATTGCGTTTACCTCGCAGTTGGCGCACGTGGTTTCCAACGCGTATGTGAAAAGTCCGCGGGCACAGGTGCATCGCGGGTTTTCGGCGGGAAGTTATAAAGATCTGACGCGCGTGGCGCGGCTGAATGAGGCGATGTGGTCGGAACTGTTTTTGGAAAATCGCGATAATCTGCTCGCGGAAATCGACACCTTGATCGCATCGCTCGGTGAGTACCGCGATGCGCTGAAAAACGGGGACGGCGATACGTTGCGTGCGTTGTTGCGCGACGGCAGTGATCGCAAGGAAAGGATCGACTTTGGCAATGGAAAGAATTGATGTGCACGCATCGCGTTGCTATTCCATACTCATTGAAGACGGTTTGCTTTCGCAAGCGGGCGCGCAGTGTGCGGCGGTGTTGCGAGGAAAAAATATTCTTTTGTTGACCGATGAAACGGTAAGTGCATTGTATTTAGATACTGTGCGTGGGTCGTTGGAAGCGGCCGGTTTTACGGTGGTGCCGTATGTGGTAGCGGTGGGTGAAGGTTCCAAGAGCACCGCGACCTACTTACAGGTGGTATCTTTTTTGGCGGCACACGGGTTTACGCGCAGTGACGCGATCGTGGCGCTCGGCGGTGGCGTGGTGGGTGACCTCGGCGGTTTTTGCGCGGCTACGTATTTGCGAGGGATTGCGTTTGTGCAGATCCCAACGACACTGCTTGCGTGTGTGGACTCGTCGGTAGGTGGCAAGACCGCGGTGAATTTGCCCGAAGGTAAGAATTTGCTGGGGGCGTTTTATCAGCCGTGGCTGGTGTTGTGTGATCCGCAGGTGTTGCGCACGCTGGCACCCGCAACCTATGCCGACGGAATGGCGGAAGTGATCAAATACGGAATGATCCGCGACAAGGCGCTGTTTGAGGCGCTCGAACGCAGGGAATTGTCGGATGCACAGATCATTCAGCGGTGTGTTTCCATCAAGCGTGATGTGGTACAAGCGGATGAGCGCGACCACGGATGTCGCCAGTTGCTCAATTTTGGGCACACGGTGGGGCACGCGGTGGAGAAATGCAGTGAGTTTGCGGTGTCGCACGGCAGTGCGGTGGCGATCGGCATGGCGATCGTGACACGGGCGATGGTGGCGATGGGCGCGGCGGATGCCGATGAATGTGCACGGCTACTGGCGTTACTCAAAGCGCGAAATCTGCCTATTGAGTGTGATTTTTCGGCGCAGGCGTTGTATGAGGCCGCGCTTTCGGATAAAAAGAGATCCAACGATGTGTTGGGGCTGATTACGGTGCCTGTCATTGGGGACGGGCGCATTGAGACGATTCCGGTTTCGGAATTGTATCGGTATATTGAGATGGGGTTGACGGTATGACGGTAACGGTGAGCGGGCGCCGATTGCACGGGTGTGCGACGGCACCTGCGTCTAAATCGGCGGTACATCGGTTGCTCATTTGTGCGGCGTTTGCCGATAAGCCGACGGTCATTACGGGTGCAACCCTGTCGCAGGATATTACGGCAACCATCGCGTGTTTGCGGGCGTTGGGCGCTACCGTAACCATACAGGATGATCGCTTGGAAGTGATACCGCTGGAGCGGGTCAATGCCGACGCGTTGTTGGATTGCGGTGAGAGTGGTTCTACCATTCGGTTCTTGTTGCCGATCGCGGCGGCGCTGGGTGGTGCGCGTTTTACGGGGCGGGGGCGCTTGGCGCAACGGCCGTTGTCGCCACTGTATGAGCTGTTGTGTGAAAACGGATGCGATTTATCGCCGCAAGGCCTCTTTCCGCTTTGTGTGCGCGGCACGTTGAGCGGGTCGCGATTTACCATTGACGGCGGTGTCAGTTCGCAGTTTATCAGCGGGTTGCTGATGGCGGCGCCGTTGCTTGGACGGGACGTGGAGATCCGCGTGACGGGTACGGTGGAATCGCGGCCGTACATTGATCTGACGGTGGCGGCGATGCGGCGCTTCGGCGTGCAGGTGTCTGAAGACAATGCCGTGTTCCGCATAGCGGCAGAAAGTCGGTATCGTTCGCCTGAGACGGTAGCCGCAGAGGGTGACTGGTCCAACGGCGCGTTTTGGTTGGTCGCGGGGGCGATCGCTCCCGAATCAAAATTGACGGTAGTAGGCTTGGATGACACATCCTTGCAAGGTGACCGCGCGATCGCCGCGATTTTGCGCGAGGCGGGCGCGACGGTAGAGAGTACGGCCGACGGGTTACGTGTGACGGGAGCGGTTACGAAGCCGCTCGATATTGATGTGGCGCACATCCCCGATCTGGTGCCGATCTTGGCGGTGCTGGCGGCGGCGATCCAAGGACGCAGTATCATTGGCAATGCGCGGCGGTTGCGGCTGAAAGAGAGCGATCGGTTGTGCAGTGTGCACGCGATGCTGACGGCGCTCGGCGGCACAGTGACGATGGGGGAGGATCACCTCATCATTGACGGAACGGGGCGGCTGTGCGGCGGTACGGTGGATGCGTGTAACGATCATCGCATTGCGATGGCGGCGGCCGTGGCGGCGTGTATCTGTGACGGCGATGTAGAAATTGTGGGAGCGGAAGCGGTGCGCAAATCGTATCCCACGTTCTTTACGGAATTTGCAGAAAGGGGGATGGAGGTATGTCCTCTGTATTCGGGCGAAAACTGAAAGTCAGTATTTTCGGGCAGTCGCACGCACAAGCGATCGGTGTTGTGATCGACGGATTCCCCGCAGGGTTTGCGGTTGATGATGACGCGTTGCGCGCATTTATGGCGCGGCGTGCACCGGGACAAGCGGCGTTTGCCACATCCCGCAGAGAAGCGGACGAGGTGGAGTTTATCAGCGGGTTGGTAGACGGGGTGACCTGTGGGGCACCCATCTGCGCGGTGATTCGCAATACCAACACGCGTTCGGGTGATTATCGGGAACTCTTTGACCACCCGCGTCCCGCGCACGCGGATTATCCTGCGGACGTGCGGTACGGCGGTGCGCAGGATGTGCGCGGCGGTGGGCATTTTTCGGGCCGCTTGACGGCGGCGTTGTGTGTCGCGGGTGCGTTGTGCTTGCAATATTTGAAGACTAAAGGCATTACGGTGGGGGCGCACATCGCCGCGGTGGCGGATGTGTGGGATACGCCGTTTGACGCGGTGACAGTGTCTGAAGCCGATTTTCCCGGCGGCACGTTTGCGGTGCGCGATGCCGAGGCGGGCGAGCGTATGCGCGAAGCCATTGAGGGAGCGCGCCGTGACGGAGACTCAGTCGGCGGCATTATTGAATGTGCCGCGGTGGGGTTGCCCGCCGGTATTGGCGATCCGATGTTTGATGGTTTGGAAAACCGGTTGGCACAGGTGGTGTTTGGTATCCCTGCGGTGCGCGGTGTGGAATTCGGCAACGGGTTTGCCGCGGCGGCGTTGCGGGGGTCGCAAAATAACGACTGTTATTATGCCGATGGCGGTGTGGTGAAGACCTACACCAACAACCACGGCGGGGTGTTGGGAGGAATCAGCACGGGAATGCCACTGGTGTTGCGTGCCGCTATCAAACCGACACCGTCGATCGCCAAAGAGCAACAGACGTTGAATTTGCGCACGGGCGAAGTCGAACCGCTTTGTATCCAAGGACGACACGATCCGTGCATTGTGCCGCGGGCGGTGCCGTGTGTGGAAGCGGCGTGTGCGATTGTCTTGTGTGATTTTTTACTGTAAGGAGGATATACAAATGGGAATGGATGAACTGCGTCAGGAGATCGACGCGATTGATGAGCAATTGGTACAATTGTTTGTAAAGCGTATGGGTGTTTCGGCACAGGTAGCGGATATCAAAAAGGAAAGCGGGCGTGCCGTACTGGATCCCGCGCGTGAGAGACGGCTGTTGGAGCGTGTTTCGGAATTGGCGGGCGAAGAGCTGGAGTCGCAAACGCGCGTGCTGTATAACTTGATCTTGAGCCTCAGTCGATCATATCAAAATCACCGTTTGGGGTTTGATGGGGCGCTGCTCCGGAAGATCCGCGCGGGTATCCAAGAGACGGCACCCGTGTTCCCTGAGCGTGCATTTGTGGCGTGCCAAGGTGTTGAGGGTGCGTATTCGCAATTGGCGTGTGATAAGATGTTCTCGGCTGCGAACATTATGTATATGAACAGCTTTGAAGGTGTGTTCAACGCCGTTGACAAGGGCTTGTGCCGTTACGGTGTGTTGCCGCTGGAAAACAGTTCGGCGGGTTCGGTCAATCAAATTTATGATTTGATGCTGAAATATAATTTCCACATTGTGCGTAGTACGCGGTTGCACATTTCGCACGTGTTACTGGCACCCAAGGGCGTGGCACTGGCGGATATCAAGGAGATCTATTCCCACGAGCAAGCGATTCAACAATGCAGCGAGTTTTTGCAATCGCTCAAAGGCGTGCACGTGAACGTGTGCGAGAATACTGCCATGGCGGCAAAGGCGGTGGCGGAGAGCGGCAGACGCGATGTGGCGGCGATCTCGTCCGAGCAATGCGCATCGCTGTACGATCTGAACATTTTGCAAGATTCGCTGACCAACGTGGATAACAATTACACGCGGTTTATTTGCATTGCGAAGCCGCTGGAGATCTATCCCGGTGCGTACCGCACCAGTTTGATGCTCGTGTTGCCGCACAAGCCGGGTGCGTTGCACAGCATTTTGTCCAAGTTCTACTCGTTGGGCGTTAACCTGCTCAAACTGGAAAGTCGTCCGCTTCCCGGGCGCGACTTTGAGTTTATGTTCTATTTTGACATCGAGGTGTCGGTATATTCCGAGGCGTTTGAAAACTTGTTGTCACAACTGCAGGCGGAAGCGGAGAAGTTCCAGTATCTCGGCAGTTACACCGAGGTTGTGTAATGGAAAATTTTGGTTTGCTGGGGGAAAAACTGGCGCACAGTTTATCGCCCCAGATCCACGCGTATTTTGGGGAGTATCCGTATACGCTGATCGAAAAAAAACGCGAAGAATTGGCGGCGCTGTTTGAAGAGCGGCCGTTTCGTGCCATCAACGTTACCATTCCGTACAAAAAGGATGTTATCCCGTTTTGTGACGAACTGGATGAGGTGGCGGCGCGTATCGGCAGTGTGAATACGATTCGCTTTGACGCCGATGCGGTGCGCGGGTACAACACCGATTACACGGGGTTTCGGTATTTGCTTGTTAAAAACGGCATCGACGTGAGCGGGCGCAAGGTGCTGGTGCTGGGCAGCGGTGGATCGTCGGTGACGGCGTGTGTGGTGTTGAACGACTTGCAAGCGCGCGAGGTGGTAGTGATCTCGCGTTCGGGCGAAAACAATTACGAGAATTTGGAGCGGCATGCGGATGCGGCGGTGATCGTCAACACCACACCGGTGGGGATGTTCCCGCACAATCTGCAAGCGCCGCTGGATCTGTCGTTGTTTCCCGCGTGCGAGGCGGTGGTGGATATTATCTACAATCCGCTCAAAACGCAATTACTGATGGATGCGGAAAAGCGCGGGATCCCCGCTGTCAACGGGCTGGGGATGCTGGTGGCGCAGGGCAAGCGCGCGGCGGAGATCTTTTTCGATACCGTGATGGACGATGCCCTTGTGGAGTCAACGGTCAGGTCGATGGAAGAACGGTTTAGCAATGTTGTGTTGGTAGGGATGCCCGGTTGCGGCAAGAGCACCGTAGGACGCTTACTGGCAGAGCGGCTGGATAAGGCGTTTGTAGACACGGATGCACTCGTAGAGCAAGTGGCGGGAATGCCGATTCCCGCGCTCATCGAAGTGCAAGGTGAAGCGGCGTTTCGCGATTGTGAAGCGCAGGCGGTTGCGGATGCGGGCAAGCGGCTGAGCCATATCATTGCCACGGGCGGCGGTGCGATACTGCGTGAAGAAAACCGTCGTGCGTTGCGGCAAAACGGTGTTGTGATCTTTTTGGAGAGACCGCTTGAAAAGTTGGCAACGGCAGGACGGCCGCTGTCCAAAGGCGGGGCGGCGCTGCAGGAGTTATACGAGCGGCGGTTGCCGCTGTATCGTGAAATCGCCGATCACATCGTAGCGGTGGATGACGATGCCGCGGTTACGTGTGAACGCATTTTGGAGGTGCTTAACGGATGAAGGTGTTGGTAATCAACGGGCCCAATCTGAATATGTTGGGGATTCGTGAACCCGAGATCTACGGGAAGCAAACGTATGAGGCGCTGGTAGCGTTGATTCAAGAAGAGACCGCCAAGCGGGGGGTGGAAGCATCGCTCTTCCAATCCAACCACGAGGGCGTGATCGTGGATGCGATTCAACAGGCGTATTTTGACAAGGTGGATGGTATCGTGATCAACCCTGCGGCGTATACGCATACCAGCGTGGCGATCCTGGATGCGCTCAAGGCGGTGGCGATTCCCACGGTGGAGGTGCATTTGTCCGACATCCAAAGCCGCGACGAGTTTCGCAAGCACTCGTTTGTGAGTCCCGTGTGCCTTGCAACGATATGCGGTAAGGGGTTTGCGGGATATATCGAAGCGTTAGATATCTTAAAAAGCCATTTAGAAGCGTAAACACATGCCCCGAATTGGTTGTCGATTCGGGGCGTTATTATATATAATAGGTATGATAGAGAAAAACCAAAAATTATTCGAAAAAGTTTTTAAAAACGCTTGACTTTTGTGTTTGGTTGCAGTACAATAGCAAGGCACGATTATGAAAAGTGGGGTATTTTGCGCCCTTTTTATGGTCGCGTGGGACTGCACAACATGCGATGACGCGGGAGGTTGCGGCCAGCAACGGCCGGTTTTTCCGCCGAGCAAGTCCGATTTTAAACCGGGCGACAGGAATAGCTGTAAGAGTCAGATCTTTCTTTGGGAGGCGAAGTTGCACGCTGCCTTGCGTACTTGCGGCGCAGGTCTGGCACAGTCTTTCAAGACGCTTACATCGCACCCGGACGCTTGGACCCAACAGGCTCCGGTTTTTAAAACGCCGGTGTGGGAACACCCGGCAGAGTGTGCGGTTTTGGCGTCGCCCGCCAATGAAACAAATTCAAGGAGGCGTTTTTCAGTGGCAGTCAAAGAGAAAATCCGTATTCGTATCAAGGGTTACGATCATCAGTTGGTGGATCAATCCGCCGAAAAGATCGTGGAGACCGCTCGCCGTACCGGCGCTCGCGTGTCCGGACCCGTGCCGCTCCCCACGGAGAAGGAAGTCGTTACCATTCTGCGTGCCGTGCACAAGTACAAGGATTCCCGTGAACAGTTCGAATCCCGTACGCACAAGCGTTTGATCGACATCCTGCGGCCCTCTAACAAAACGGTCGAGGCTCTCATGGGCCTTGAACTCCCCGCCGGTGTGGAAATCGAAATCAAACTGTAATGCC
This sequence comes from Acutalibacteraceae bacterium, assembly GCA_045596125.1. Classification (GTDB taxonomy): domain Bacteria; phylum Bacillota; class Clostridia; order Oscillospirales; family Acutalibacteraceae; genus RGIG3009. Next base: position 4,253 of record JAZOBT010000018.1, on the reverse strand, counting down.
GGTTTGAAGAAGGGAAACCTTCGGTTCCGTCCCAGCGAGGTCATGTTCCTTGCGGCGGCTGTGTGCGGTCGTGGGAACCAATAACCAAGGAGGTATAGACAATGCAAAAAGGCATCATCGGCAAGAAGGTCGGCATGACGCAGATCTTCGACGAAAAGGGCAATGTCGTTCCGGTTACGGTCATTGAGGCCGGCCCCTGCGTCGTTGTTCAAAAGAAAACCGCCGAGAACGATGGCTACACGGCTGTGCAGCTTGGTTTCGGCGATGTGAAAGCTCAGGAAGTAAACAAGCCCATGAAGGGTCACTTCGACAAAGCGGATGTGGCTCCCAAGAAGGCGCTGCGCGAGTTCCGTTTCGAGGATTGCGACGCGTACAACGTGGGCGACATTGTGAAGGCGGACACCTTCGCAAACGGCGACGCGGTTGACGTGGTCGGCGTGAGCAAGGGTAAGGGTTATGCCGGCGCGATCAAGCGTTGGAATCACTCCCGTCTGAAGGAAAGCCACGGTACGGGCCCTGTTGCCCGTCATGCCGGTTCTCTGGGTGCTTGCTCCTCTCCCTCTCGTGTATACAAGGGAATGAAGGGCGCCGGTCACCTGGGTGCCGAGCGAGTCACCGTTCAGAACCTCAAGGTTGTGAAGGTTGATGCGGAGAACAACCTGATCGCCGTTCGCGGCGCAGTTCCCGGCCCTCGCGGCGGGTTGGTCCTGATCTCCGATTCCGTGAAGGCGTAAGGGAAGGAGGAAGTTATCATGGCAACTGTTTCTACTTTTGATATGACCGGCAAGCAGACCGGTACGATGGAGCTGGCGGATTCCGTTTTCGGTATCGCCCCCAACGCCACCGTTATGCACAGTGCTGTTGTCAACTATCTGGCTAATCAGCGCCAAGGCACTCAGTCCACCCTTACCCGTTCCGAGGTGAGCGGCGGTGGTCGTAAGCCTTGGAGACAAAAGGGCACCGGCCACGCTCGTCAGGGTTCCACCCGCGCTCCCCACTGGACGCACGGTGGTATCGCCCTCGGCCCGAAGCCTCGCAGCTACACGTATGTGTTGCCGAAGAAGGTTCGCCGTTTGGCTCTGAAGTCTGCGTTCTCGTCCAAGGTTCTCAGCGGTGATATGCTGGTGCTCGACGAGTTGGCGCTCGAGACCATCCGCACCAAGACCGTTGTTGAGACGCTTAAGGCGCTCGACGCGAAGAAAAAGGTGTTGTTGGTTCTGCCTGAGAAGGATGAGAAGGCTATCTTGTCCGCTCGCAACATTCCCGGTGTGAAGACCGCTCTGGTCAACACGTTGAATGTTTACGATGTCCTCAACTGCGATACGTTTATCGTTGTGAAGGATGCTGTTGCTAAGATCGAGGAGGTGTACGCATAATGGACGCTCGTGACATCATCTTGGCACCCGTCATTACGGAAAAAGCGGTGGCTATGCTGCCGGAGAAAAAGTACACCTTCCGTGTAGACAACCGTGCTAACAAAATTGAGATCGCGAAGGCTGTGGAAACGATCTTTGAAGGCGTGAAAGTCGCGAAGGTCAACACCGTCAGCATGAAGGGTCATCTTCGCCGCATGGGCCGGCACGAGGGCTACACTTCCGATTGGAAGAAAGCTATCGTTACGCTGAAGCCCGACTCCAAGACCATCGAGTTCTTCGACGGTATGTTCTAATCGACGACCGAAGAGAAAACGAAGGTCGGGCAATGTATGGGACACATCTCCGAAAAGGAGAAAGCGGCCGTGTCCCGCTAAGCCAAGAAATAGGAGAGTGAATCGAATGGCTACGAAACTTTACAAGCCGACAACACCGGGCCGTCGCGGTATGTCCGTTCTGGACTACAGCGGTCTGTCCAAGGTGGAGCCGGAGAAGAGCTTGTTAGCTCCGTTAGACAAAAAATCCGGTCGTAACAGCTACGGCCGAATCACCGTCCGTCATCGCGGCGGCGGTAACCGCCGTAAGTACCGCATCATCGATTTCAAGCGCAACAAGTTGGGCGCTGCCACGGTTTTGACCTTGGAATATGACCCCAACCGCAGCGCAAACATCGCGTTGGTGCAGTACGAAGACGGCGAGAAGCGCTACATCGTTGCTCCGCAAGGTTTGTCCGTGGGTGATGTGATCTCCTCCGGCGCCGAAGCGGACATCAAGCCCGGCAACGCTCTGCCGCTGGTGAACATCCCCACCGGTACGTTCATCCACAACGTAGAGTTGTATCCCGGCAAGGGTGCTCAGCTCGCCCGCGCCGCCGGCGTGATGGCGCAGTTGGTCGGTAAGGAAAACAACTTGGCGATGATCCGTCTGCCTTCCGGTGAGATGCGCAACATCCCGCTGAACTGCATGGCGACTGTCGGTCAGGTTGGCAACCTCGATCACGAAAACGTGAAAATCGGTAAGGCCGGTCGTAAACGTCACATGGGTTGGCGTCCGACGGTGCGCGGTTCGGTTATGAACCCCTGCGATCACCCGCACGGTGGTGGTGAAGGTAAGTCCCCCATCGGTCGTCCGGGCCCGGTTACCCCGTGGGGCAAGCCGGCGCTGGGTTACAAGACCCGCAAGCATCATAAGGCTTCCGATAAGTTTATCGTGAAACGCCGCAACGGTAAGTAAGCGAAAGGAGATTCATTTTTATGGGTAGAAGCGTAAAGAAGGGTCCTTTCGTACAGCCTGTTCTGTTGAAAAGGATTCAAGAAATGAACAGCGCCGGGGAGAAACGTATTCTTAAGACTTGGAGCCGCGCCTCCACGATCTTCCCGGATTTCGTCGGTCACACCATCGCGGTGCACGACGGACGCAAGCATGTGCCGGTATACGTTACCGAGGATATGGTCGGTCACAAACTGGGTGAGTTTGCACCCACCCGTACCTTCCGCGGTCACGTCGGTTCGAAAACCACGAAGTAAGCGGTTGAAAGGAGAGAAACGTTATGGAAGCAAGGGCGCAAGTAACCTACGTCCGTATGTCCCCTCGCAAAGTTAAGATCGTTCTCGACCTCATCCGCAATAAACCGGTTGATGTCGCGCTTGCGATTGCACACAACATCCCCAAGGCTGCGGGTGAGCCTATTGAGAAGCTGCTCAAGTCCGCGGTAGCCAATGCGGAACACAACTTCAGCATGGATACTAACAATCTGGTTGTTTCCGAATGCTTTGTCTGCCCCGGTCCGATTCTCAAGCGTATTCGTCCGAGAGCTCAGGGTCGTGCGTTCCGCATCGAAAAGAGAACTTCACACATCACCCTTGTGCTCAAGGAAAAGGAATAAGCGAAGGAGGAGAATTATGGGACAGAAAGTCAATCCCCACGGCCTGCGCGTCGGCGTGATCAAGGATTGGGATTCCCGCTGGTTCGTTAAGAAGAATCAGATCGGCGATACCATCGTATCTGACTACAACCTGCGTAAATACTTGAAAAAGACGTTGTTTGCTGCCGGTATTGCGAAGATCGAGATCGAGCGCGATGCTACGCGTGTCCGTGTGAACATTCATTGTGCTAAGCCCGGTCTGGTGATCGGTAAGGGCGGCGCGGAGATCGAAAAGCTCCGTCTGACCTGCGAGAAGATGCTGGGCAAGACCACGTTGGTCAACATTGTTGAGATCAAGGCCCCTGATGTCAATGCACAGTTGGTTGCTGAGAACATCGCTCAGCAGTTGGAGAAGCGCATCTCCTTCCGTCGTGCGATGAAACAGTGCATCGGCCGTGCGATGAAGATGGGTGCCCGCGGTATCAAGACTCAGGTTTCCGGCCGTTTGGGCGGTGCCGAAATTGCCCGTGTGGAGCAATATCACGAGGGTACTATTCCGCTGCAGACCCTGCGTGCGGATATCGATTATGGTTTTGCGGAGGCAAACACCACCTACGGCCGTATCGGCGTTAAAGTGTGGATCTACCGCGGCGAGGTTCTCGCCGGTGCGGTTCAGAAGCCCCGTCGGGAAGGAGGCCGCAAGTAATGCTGCTGCCTAAGAGAGTTAAGTTCCGCCGCGTTCAGAGAGGCCGCCTTACCGGTAAGGCCCTTCGCGGCAACAAGGTCAGCCACGGTCAGTTCGGTTTGGTTGCGCTTGAGCCCGCTTGGATCAAGTCCAACCAGATTGAAGCAGCCCGTATTGCGATGACCCGTTACATCAAGCGTGGTGGTCAGGTCTGGATCAAGATCTTCCCTGACAAGCCGGTTACGGAAAAGCCGGCCGAGACCCGAATGGGTTCCGGTAAAGGTTCCCCCGAAGTCGGAGGCCAAGCGGTCTTAGGAAGACAAATGTCTTA
>JAZOBT010000017.1:0-10766 GCA_045596125.1 Acutalibacteraceae bacterium | reverse complement strand
GCGAAGAAAACATTGAAAAAGGCAAAGAAGAACTTGAACGCGAGATGTCGCGGAACTTTATCCGTTTGTCTGAAGACGATATGGAAGAGTTTTTATTGGCACAGGCCAAACGCCAGCATTGCGCGACAGTGGACGATTTCTATGCGGCGATCGGGTACGGCGGTATTTTACTTTCCCGTCTTATCCCGCGTATGAAAGATGACGCACAAAAATACGCTAAGAGTGAACCTGTCACACCGTCTTCCATACCGTCGCGCCCGCATCGCCATCATAACGGCGGTGTAATCATCGACAATATGGATAATTGCCTGGTCAAATTTGCACGTTGTTGTAATCCCGTACCGGGTGATGACATTATTGGTTTTATTACGCGCGGTTACGGTGTATCCATTCATCAACGCCATTGTGTCAATGTTCCCAAGGATATTGCGCGGTGCGCTGAACCGGAACGCTGGGTATCAGTGTCTTGGGAAGATTCGGTTCGTGAAGAGTTTAAAGCGGAACTTCACGTGGAAGCTAACGATCGCATTGAATTGTTGGCAGATGTAACCGCCCAATTGGCGGCAATGCACGTGATGATCTACGGAATGCAAGCGCGCGAAACACGCGACGGCAAGGCCGAAATGTCGGTTACCGTCGGCGTCAACAGCGTTATGCACTTAAACGAAGTTATTATGCGCTTAAAGCGTATTCGCGGTATTGTTTCCATTGAACGAAGCGGAGTGTAAAATTATGAAAGCAGTATTTCAACGGGTCTATGAAGCGTCTGTCACGGTGGACGGGCGCACAACGGGCAGTATCGGTGCAGGTGCCGCCATTCTGCTGGGCGTGTTAACAGAAGATACCGAAGCACAGGCCAAGTTAATGGCGCAAAAAATAGCTAATCTGCGCGTGTTTACAGATGAACAGGATAAGATGAACCTGTCATTGTTGGACATCGGTGGTGAGGCGTTGGTGGTATCCAATTTCACGTTAGCCGCCAACTGCTCACACGGTCGGCGCCCTGAGTTTTTCGGTGCCGCTCGTCCCGAAAAAGCGGAACCGCTGTATGAATTGTTTATGGAGGAATTGCGTGCACTCGGCATTCGTGTCGCTTCGGGTGAATTTGGCGCAGATATGACGGTCAACATCAAAGGGGAGGGCCCGGTTACCATCATCTTGGATACGACTGATTGGGAGAAAAAACGATGAAGATTTCTTACTATCCTATGGGCGATTATCGTACGAACTGTATTCTGTTATCCGACGAGCAAGGTCATTTGGCGGTTATCGATCCCGGTGATGATGTCGCATTCGTGCTTTCTTTGGTGAAACAACACGGCGGTAAAGTGGATATGATCCTGCTCACTCACGCGCATTTCGATCATATGCTTTCGGCACGAGAATTGCAGGAAGCAACGGGAGCACCGCTGTATCTGCACGAAGCGGATGAACCCGCGTTGTCGGACTTTTCACGTTCGCTCATCCCTGAACATCGCAGGCCGTACGTTTTAACGGCCGATCGCGCACTCAAAGACGGCGATACACTGTCCTTGGGATCCTTAACACTAACGGTGTTGCACACACCCGGTCATACACCCGGTTGCTGTTGCTATCTGTGCGATACAGTGTTGTTTTCGGGAGATACGTTGTTTGCAGGTTGTATCGGACGCACTGATCTGGTTGGCAGCAGTATGATACAAATGCTCCACAGTTTGCGTCGCTTAAAAAGCCTTGCGCCCGAAATTCGCGTTATCCCCGGTCATGGCGAAGAAACGACCATCGGTCACGAATGCCGCTTTAATCCGTTTCTTTCAGGAGTGTAATTATGGTTTTAGTGTTGCAAGGGCATACCTATCATTTTGAATTACAAAATATTTGTCGTCTGTTTTTGCCACAGGAATCTATTACCATTCCCGAGTCGCAACCCGACGTGGTGGATGGCGTGCTTGCCGTGACGCGCTTGGAAAAAGGCGATTCTTTGACAACTTTAACGTGTCGTTTGGTGTTGGATGATTTTGACGAAACCAACACGGCGACCGTGCCGAACGATCACCCCGCGTATCGCGACGAATGCGAACTGGTACTGTGCGAATTGTTGTATCGCTTGTTGTCTTCGTTGTGCGGTGTTACGCAGGATTGGGGCTTGGTAACCGGTGTGCGCCCCGTTAAATTGTTGCGCCGCTTGGTTGCCGAACAGGGGGCCGAAGAAGCGGTGCGTTGGTTGCGCGACCGTTTACTGGTCAGCGAACATAAATTGGATCTGTGCCGCAACACGTTGGCGGTGGAAGACGGACTGCTTGCCCTATCGCAACCCAACTCGTTTAGTTTGTACGTCTCTATCCCGTTCTGCCCGACGCGGTGCGATTATTGTTCCTTTGTATCGCAAACCGTCACGCGTGCCGCTAAACTGATGCCTGAGTATGTAGACCTTCTTTCAAAAGAACTGGCGTACACAGGTGCTTTGGCGAAAGAGTTGGGTCTACGCTTGGAAACCGTCTATTTCGGCGGCGGTACACCCACCACACTTTCCACAACGCAGTTAAAGAAGTTGACTGATACGGTTGCAAAGCATTTCGATTTATCAACCGTTCGGGAGTATACCGTGGAAGCAGGTCGGCCCGATACCGTTACCGACAATAAGTTGCGTTTTCTAAAGGATGCGGGTGTTTCCCGCATCAGTATCAATCCCCAAACACTCAACAACGATGTGCTCGCGCATATCGGAAGACGTCACACCGTGGAGCAGTTTTACGAAGCCTTTGATATTGCCCGCCGTTGCGGTCACGACAACATTAACACCGATCTGATTGCGGGACTGCCGACGGATACCTATGAGAGCTTTTGCGGCACGATGGAGGGGATCTTGTCATTGTCACCCGAAAGCGTTACCGTGCATACGCTGTCTATGAAGCGTGCCGCCAATCTCACATTACAAAAGCGAGCGGATTATCGCACCGCCGATGGGGCGGCACGTATGGTGGCGCATACCGCCAATGTATTACCGCAAGCGGGATATCGCTCGTATTATTTGTATCGACAAAGCCGCACAGTAGGTAATCAAGAAAACGTCGGTTGGGCGCGCACGGGTTATGAAAGTCTTTATAATGTATATATAATGGATGAAACACACACCATTTTGGGGTGCGGTGCGGGCGCGGTCTCTAAATTGAAGCAACCCGGTACGGAGTACTTGGAACGTGTGTTCAATTACAAGTTTCCGTACGAATATAATGCCGATCTTTCCGAGATGCTAAAACGGAAAGACACGGTCCGTACATTTTATGAAAGGATGAGAGGATGAGCAATATCATCGTCCCACGAGACTTGCAATTACAAACGATCCGTAACGCTTTAGCGCAGGATGCCTCCGCTTTTATTCAGCAAGAAAATTCCTACTATGAAGACGAATTACAAGCGGTTGCCGATCGCATTGACAGTTTAAAATCGGAGCATTGTTTGGTATTGTTATCCGGTCCGTCGTCATCCGGCAAAACCACTACCGCCCATAAATTAGAGCACGAGTTGCGGTTGCGTGGGCGCGATGCGCATACTATCTCCTTGGATAATTTCTATCGCGGTTACGGTTTGGCGCCGCAATTGCCGGACGGCAGCTATGATTACGAGTGTGTTGAAGCGCTGGATTTGCCGCTTTTGAAACAATGTATGTCCGAATTGTTGACGGACGGTTGCACGCTGTTACCCACCTTTGATTTCATCACACATTCTCCCAAGCCTGAACGTACCCAATTGTGTATTGATAAGGGCGCGGTGGTGATTTTTGAAGGGATACACGCCCTGAATCCGGTACTGTGTGAACATTTACCGCCCGAATCCACTTTTAAAATTTTCATCAACGTATTATCACCGATCTTTAACGGCACCGATAAATTGTTGGCGCGACGCGATCTGCGCTTAACACGCCGCCTGTTGCGTGATTTTCGATTCCGAAACAGTTCTTTGGAAAACACGATGGATATGTGGCGACAAGTTGTGCGCGGCGAAAATCTGTATTTATTCCCGTACGCCGACACTGCTGATATCACGTTCGATACAACGCACGCGTACGAACCCGCCATGTTGGGTAGCGAATTGTTGCCATTATTACGCGAATTCCCTGCGGATAACCCGTATGCTGACACAATAAAACACCTCATTGATGCGTTATCAATGTTTGAGCCGCTTTCACCCCAATGGTTGCCGAGTGATGCGTTACTTCGCGAATTTGTCGGTAACACTTGCGTTATGTAATGATATTCTTTATAATATAATCAGAAACGGAAAAGGAGCGATAAAAATGGCTATGTTTGAAGAGGTATTGTCCCGCGCAAAAGAAGTGGCGCAAGCGGCGGGCAAAAAAACCGAAGAGTTTGTGGAAATCACGAAGGTTCGTGTACAGATCGGTGATCTCCGCCGTGAGATTTCCTCGTTGTATGAGGGCTTGGGTCGCTTGGTATATGACGCCCGCAAAGCCGATGAGTCGGTGGAGGATATGGTTGACGCGTGTATCTCGCAATTGGATGACTTGCAGGCAGAACTTGCTCGTTTGGAAGAGCGTGTATTACAAAGCAAAAACGCGATTCGTTGCGATGCGTGCGGTGCTTTCAACGCCAACGATGCTGCTTTTTGCAGCCAGTGCGGCAAGAAATTAAGTTGATGAGTACCGAAAGAGAACAGGTTCAGCGGGCGGCGACCTATATAGAAGAATGTGCCCGCAAAGCAGGGGTACCGTTATCCGATACGGCTATTGTATTGGGTTCGGGATTGGGCTTTTTAGCCGATCGTATGGAAAATGCGGTGAAGATCCCTTACACAAGTATCCCTGAATTTCCCGCCTCAACCGTGGCTTCGCACGCGGGGATACTGAGTATCGGCACATTGGCAGGGAAAGCACTCCTGGCTTTTTCCGGCCGTTTCCATTACTATGAGGGATACGATTTCCGCACGGTTACCTTCTATGTGCGAGTGTTGCATTGCCTCGGCATTCGTCGGTTGATACTGACCAATGCCGCGGGCGGTATCAACACATCCTTTACCGAGGGCGACCTGATGTTGATCACTGATCACATCAAGCTGTGTGCAGACAGTCCGGAGCGCGGTCCTGCCGATCCGTTTTTTGGGCCGCGATTCTTTGATATGACAAATACGTATACACCGCAGTTGCGCGAAATCGCCAAGCAAGCCGCGCAGTCGTTGTCCATTTCGTTGCGCGAAGGCGTTTATTGCTATATGGGTGGACCGCAATTTGACACGCCTGCCGAAATTCGGGCATTGCGATTGCTCGGCGGTGATGTAGTGGGAATGTCCACCGTACCTGAAGCCATCGTGGCATCCCGTTGCGGGATGGAGATCTTGGGCATTTCCTGTGTTACCAATATGGCGGCAGGCGTGGTCGAAAACACCTGTATCAGCGACGAAGAAGTCAATGTGGTAGCAGGGCGTTCGTCGGGTCAGTTCAGCGCGCTGGTGTGTGATATTCTGACGCGCTTGGAAGGGACGGATGCGTAATGCTGTTTAAAAAGATCGCTGTTCTGCGATCGGACGGCACCTACTTAAAAGATCAGTATGTTGGCGTGCGTGATGCACATATTGTCTGGTTGTCGGACAAGCCGCCCGTGGAAGACCTGGGCGAAGTGATCGACGGCACTGATCGCTTGCTGATGGCCGGCTTAGTAAATGCGCACACACACGTTGCCATGACGTTGATGCGCGGCTATGGGGAAGAGTTGCCGTTACAATCGTGGCTGTTTGACCGCATTTTCCCGTTTGAGGACAAGTTGTTTGCCGAGGCGGTGTATTGGGGCAGTTTATTGGGAATGGCGGAAATGATCGCCACCGGCACCACCTCCTTTGCAGATATGTATTATTTCTGTGAAGAGACCGCGAAAGCAGCGCTGGAATGCGGCATGAAAGCTAATATCGGTCGCGGTATTTCGTGTTTTGATTCCACAAAACGTTTTGCCGACTTGCCTGCTTATACCGAACTGAAAGATCTGATCGCAACATATCACGGTGCGAACGATGGGCAGTTGCGTATTGATGTAGCCCCCCACGCGGAATACACCACACGTCCTGATATTTTGTGTGATGCCGCACAAATGGCAGGGGATTACGGGGTGCGTATGCACATCCACGCCTCTGAAACCCAAAGCGAACACTTAGAATGTGTGGGGAGGCACGGGATGACACCTGTTGCGTTGTTGGAGAAAACGGGTATTTTAGCACATCCGTTGACATTGGCGCACGGTGTGTGGCTGACTGATGAGGATATGCACCGTTTGGCAGCGCACGACGCTACGGTTGCGCATTGTGCCAAGAGCAACCTTAAACTCGGCAGTGGTATTGCGCAGGTTTCTAAGTTGTTGAATTACGGCGTCGCAGTTGCTATTGGTACCGATTCAGCAGCTAGCAACAACACGTTGGATATGTTAGATGAAATGAAAGTTGCCGGTTTGCTTGCGAAAGGCATTGCTTGCGACCCCGCTGCGTTTTCTGCCGACAAAGTACTGTATTGTGGTACACGCTCAGGTGCATTGTCGCAGGGGAGAGACGATTGCGGCGATATCGCCGTAGGATATCGTGCTGATTTTGTTGTACTGAACACCACAAACTTTGGTCTTTGCCCGTCACACGCGCCGCTTTCCAATCTGCTGTATGCAGCAGGTAGTCATGCGGTGGCAATGACGGTCGTTGACGGCAAAGTTTTGTACGGTGGTAGCGAGTTTAAAACCATCGATTTGGAACGCGTGCGCTATGAAACCCAACGTTGTACGGATAAAATCCTTTCAATGTGAACAACTTTAGGTAAATTGTGTCAAAAAAACTGCTCTTAGTTTGGTCTTTTTGTTAAAAAAATTAATATGTTTCAATTTTTTTTGAAAAAGCCCTTGAAAAACTTGATTTTGTGTTGTACAATAATTTTTGGGGTTGTTTTATACTATCAATTCTAAGCGGAGCATTCCGTTGGAATACTAAAATTTTGGAGGTTTTTTACTCATGAACAAGGTTGAATTGGTTGCATCTGTCGCTGAGAAAGCTGGTTTGTCCAAGAAAGACGCCGAGAAGGCTGTTGCCGCTGTTCTGGATTCCGTTGTTGCTGCTGTTGCTGCCGGCGAAAAGGTCCAGTTGGTCGGTTTTGGTACGTTTGAGGTTCGTGCTCGTGCTGCTCGCACCGGTCGTAACCCCCAGACGAAAGAGACCATCACCATCCCGGCTTCCAAGCAGCCTGTCTTCAAGGCCGGCAAGGCGTTCAAAGACGTCGTTGCGAAATAAGTTATGTCTTTTGTGAAGCCGCCCGAAAACGGGCGGCTTTTCCACATTCTAAAGGAGTAATATTATGCGTCTGGATAAATTTCTTAAGATCTCTCGTATTATAAAGCGCCGCACCGTTGCGAACGAAGCGTGCGACGCAGGTCGTGTTTTGGTAAACGGAAAGGTTGCTCGCGCCTCATACGATGTCAAAGTGGGGGATATCCTTACCATTCATTTCGGTACACGCGAGTTTAAAGCTGAAGTGGTTGCTGTGCAAGAAACGGTTGCCAAAAACGATGCAGCTTTACTGTATAAATTGCTGTAATTCGCAACTCACATAATTGCTGTTTACCGTGCATATGATGCTGTACAGGAGGCGGTATGTATGAAAGAACAGCAAAAACAACCATTACGCACCACACCGCATATGATCAATCTCAGCGATCGAAAATCCTTGTCGGTAACCGGTGTGCAAGATGTAGATAGTTTTGACGAAACCACGGTAGTCATCTATACCGATTTGGGTGCTTTAACAGTCAAGGGAGTAGGGTTACATATCAATCGTTTGAATATCGAAGCCGGAGACTTGACGCTGGAAGGTACCGTGGAATCTCTTGTATACACCGAACCACATAATCGTTCCGGCGGTTTCTTCGGTAAATTGTTTCGATAATGACAATGGGGTTTACCAACGCCGAACAGGTGTATGAGTTGTTTTTATCCGGCGGTATGGGATTTTTGTTGGGTGTGTATTATGATGTTTTTCGCATTGTGCGTCGGTTGTTACGCCCCTCAAAAATCACCGTATTTTTTCAAGATTGCTTTTTCTTTTCCACTGCCGCTGTGCTGGTATTTCTTTTTTCGTTGTCTATGACTGATGGTATAGTACGATGGTATGTGCTGTTTGGGGTGTTCTGCGGTTTTATGTCCTATCGATATACGGTGGGGCGCGGATTGATGCGGTGCATCTTAACGGTATGTCGCATTTCAAGCCGCGTTTATCGTGCACTTCAACGTTTGGTTTTTCACCCCGTTTTGTGTTTTTTGGGGTTTCTGTACCACTGCATCGAAAAACCATGCAAAAAAACAAGAAAAATTTTTAAAAAACTCTTGAAACCTATTGATAAAATATTGTATAATCATACCGTATAGATTTACGGAAAGGAGCTGTTTGTATGCGCGTCGTTAAACCGCGAAAAAAGAGTTTATTGTTGCGCATTGCTTTACTGGCTCTTTCTGTCTATGTTGTCGTGTCGCTCGTTCAGCTCCAGTTGCAATTAAACGAAGGTCGTCAACGTCTGGATGATTTAAACAATCAACTGGATGAAAAATTGGAAGCCATCGCTGTGCTGGAAGATAAGCGCGACAATTACAAAGCGTATCTGGAACAGCAGGCACGCAAACAAGGTATGGCAAAACCGGGTGAGACAATTTTAGTCGAAATCCCGAGTGAATGATTTTCTAAGCAGTAGGGGGAACTCCGCAAAATGGTTTTGGAAGTTGGCGCGTGTGTCGAGGGTAAAGTCACCGGCATCACAAAGTTCGGCGCATTTGTCGAATTGGAAGGCGGCAAAACGGGTATGGTGCACATCTCGGAAGTAGCACCGACGTATGTCAAAGAGATTCGGGATCACGTTACCGAAAACCAACAGGTCAAAGTGAAAATTTTGAGCATTGGTGAAGACGGTAAGATCAGCTTGTCGATTAAAAAAGCAATGGATCCTCCGCCGCGTACAGGTCGCGGTCCTGCTCCGCGTCGTACCTCTCCGGGTCGTCCGGGTGGTTTCGAGTGGCAGGCAACACGACAAACGGAAAATGCCAGCTTTGAAGAAATGATGTCTCGCTTTAAGCAAACCAGCGATGAGAAAATGTTGGATCTTAAGCGTTCTCTTGACGGAAAGCACGGAGGATTCACCCGTAGCAAACGTACTTAACGCCAGCAAGAAGTGCCGTTGCCGTTGGCAACGGCGTTTTTCATACTTGTGAAAATGAGGATAATATGGAACAGTTGACCTATGCAGCCCCTTGCCTTTTCGGTATCGAAGGCATTTTGGGCGATGAATTGCGCCGTATGGGTGCCGATAATGTGATACCGCAAAACGGAAGGGTTGTATTCAGCGGTGGTATTGACATGTTGGCACGTGCTAACATTAACAGCCGCTATGCCGAACGTGTTCAAATACAGCTCGGCGGTTTTCGTGCAACCACGTTTGAAGAATTGTTTCAAGGCGTACGGGCATTACCGTGGGAACGGTTTATTGCGGCACGAGATGCCTTTCCCGTAAAAGGGTGGTCGCTGAACTCAGCACTGCACAGCATTCCCGATTGCCAATCCATTGTAAAAAAAGCCATTGTTGAGCGTTTAAAAGCGTGTTACGGCATCGGTTGGTTTGAGGAAACAGGCACTACCGTACAAGTGCAGTTCACCATTTTAAAAGATGAGGCTACCTTGCTTATTGATACCAGCGGCGCGGGATTACACAAACGTGGATATCGGCGTAATGCGGGCGGCGCGCCACTCAAAGAGACGCTTGCCGCCGCTATTGTGGATGTTACCCGTGCTCGTCTGGCCAATCAAGTGATTGATCCGTGTTGCGGCTCGGGCACCTTACTGATTGAATCCGCGCTGGCGGCACGGCGTATCGCTCCCGGCATTCGCCGCCGTTTTTCCGCTATGGGGTGGGGATGGGTTCCCGAAAACATATGGACTGAGGAACGTGAGCGTGCTCTTTCCCAAGTACTACACGATCGAACTTTTTCCGCAATCGGCGGTGACGTGGATGACGAAGCGGTACGATTGACATTGGAAAACGCCGCTAAAGCCGGCGTAGGGTGTCAAGTGCGCGCCACCAAACGCGATGTCTTTGATTTCCGCCCCGAAGGAGATACGGGCACCGTGTTGTGTAATCCGCCTTACGGTGAACGGTTGTTGGACGTAGAAACTGCGCGAAATTTGTATCGTACAATGGGGAAGGTGTTTACTCCAAAAAAAGGATGGACCTATGCAATTATCAGTCCGGATGAAACTTTTGAGATACAATTCGGCCGCAAAGCTGATAAACGCAGAAAATTGTATAACGGAATGTTAAAATGTCAGTTGTATATTTACTATCGCTGATAGGAAGTTTGGGGGAATGTGTGTGAAACACCTATTCATTTTGAACCCTGCAGCAGGAAAACATCAAGGCGCGTTAAAACTGCAACCGCAAATTGAAGCGTACTTTGAAGCACATCCGATGGAACACGCGTTTTTTATTACATCGTATGCGGGTGAAGCAACGGAAATTGCTAAACGCGAAAGCGCCGAGGGCAGGGTCCGTGTGTACGCTTGCGGCGGTGACGGCACGGTTTTGGAGGTGCTGAACGGCATTGCTGAAGCACCCGGCGCCGAATTGGCGTGCGTGCCGTGTGGTTCCGGTAACGATTTCTTGAAGATATTTGAGAATGAAGAGGCTTTCCGCGATCCCATCGCCCTCATCAACGGTACGGCGCATCGTATGGACATTATGCGTTGCAACGATCAAGTCGGAGGCCAA
>JAZOBT010000016.1:0-9029 GCA_045596125.1 Acutalibacteraceae bacterium | reverse complement strand
CGGTAAACGCGGGGGTATAGGTGCCGCTGTCAAGTGCACCCAGCACGGCGATACGTCTGCCGTTTGCGGGAGCGCGCAAGGCACTGATGAGTGCGGTATCGTACTTCGCGTTGGTGCGCAGGATGAGCGAAACGCCGTCCACTTCGCATACGGTTTCGGTATATCCGCTGACGGTATACGGGGCGATGGCGGCGCGTGCTGCGGGATCGGATACACCCAGCGCGGTGGCGACCGCGTAGGCCGCTGCTGTGCAGACGGCGAGGTCATCAAAGGGTAACCCGTCACACGGGACGGAGGTGGTGTAGGTTTGTACCGTGATATCCGTGCGGGTGAGTGCCGCGGCGGCATCACAGAGCGTTTTGTCGGTGCCGTTGACAAACAATGTCCCGCCGACGGGCAGTGCGTCCGCCAAGGCGGCAAGATCGCACGGGGCGGCGGTGGCCACCACCGTATCGGGGCACAGCGATGCCGCGGCATCGCGCACACCCAGTGGGTGATCGTCGCGCAGTTCCGGCACGGTGTAGGCGTGGTGAGGATGTACATCCTGCCACGGAGAAATATCCATATGTTCGTTATCACGCACGGTGAGCACGCCGCCCGCGGGACGCAGTGCCCGCGCGAGCAGTTCTCGCGTCACGGTCTTGCCGTGTGCACCCGCGACAACGATGGTATGTGTCGTGTTGCCGTGCGGGCGGATGACGGCGTTTGCCGCCAAAAATGCCGCTTTGACATCGGAGACGAGCAGGTAGGGGAGACCGTCGACGGGCTCGGTGGTGACGGCGGCGGTGATGTTGGCGGCAGCGGCGCGGCGCGTGTCCACGCGCGTGGGTTCGTCCATCACAAAATACAGTGAGCCGTGCCGCAACGCACCCGATTGCAGTGCCAGATGGGTGACGGGGCGGTCGGCAATCTCTTCGGGGAGCGGAACGTTCATTGCCGCGCAGAGTTCCGAAAGCGTGTGTGCGCCGCTCGGCAGTTCGGGAAGCAGGTCACCGATGCGCTCGCGCACGTAGGCGCGGATGCCGTCCATCCGTTCGTGCGCGTAGCCGCCGTTGAGCTGACCATCAGCAGGCACAACGCAGAAGCGGCCGGTGCCGAATTCGTCAAACACGTAGCAGGGAATGAGATATTCCGTGGCAGTGATGCGCTCGCCGTCGCGGCGCAGAAGCAACTGCAAGATACCCGTATGTTTGCACAGTTCCTTGCGCTCGTTGGTGACAAAGTTGCCCATCGAGAACATCAGCGGAACGGTGGCACCCGTGTCGTCGTTGGTGACGTGCGTGAACGCTTGCAGGCAGTGCGTGTGACTGCCGATAATGTAATCCATACCGGTGTTCTTGATGGTTTCCAGAATCGCTAATTGCTTTTCACCGGGTTCGCGGTCGTAGTCCTTGCCCCAGTGAATGTAGCCTATGATAAAATCCGCACCGCGTTCGCGGGCATATGCCACGTCGCGGCGGGCGGTTTCTTCGGAGTAATAATTGAGGAAGGTGCTCTTGCCGTCCTCGGTCAAAATCTTCTCGTCCCAGTGGTTATAGTACGAAGCGTAGGACAAAAACGCCACACGGATGCCGTTGATCTTGACGAGCAACACGCGTTCGGTATCGCTCGGTAGGAAGGTGCCGGTACGCATAAACCCGCGTTCATCCAAGTTGCGAAGCGTATCGCGGATACCGGTAATACCCGCGTCGCACGTGTGGTTATTGGCGGTGACCAGCGCATCAAATCCGGCGTAGCGCACCGCATCCAGGTAAGAGATGGGGGCGTTGCAGTGGTACTGACCGGCGATCACGTGATAGTCGCCCGCGTAGGCGGCGGTATCGGTGACGGCGGTCTCTAAGTTACCCACGCAGAAATCCGACGCGTGGAAAATATCCCGCACGTAGCGGAACAGCGGGTGGAAAAAGTACATGTCACCGTAGCGGTGCGCGTTGGTCATCCGCGGCTCGCACATCAAGTCACCCGTGCAGCTGAGCAGGGCGGTATCCGCTTCGACGGCGGTGGGGTTAAACCAATAGCCGTCATCCCCCAACACGTAACGCGACACGTCTTGGCGTGTGCGGTTCCACGGGAACGCCGCCGGCGTGCCGTGCTCGTAGCGGGCGTTTTCGGGGTCGTAGTGATTCCAGAGTGACGGCATAATAAGTCCTCCTCAGCGCTGGGTCCAGTACTTACGGTCCAAACTGCGGTATTGAATGGCTTCGGCGACGTGCACCGCTTCCAGCGTGTCGCTTTCGGCAAGGTCGGCGATGGTGCGCGCGACCTTGAGAATACGGTCATACGCCCGTGCCGAGAGATCCAGTTTTTCGAATGCCGCTTCCAATAAGCGGTCGGCATCGGGAGTTAAGGCGCAGAGTTTTCGCAAACTGTCGGTGGGGAGTTGCGCGTTGGTGAGCACGCCGGTGGTGTTCATCCGTGCTTCTTGCCGCGCGCGGGCGCGATTGACGCGCTCACGAATGGCGGCAGAGGATTCCGACACGTCCTGCGCGGAGAGCTGCGCGTATTCTACGGGCGGGACCTCGATATGCAGATCAAAACGATCGAGAAGCGGACCCGATACCCGTGCGAGGTAGCGCGTGCTGTCTGCCGCCGAGCAGGTGCACGCGCGGGTGGGATGCCCGAAATAACCGCAACGACACGGGTTCATCGCCGCGACCAGCATAAACGAGCAGGGGTATGTTACACTGGCATTGACGCGGGAAATGGTGATCTCGCCGTCTTCCAGCGGTTGGCGCAAGGCTTCCATCGCCTGCCGTGAAAATTCGGGTAATTCGTCCAAAAACAGCACGCCGTTGTGCGCCAGCGAGGCTTCGCCGGGGCGCGGGTTGGTGCCGCCGCCCGTGAGACCGTGGGTGGATACCGAGTGGTGCGGCGAGCGGAACGGACGCGTGGTGAGCAGACCCACACCGCGGGGCAGTGTGCCCGCGATGGAATGAACGGCGGAGGCTTCGAGCGCTTCCGCGCGGGTGAGGTTGGGTAAAATGGAGGGTAGACGTTTGGCAAGCATACTTTTGCCCGAACCGGGAGGACCGATCAGCAAAATGTTGTGCCCGCCGGCGGCGGCGATCTCCATCGCGCGGCGGGGGATCTCTTGCCCTTTGGCATCGGCAAAATCCGGTGTATGCGTGTCACTGTGCGGTACAAACGGCTCGGTGAGGGCGGGGGTGAGCGGGCGTTTCCCCGTTAAATGGGCAAGCAGAGCACTGACGTGCGCGACGGGGTAGACGGTGATGCCGTCCACCACCGCGCCTTCGGCGGCGTTATCCGCCGGCAGGTACACCGCGGCGATGCCCGCTTGTTGCGCCGCCATCACCATTGGTAACACGCCCGTGACGGGACGCACATCACCCGTGAGTGAGAGTTCGCCCACAAACGCGGCGTTCTCGGTCAATTCGGGCTTAAGACCGCCTGCGGCGCATAAGAGTGACAAGAACAACGGCAGGTCATACAGCGCGCCTTCTTTTTTTACATCGGCGGGAGCGAGGTTGACGGTGATGTGTTCTGCGGGGTAGTCCAATCCGCAGTTTTGCAGTGCGGCGCGCACACGGTCACGCGATTCGCGCACCGCCGTACCTGCCATACCTACTACGTCAAACGCGGGAAGACCCGACGAAATGTTCGTTTCGACCGTGACGGGATATCCGTGGATCCCTTGCACGCCTAACCCTATTAACCGCGAAAACATACCATCACTCTCCGTTTGGGACAGTATACCATAACGAGACGAAAAAGTACAGAGAATCGGCGGCTTTTTTGAAAAAATCGCGCCGCTATCTTGCGTATTTTGTTTTTTTGTGATACACTGGCTATAGAATGTTAGGAGGTTGATGGTATGGCAGATCGGTATTGTGTGCGTTGCGGCCATGCGGCGGGCGCGGAAGATCGGTTTTGTGCCGCTTGCGGTGCACAGTTGGAAGAGGTCGTGAAAGAGGAAACGGTAGCGGTGACCGCAGGGGCGGAAGTTCCCCCGCAGTACGTGCAAACACCGCCTGCAACACCGGCGACACCGCAACCTCAAACACCGCCTGCGTATACACCGCCGACGATGTATTGCCGCCAGTGCGGGCAACCGCTGTGCGCGGGTGCGTCGGTCTGCACGTGTTGCGGTGTTCGTGCAGGGATGGGTGCCGGTTTCTGCGCGCATTGCGGGCAGAGTGTGCATCCGCAGGCGCAGGTGTGTGTGCATTGCGGGCGACCTGTCGCGGTGACAGGCGGAAAATCGCGCGTATGTGCGGGGCTACTTGCTATCTTCCTCGGCACGTTGGGCGCACATAACTTCTATTTGGGGTACACGGGCAAAGCGGTGGCGCAATTGCTCATCACGGTACTGTTTTGGTGGTTGTTCCTGCCGATCATCGGCGTTGCGGTATGGAGCATTATTGAAGGTATTTTGTTGCTCTCGGGTTCCACGGTAGTGGACGGCCGCGGGCAGTTGTTGAGTGAATAAACTAAGAGAGCCGCGGCACACGCCGCGGCTCGCGTTTTATTTATCCATCAGTTTGCTGATCTCAGCGTGGAAAGAATTGATATCTTTGAATTGACGGTACACCGAAGCAAAGCGTACGTAGGCGACTTCGTCAATATCGCGGAGTTTATCCATCGCATATTCGCCGATGCGGGAGGCGGGAATCTCGCGTTCCAGTGAATTTTGCAATTGTGCCTCGATCTCATCCACGGCGCGCTCTAACACTTCCAGCGGGACAGGCCGTTTTTGGCACGCACGCAGCATACCGTTAAAGAGTTTTTGACGGTCGAACAACTCGCGCGAGGTATCTTTTTTCACCACCACGATGGGCAGACTTTCCACGATCTCATATGTGGTGAAGCGGCGCGCACATTCCAAACATTCGCGCCGACGGCGAATGCGCGACCCTTCATCGGTGGGACGGGAGTCGATAACCTTACTTTCGGGTTGACCACAAAACGGACATTTCATAGGATCAGCTCCTTTTCACAATATTTTACCACAATACCTTACTAAAGTGCAAGTGTTTTTTAGCAAAAAAGGCGCAAATGTTGCAAGTGGTTGGCAATGTTCGGCAGATGCTTGTCAACTGCGCGTAAAGGGTGTATACTGAACAGAAGAGACGAAAGGAGTGTCGGGGATGTTTACGTGTGCGTTATGCCCGCATAACTGTCACGCCGTGCGTAAAGAAACGGGCGGCGTGGGACGGTGCGGGTTGCCGAGTACGGCGTACGCGGTACGGGCGGCATTGCATCGCGGCGAAGAACCGTGCATCAGCGGTACCGACCCGACACGTGGGGCGGGGACGGTGTTTTTCAGCGGGTGCACGTTGTCGTGTGTGTACTGTCAAAACCACACCATCAGCCGCAGTGCGGTGGGGGCGCCCGTGAGTGCCGCGCGGCTTGCCGAGATTTTTCGTGAATTGGTGGACGCGGGGGCGTATACCCTCGATCTGGTGAGCCCGACGCCGTATGTGCCCGTCATTCGCGAGGCGCTTATGCTATACCGCCCGCCCGTGCCGGTGGTGTACAACTGCGGCGGGTATGAACGAGTGGAGACGTTGCGGTCGCTGGAGGGGCTGGTGGACGTATATCTGCCCGACTTTAAGTATGCGTCGGACGAATTGGGGTTGGTGTTGTCGGGTGCGTCGGATTATTCTACGGTGGCGCGTGCCGCTCTTGCGGAAATGGTGCGGCAGACGGGGCCGGTGGTACTCAACGACGAGGGGATCGCGACGCGGGGGACCGTGGTGCGCCATTTAGTGTTGCCGGGGCACACCAACGATTCGTTGCGATGCCTCGATATACTGGCGGCGGAGTTTCGCGACTGTTACGTGAGTTTGATGTTCCAATACACGCCGATGGGTACGGTGGAGGGGCATCCCGAACTGTCGCGACGGCTCACGCAACGGGAATGTGACAAGGTGTTTGCGCATATGGTGGAGTTGGGGTTGACCGACGGGTATGTGCAAAGCCGCGAAGCATCGGGGACGGCGATGATTCCGGTGTTTGATTTGACAGGGATTTGACCGTTTCTGCAAAAATCGGGTGATTTTTTGTGTTTTTGCTTGATTGTTTGTGCTAATTGTGGTATAAAGTATAACAGAAAGGGAGCGATGTCGTGATGGCTGAGGTGAAAGCACCGTGCTGGGCTGAGGTGTCGATCGACGCTATTGTGAATAATTTTCGGCAGGTGCGGCAGTATGTGCGGCGCGATTGCCGTTGTTTGGCGATCGTGAAAGCCGATGCGTACGGACACGGAGCGGTGACGGTCGCGCGCGCGTTAGAAGCGGCGGGGGCAGATCGGTTCGGTGTTGCCACGCTGGCAGAAGCACGCGAATTGCGTGCCGCGGGCATTACGCTCCCCATTTTGATCTTATCTTATACACCGCCCGTAGCGGCGGCGGAGCTCGCACAGTTGAATGTGATGCAATCTGTGACGGATGCGGCGTATGCCGAGGCGCTGAATGCCGAGGCGGCCAAGGCGGGTGTTACGCTGACGGTGCACGTGAAAGTGGATACGGGGATGTCCCGTGTCGGGTTTGTGTACCACGACGAGGCGGATGCGGCGACGGTGGACGATATCGCGCGTGCCGTTATGTTGCCGCAATTGCAGGCGGAGGGGTTGTTTACGCATTTTGCGATGGCGGATGCCGAAAGCGAGGAAGCGACGCGCCGCCAGTTTGCCTTGTTTGAAGGGTTGACCGCGCGCTTGCGCGAGCGGGGCATTACTTTTGCGGTGCGGCACTGTTGCAACAGCGCCGCTACGTTGCGGTTCCCCGAAATGCAGTTGGATATGGTGAGGTGCGGTATCGTGCTGTACGGCTGGTTGCCGGATGCATCGATGGTATCGCCGTTTCCGTTGACTCCCGCGATGCAGTGGCGTTGCGTGGTGTCGCAAGTCAAACGGGTGGCGGCGGGTACACCTATCAGTTACGGGCACACCGCTGTGACGGAACGCGAGAGCGTGTTGGCAACATTGCCGATCGGGTATGCCGACGGGTTACTGCGGGCGTGTTCCAACCGCGCGGTAATGAACGTCGGCGGGCACAGCGCACCGATAGTGGGGCGCGTGTGCATGGATCAATGTATGTTGGATGTGACGGGTTTGTCGGTGCAGACGGGCGATACCGTGACGGTGTTCGGTGACGGGGCACCGCTTGAGGAACTCGCCGCCGCGTCGGATACCATTGTGTATGAAGTGATCTGTCGCGTGGGGAAACGTGTTCCGCGCGTGTATCGTTAAAGGAAACAAAAAGGAGGGTTCGCTGTGGCACAGTATATTCCTACCGTGTTGAAACGGGAGATTGCCGTGGATGCCGTGGTAACGGTGCATTACCTCGAGCACGCCAAGGACTATGCGTTTAAAGGCGAATCGCACGATTTTTGGGAACTGGTGTATGTTGACAAAGGGCAATTCCGCGAAGTAGCGGGGGAGGATACCTATGAAATGCTGCAAGGGCAGATCATCTTCCACAAGCCCAACGAGTATCACAATCTCATCGCCAACGGCAGGGTGGCACCCAATGTGGTGATCGTGTCGTTTGTGTCGCACTCACCCGCGATGGCGTTTTTTGAGAATAAAATTTTGTATGCGTCACAGCAACAGCGCGAATTGTTGTCGCGCATCATTTACGAGGCGCGGCAGGCGTTTTCCTGCCCGTTGGGGGATAATATGCTGTTGCAGATGACCTGTGACGACGAGGCGCCGTTCGGGTCGCAACAGATGGTCACGTTGCTGCTTGAGCAGTTGCTCATTGATATTGTGCGCGCGGGTGTGCCTGCCGAGCAACGGCCGCGGCTGACCTCCAGTGTGAAGCAACGCGCGGATAACGAGATGACACAGCGCATCATTCGGTATATGGAGTCGCATTTGAGCGATAATTTGTCTTTCACCGCGATCTGCACCTATTCGGCGCAGAGTGCCACCAACCTCAAAACGATGTTCAAAGCGGTGACGGGGATGGGCGTGATGGAGTACTACCGTCAGCTCAAGATCGAGCGTGCCAAGCAACTGCTGCGCGAGGGGAGCGGGAATATCACGCAGATCGCCGACCGTATGGGGTACACGTCGGTGCACTATTTCTCGCGGCATTTTAAGCAAGCAACGGGGATGACCCCGCGCGAGTATACACATTCCGTACAAGCCCAAGGACGATAAACATTTACAGGCGCACAGCAGTATGGCTGAGCGCCTTATCTTTTGAAAAGAATACGGCAAATTGCATAAAAACTATTGACAGTATTACTAAATTATGGTAAATTTAAACTAGAAGACGACAAAGTGACAAAAAACATACGAAAGAGGGGATCACCGATGTACAAAGCAGGAATAGTATAGGAATAGACTGCCACGAGGAGGTTTTGTTATGAAAAAGATCGCGATCGGTATGGTTGCTTTATTAATAACAGTGTTGTTGCTTTCCGCGTGTACACCGCAAACGAACAACACGAATACCACCACGACGGCTCCCGTTACCACAACTACTACCGAGCAAGTGGGGATCGGTGGTGAGGATAACTGGGATATGACACGGCAGACGTTGCTAACTTTTTCAATAGAAAAAAGGGTGTCTGATTTGGTTGACAAAGAAGAATATGAAAGATGGAGAGCGCAGTTTGAACCGTGGGTTGGTACTGGAACGAGAACTCTTTATGAATACAATATGTACACCTTAATTACGGAATTTGATATCCCGCGTGACAAGATTGAGGAAATATGTCGGAAGTACAAGGAAATGTACGGTGGTTTTTATTTTACTGACGAGCAAGTGGAGGCGATTTATAACGGAACAGAAGCCGAAGTATATGCCTTGTTTGCTAACCCGTATGCGGTGATGGTAGGAAGAGAGGCTTATTCGCCGTATTGGATGGTGGAGCATACGGCAGAGGAGTATTTGGAAGTCGGTATTACGTACGAGATATTGAAAGAGGAATTTGAATCGTTATTGGTTCCGTGCAACAAGGAGCAGAAAGAATATCTCAACAAACAGTTAGAAGCCTTAGAAAAGCTCAAATAACACAAATAATAACGGGAGGCGCTCTCCGCACGGAGAGCGCCTCCC
>JAZOBT010000015.1:0-5521 GCA_045596125.1 Acutalibacteraceae bacterium | reverse complement strand
GATCTTGATGCCGTATCAAGCAAAATTGAGCAGCTTGCGACAGAATTTGTTTGGTCAATGGCAAACTATGACCGCTATAAAAATAATCTTCGCCAAGAGCTTGGCGAGGATCTTTGGGAAATGTGGAAAGGAATCTATTTTTCTGAAGTCGGTAACAGAGAAAAACAAGAGGAAAGTAAGAATCAAGGCAACCTTAGAATTATAGGTTCATATGGAACTAAAATTTGGGATGATAACGGTGTGGCTTGTGTTATTAAATCATCGCTTATCAAGCAACTTTCTCCCTTCGACTCGAATACTACGGAAGTAATGCAAGCGCTTTGCAGCGAGGATGGACAAAATCTGATTCTTGCTTTGTGCTGCGATGTTCCGACATCCAAACAAACACTCATCGAAAAAGCCAATATTGAAATATCCCGTTTGAATGAGCTTTTGCTTTTATTTACCGAAAATAGAATCATTGAATTTGTTGCGGACAATCGTTCGGAGGACAGAGGATACTTGATCTGCGGTCATTGCGGTATTGCTGCGTACATGGTGTTAACAGCAATGTATATCCTCAATAAAAAGAATTATACCGTTTCGCAATTTCTCATAGGATGATTGACTTTCTTGCCCCACCACGCGCGGGGCTTTTCTTTGCTTTCAGCACATCAAAAAAGCCACCACAAAATGTGATGGCTAATTTGGTTTTTATCGCTAATTTTGCAGACCTACGGGGAGGCGTTTTGTTTAAGGCGAAAAAAGAGGTCCATACTCCGTGGGAAAGGATGTGGGCAAAATGAAACGATGGGTGAAAGCGATCACAGGCGGGTTGGCGCTGTGTGTATTGCTTCAGGTGTGCGGATTTGCAGGGAGTAGCGAGGGGATACGGCAGCGCGTGGTGCGCTTGCACGTACTGGCACATTCCGACAGTGCCGAGGAACAGGCGCTCAAATTGCAAGTGCGCGATGCCGTATCCGCCGAGGCGACCGTGCTTTTGAGTGGTATTCAAGGGCGCGAGGCGGTGTTGGAACGATTGGAAGACGTGTTGCCGCGATTGCAAGCGGTGGCACAGCAATGCGTAACGGATGCGGGATATACGCACACCGTAACGGCGGAATTGGCAAAGACGTATTTCACCACACGCGTTTATGAGAGCGGCACCTATCCGGCAGGCGTGTACGATGCATTGCGCCTTACCATTGGTGACGGCGCGGGACGTAACTGGTGGTGTGTGTTATATCCGCCGTTGTGTGTATCGGCGGCGATGGAGGCGCCAACAGCCGAAGAGGTACTGACTGACGGGCAACGCGCCGTGGTGCAAACGCCGTCGTACGCGGTGCGATTCAAGTTGGTGGAATGGTGGGAAGCGTTGATACACAAGCAATGAAAAAGCCGACAGAAGACTCTCTTCTGTCGGCTTTTGAGTGATTACTTTAAGTAAATGTGGCGCGGGAGACCATCGATGTAGAACGGCGGCAATTCGCCTTGAATGAGCGGACGCGCATAACGATCGAATGCGGGTAACAATCCGGTGCGATCCTCGTTGATCCACTCGAGCGGGATCTTTTTCTCCAAATTGGCAACTTTTCGCACATCGTGCGCTTCGGTGGTGCACTGATACGGATCATCCGACACGCGTTTGAGCGCGATCATTTCGCCGGTATGGCCCTCGAATGCAGCCTTCACGGCGGCGCCGCCGGCTTGGTAGGCTTCGGTAATGTCGGTACGGCTGGAAATGTGGCCCGCGCACCGTTGCAACGTGGAAAGTTCAATGGCACGCACTTTAGTGTTCAGCGCGGAAGAGACACAATTGCTTAAATACCGTGCGGTGCCGGTGAGGCTTTTGTGACCGAACGCATCGGTAGTGGTGACGTCTTCACCCAACTCGCAGACATAACGGCCGTCCGCCAAGCGGATGCCCTCCGATACCGCGATCACTAAGGCTTTCTTTTCTTTTTGCTTTTCTTCCACCTGAGCGATAAAACGATCGATCTCAAACGGAATTTCGGGAAGCGCGATGATATCCACGCCCTCGCAGTCTTCGTCGCGTGCGAGTGCAGCCGAGGCGGTCAACCAACCGGCGTTACGGCCCATTACCTCAACAATGGTGACCGACGGGCGGGTGTTGTACACCGTCGCGTCACGGATGAGTTCCTTCATCGTGATGCCGATGTACTTGGCGGCTGAGCCGTAACCCGGCGTGTGGTCGGTGATCATCAGATCGTTGTCGATCGTCTTGGGGACACCCATAAACTTAATGGGACTGTTGATGCGGCGGGCATACTCCGACAGTTTGCAAATGGTATCCATACTATCGTTGCCGCCAATGTAGAAGAAAAAGTCGATCTTCAGTTCATCTAAAATGCGGAAAATGGTTTGGTAGACGGATTCGTCGTCATCAATAGCGGGTAACTTGTAGCGGCACGAGCCGAGATACGACGACGGTGTGCGCTTGAGAAGCTCGATCTCGAGCGACGTGGGGAACTTTTGCATTAAGTCAACGACTTCGCCCGCGAGCAGGCCTTGGATACCGTTGCGCATACCGTACACGCAATCAATACCGCGTCGTTGGCATGCTTGAAACACACCCGCCAAGCTGGAGTTGATGACGGTGGTCGGACCACCGCTTTGTCCGACAATTGCATTTTTGGACATAAAACTTATCCTCCTTAATTTGCGAAAACAAAAGCCGCAGGAAGAGCGGTTGCCGCCTTCCTACGGCACTGTTTTCTGTGGTACCCCCTTGGTACGAACGGATCTACGCTAATTCATTTCATATTGTACAGAATATGAAAGCGATTGTCAAGGGGTTTATCCTGTCGATAAACGGCGCTCTTTGTGCGATGCCGTATCGATACGGAGAACAGTTTGGTTTATGCTGTTATTTCATATCGTCTTGTTCTAAACAAAGAAGCAAAGTTGCATGCGACAAAGTTAGTCTTCGGGGCGCTCCCAGTTGTGCCAGACGTTTTGCACATCATCGTTATCTTCCAACGCATCGAGGAGTTTTTCCATTTTGATGACGGCTTCTTCGTCGGTGATGGCGGAGTACACATCGGGCACCATTTCCACTTCCGCGGAGATAAAGGTATACCCTTTGGCTTCGAGTGCTTCGCGCACAGCGGAAAAATCGTCGGGTTCGGTGGTGATCTCGAAGACATCTTCGTCGGCAGCGAAATCGGCGGCACCGGCTTCCAGTGCATCCTCCATCACTTGATCTTCGTCGCGGTCTTCCGCTTCGATGACCAGCACGCCTTTTTGGTTAAACATAAAGCTGACGCAACCGCTTTGACCGAGGTTCCCGCCGTATTTGTCAAAGTAATGGCGAACATCGGCAGCGGTGCGGTTGCGGTTGTCGGTGAGGGTCTCTACGATGACGGCAATGCCGCAGGGGCCGTAGCCTTCGTACTGCAATGCTTCGTAGTTATCGGCATTGCCTTCGCCTGCGGCTTTCTTGATAATGCGATCGATGTTGTCATTGGGTACATTATTGGCTTTTGCCTTGGCGATAGCATCCTTCAATTTGGAGTTGGATGCGGGATCGGCACTGCCACCTTCTTTAACGGCTACGGCAATTTCGCGACCCATTTTGGTGAAGATCTTGGCTTTTTGCCCATCGGTCTTCTCTTTTTTGCGTTTAATGTTGTTCCATTTCGAATGTCCGGACATGGATAAGACTCTCCTTTTTATCAGCCGAAGAAGCTGCTTTTAAATTGCAATATAAAGTCAGTATAGCATAAATATTTTCCATAAGCAAGACTTATCTCTTGACATTCTTGCAAAATGCGGTACAATGGTGATGATGAAAATGGGGGCGAATAGCCCTTACTACATACGGAGGGTGAAAAGTATGCATGAAGTGTTGAAAAAGATCGAAGCCATCGGTATTGTTCCGGTCGTGAAAATCGATCGCGCAGAAGACGCTGTGCCGCTGGCACGGGCGCTCATCAACGGTGGTTTGCCTTGTGCTGAGGTGACGTTCCGCACCGATGCGGCGGCCGACGCGATTGCCGCTATGACCAAGGAATTTCCCGATATGTTGGTAGGTGCCGGTACGGTGCTGACTCCCGAGCAGGCGGATGCGGCGGTTCAAGCGGGTGCCAAGTTTATTGTGAGCCCCGGTTTGAATCCCGATGTTGTGCGTCATTGTGTGGAGAAGGGATATCCTATCACCCCCGGTGTGTGCACTCCGGGTGAAGTGGAGACGGCCTTGTCGTTCGGCTTGGAAGTGGTCAAATTCTTCCCGGCAGAAGCAGCGGGCGGTCTGGCGATGATCAAAGCGATGTCCGCGCCGTATGGCAAACTGAAGTTTATGCCCACGGGTGGTATTAACGCGAAAAACATCAACGAATATTTGGCGTTCCCGAAGATCTTGGCGTGCGGCGGCAGTTGGATGGTTACTCCCGAACTGATCAATGCCGGTCGTTTTGACGAGATCGAGCGTTTGACCCGCGAAGCAGTGATGACGATGTTGGGCTTTGAGTTGGCACACGTCGGTATCAACGCGCAGGATGCGGAGGAAGCCGATGGTATCGCCACGGCGTTCGGTTCGGTGTTTGATATGGAAAAGAAGCCGGGCAACAGTTCGATCTTTGTGAACACCATTTTGGAAGTGATGAAAACACCCGCTTACGGCGCGAAAGGTCACATCGCGATCCGCACCAAGTCCATCACGCGTGCGGTGCAGTATCTGGAGGCCAAGGGCGTTAAGATGAACCACGAGTCTGCCAAGACGGATGCGGCAGGCAAATTGGTGGCAATCTATTTGCAGGATGAGTTCGGTGGCTTTGCCGTGCATCTGGTACAAGCATAAGGAGGTAATTTGTCATGGCTAAGATTGTAACTTTCGGTGAATTGATGCTTCGTTTGGCGCCTAACGGCTATTATCGTTTCTTCCAGAACGACCAAATGCAAGCGACTTTCGGCGGCGGTGAGGCTAACGTAGCGGTTTCGCTTGCCAATTATGGTATGGACAGCGTGTATGTCACGAAGCTTCCCAAGCACGCAATCGGTCAGGCAGCGGTAAACTCGTTGCGTATGTTCGGCGTGGATACCTCCAAGATCGTGCGTGGCGGTGAACGCGTGGGTATTTATTATTTGGAGAAGGGCGCATCTCAGCGTGGTTCGGTGTGCATTTATGACCGTGCGCACCCCGCCATTCAAGAAGCGGCGGTTGAGGATTTTGATTGGGATGCTATTTTTGAAGGCGCCGATTGGTTCCATTTCACAGGCATCACTCCCGCGTTGGGCGGCAATATGGTGGAGATCTGCCGTCAGGCTTGCAAAGCCGCCAAGGCGAAGGGTGTGAAGATCTCTTGCGATCTGAACTATCGCGGTAAGCTGTGGACGCGTGACGAGGCGCGTGCGGCAATGACCGATCTGTGCCAATACGTTGACGTGTGCATCTCCAACGAAGAGGATGCCAAAGACGTGTTCGGTATTGAGGCAGAAGGCACCGATATCTATGGTGGTAAACTCAACCACGAAGGCTATAAGTCGGTCGCGAAGCAGTTGGCTGACAAGTTTGGCTTCGAGA
>JAZOBT010000014.1:0-2484 GCA_045596125.1 Acutalibacteraceae bacterium | reverse complement strand
TACGGTTGTGACCGCGGGGGGCAAAATAACTGCTTAAAATGTGGCTTTCTTGACGGTCTTGCATAGTCAAACCTCCTGTTGTAATTGATGCAAATAGGCGAATGTGGTAGGAGGCACCAGCGCTTCCACGGCGGGAAGATTTCCTTCATCGAGCAAACGACGAACGGCGCTGGCGCTGATGGGTGTACCGCTTTGTTCTAGGCGCGGGATCTCCCGCAACACGATACCACGCGGCAGCAAATGCGTGCGCAGGGCGGTATTGTATTGATCGGTCATTTGCGAAAGCGGTTCCGTGCCGACAAACCGATGGGTGATCCCCAAGGCAGGCACAAAGTAGTTGACAAAAATTTCGATATCCAGCAGGCAATGCACCTGCTCGGCTTGTTCGCGTTCTTTTAGAAAATAGGTGGGGAAGGTGGCGGAGGAGATGAGGTACGGTCCGGTGGTGAGCACCGTGACGTTTTCAAGATCCGCTACACCGCGTTTCACCATTTCCAGTCGATCAGCGGCTGAGAAACGACTCTTATCTTCCGAAAGGACGAACAGATACAAATGATCGCACTCAGCAGCGGCGGTCTCCACCAAATAACGGTGTCCCCGAGTGAACGGGTTACAGTTCATAACCGCGGCGCCGATACGGTCGCCGTTGGCTTTCCGCGGCAACGATTTCACAAACGATTGTATGCCGTTGGCGCGGTCTTCCATTAACAAAACCGTGTCGGTCTGTGCGACGGGGTGAAAGAACAGAGACTCAAACATCGTTTTGTTCGCGGGCTTGGTGTACAGAAATAAATGCCGATATCCCGCAGCAAATGCCTCTTGCCGCAACGCGGTCAGTACGGTAGCCGTGAGACCCTCGCCCTGGCGCGTAGGGTCTACGGCGAAGCATTTTAGTACATTGCCTTGCCGCGAACCTGTGGCGATCAAGTGATCCTCGTCCCAAAGCAAAACGGTCTGCTCTACGTTGTGGTCAGGTTGCAGTTCAAAACTCTCTAAGAACGATTCCCAACAGGCGAGTTCTTTCCCGTCCAAGTGGGATACGACTTCTTTTTCCATAGTCAAACACTCATTTCTTATGGTTTATAAATTCATTATACAACATTTCGAAGCTTCTGCAAAGAAAAAAAGAAAAAATCTAAAAAAGAATTGCAATTCACGTACTTGTGTTATACAATATCGGTAGATTGTTACTATATCTTTTGCAAAGGAGTGCTGGTACGTGGAGATTTTGAAATGCGCTTCTGCAGGAACGATGGAATCCAGCGATGCGTATATCGAGATAGAACCGACCAAGAGCGGGATCACGATCCAATTGGAATCCGTGGTTGAGAAGCAATTTGGTAATGCCATTCGTGCAACGGTTCGCGAGGTGTTGGGAGAATACGGTGTGGAAAACGCAGCGGTTCGTGTGGTAGACAGAGGGGCGTTGGATTGCGTGATCCGTGCCCGCTTGGAGACGGCTGTGCTCCGTGGAAAGGAGGCCGTGTGATGCGTCGCAGTATGTTGTTTTTGCCGGGGAATAACCCTAATATGCTGATCAACGGTAACTGCTTGGGTTCCGATGCGGTCATCTTTGACTTGGAGGATGCGGTGTCTCCTGCTGAGAAAGATGCCGCCCGCTTGTTGGTGCGCAACACGATGCGTTACCTCGATTTTAGCGGTTGCGAGATCATTGTGCGTATCAATTCGGTGGATACCCCGTATTGGAAGGCCGATGTAGATGCCATCTTGCCCGAGAAACCGGATATGATCCTGTTACCCAAAACGAGCACCGCCCAAGATGCCTTGGCGGCGGATGCGTATATGAGCGAAGTGGAAGCTCGTTTGGGGATGGAGCAAGGCACAGTTAAATTGATGCCTCTGATTGAAACGGCGCTTGGCGTGGAAAATTCGTATTTGATCGCGTCGTCTACGCCCCGTATCCAAGCGTTGTTTTTGGGTGCGGAAGACTTGACCGCCGATCTGCAGTGCAAGCGCACAAAAGAAGGTCGAGAGATCGAATATGCCCGCACCCGCTTAGTGGTCGCCGCTCGCGCCGCGGGCGTGGATGTGTATGATACGCCGTTTACCGACGTCAATGACGATGAGGGTATTGTGACAGACGCCGAGCTTGCTAAAGCGTTGGGCTTCACGGGCAAGGCGTCCATTTCACCGCGCCATGTGGCAGCGATCAACCAAGCGTTCAGCCCGTCGAAAGCGGATGTTGACTATGCGTATGAAGTGATGGATGCCATTCGTCTTGCCAAGGAGCAGGGCAAAGGTGCGATCGCTTTGCGCGGTAAGATGATTGACGCGCCTATTGTGGCGCGCGCTGAGCGTACCATTGCGATGGCAGAGGCGTTGGGAATGCAAAAGGGGGGGCAATGATGAATAAGTTGGTTTCTTCTTTGCGGGAAGCGATCACGCTTGCCGGTTTGAAAGACGGTATGACTGTATCGTTTCACCATCACCTTCGCAACGGTGACTTTGTGCTGAATATGGTCA
>JAZOBT010000013.1:0-24370 GCA_045596125.1 Acutalibacteraceae bacterium | reverse complement strand
AGAGAGAGGGCCATAGACCAAGAGGAGGTGCAAACTATGCCCACAGTAAAAGGTTCCTACGAAGCCGTCTTCATTTTCTCCCTGACGTTGGGTGAAGAAGGCGTCCCCGCAATGGTAGAGAAGTTCAAGACTCTGATTGCGGACAATGCCGAGATCGGCGAAGTCGATGAGTGGGGTAAGCGCCGTTTGGCGTACCTGATCAACGACGAGGCTGAAGGCTATTATGTGCTGTACAACTTTGTCAGCGGTCCGGAATTCCCGGCTGAGCTCGAGCGTATCAGCGGAATCACGGAAGGCGTTCTGCGGTCGATGGTCGTCCGCAAGGACAAATAAGGAGGCTCATCAATGAACGTTGTGTGCCTGTTGGGCCGCTTAACTGCGACCCCCGAACTCAAGACCACCCAAAGCGGTGTGTCGGTGACCAGTTTCTCGGTCGCCGTGGACCGCACCTATCAACCCAAAGGCGCCGAGCGCCAGACCGACTTCATCAACTGCGTTGCGTGGCGTAACACCGCGGACTTTGTCTGCCGTTACTTCCAAAAAGGCCAGCGCATCGCTCTGCAGGGTTCGTTGCAGAGCCGGTCGTATACCGATAAAAACGGTAACAACCGCACCGTGTTTGAAGTCATTGTAGACAACGCGTTCTTCGCGGAGTCCAAGGCGAATACGGCACCCCGTACCGATTCTCAGCCCGCGCCCGCTTTCACGGAGCCCGCACCCGCGTTCTCCACGGCCGGCAGCAGTGATTTTGAGGAGATCGTCGGCGATGACGATCTGCCGTTCTGAGAATCCCCATATTAAATGAAGGAGGATCGCCTCATGTCTGATAAAGTTGAAAAGAGCGAACGCTTCGAGCGTCCGCGCGGCGGCGCCCGTAAAGGCCGTCGCAAGGTCTGCAGCTTCTGCGTAGACCGCGTCGAAAGCATCGATTATAAGGACATTGCACGGTTGCGCCGCTACGTGTCCGAGCGGGCCAAGATCTTGCCCCGCCGCGTCACCGGCACCTGCGCCCGTCACCAGAGAGAGCTGACCGTCGCTATCAAGCGCGCCCGTCAGATCGCTTTGATGCCCTTCGTGAGCGACTAATGAAAATCGCACCCGACACTCACCGTGTCGGGTGCTTTTTTGTACAACCCTATTGCAACACTGTAGCGGGGGTGGACGAACGTCGACTTTCTCACAACCACCCCGCTTTCAATCCCCCTTGATAAATTCTTTCAACTTCTCCTTAGTCACCCTCCCCGCAAGTAATGTTACGGGAAGATCCGGCCAATCCAAAACATCCTCCAAAATCCTCACCTCACATAGTAATTGTAACAACTTGTTACAATTTTATGATAACAAATTGTTACAATAAATGCAAGGTGATTATGATGATCGGCTTGCGAAATATACGAAAACAATATAAATTAAGCCAACAACGCGTGGCAATGGATCTGCACATTTCCCGCGAATCGCTCTCGTACTACGAAACGGGCAAACGCGAACCATCGCTGGCATTGCTGGTGCAAATGTCCGCCTATTTCAACGTCTCCATTCATTATTTAATAACCGGCAAAGACTTTGAAAAACAATAACACCCGAACGAATCGTTCGGGTGTTATCTTTTTTACGCCAATTCTTTCATAAACTCGGCAGCCGTGCCGTTGTGGTTCATGATCAAATCGATCATCGTGTCGATCTGCTGCTGCGTCTTGCCGCTCGCCGACCACAACTCGGTGAGTTTCTTCTCGAAATCCGCCTGCGTCATCGGCAACTCGGGCTCGCCCGGTGCAAAATCGGCTTGATAGGTGTAGGTCTTACCGTCGGCGGTGGTCACCGTCGAACGGGCGGCACGCTTGTGCGGCACCCACGACGTCATCTCCTCGTCCGCTTCCACGGTAACCATCTTGGTCAAGCGCAGAATATCGGGATCACCGATGGTCTCATCCACAAACGAATCGATACCGATCTTACCCGTCTTGAGCGCCAAACCGATGCAGAACGGCGTGGACATCTTGCCCGCCACCACACCGGGGATCTCGGTGTGCTCGTGGCCGTTAACGCCCTGACCGTACATCTGTACATTGATGGCGGTGATATCCTGCCAATTCACATTATTATCGGCAACCGCGCGCACGGTGGCATACACCGCGCCGTGGGTGTGACGGCAACTGGCGTACGGCTTGTGATAACCGCCGCAGATGTTGTAGCCGTCATCCTCTTCGAGCGTCAGCACCGCTGCGTTATACACCTCACAAGCCGTGCGCAAGAAACCGAATTTACCGCCCATCGGATCATACGGGCCTTGGAATCCAGCCTTCGCAATGTACGCGGCGGTGATACCGTCGTGCGCAGCACGACCGATGTTAAACGGCTTCATCGTGGAGACGTTTTCCATCATCTCGTTGATACCGCCCGCCGACGAACACGCCGCCGCGAGGGTGGCTTTCATTTGCTCTTTGTTGAAATCGAGCGCCGCCGCGACACCCATTGCCGCGGCAATGGTGCCCGCCGTGCCCGAAGAATGGAATCCGCGGTTGCGGTGACTCGGCTGGATGCAACGACCCATACGGATGCCTGCCTCATAGCCGATGACGATGCCGCGAATGACCGCGTCCATCGACAAGCCTTCCTTTTCCGCCGCCGCCAATACGGGCGGAATGACCACCGAACCCAAATGCACCGTGGAGAAACGGTGCCCGTCGTCAAAATCGTACGCGTGGCCGCTGATGCCGTTGCACAGCGCGGCGTTTTGCAACGAGGCGCGCCGTCCCAGACTCACCACGGTGGCATCGTCACCGCTGAACGCGTCCAGATACCGCCCCAGCTTATCGCCCTGTATGGCGGCACCCGCTACCATCGTGCCGACCTCATCCATCAAGCACAAGCGCGCTTCGCGCACCACTTCTTCGGGAAGAGTCCGTGTTTTTAAAGTGTAGAGTGTTTCTACAAAGCTATCGGTAATATTCATTATTTCGCTTCCTCTTTGGCTTGCTTCACGCAATGCATAGCCTCTTTCCACGTTTTCGGACGATACGCACCCAGCTTCTCTTTCAAGTTGAGTTCGCCAATCTCACGCAGTTTCTCAGCGCCCGCCTTGGCAACGCCCGCGGACAAGCCGGACTCTTCCATCATATCCGCCGCCATCGCAAGCTCTTCGGAACGGCGCGCGGCGTGAATGACACCGCCGCAGGTACGTCCGCTCATACCCGACACGAAATCCTTTTCGTCCATCGTCTTGGCGAGCGACGCCATAATGTAATCTTCCACGCCGTAATGCACGGCGGCTTCCAACATCTCAAACGCGCAAGCCAAGTGCGCCTTGGTGTACACACTGCGCAGCATCTTGATGGCGCACGCGCTGCCCGGCTCGGTGCCGACCACTTCGGCTTGCATACCGTAGGGAACCAACGCATCGTA
This sequence comes from Acutalibacteraceae bacterium, assembly GCA_045596125.1. GTDB lineage: Bacteria > Bacillota > Clostridia > Oscillospirales > Acutalibacteraceae > RGIG3009. The sequence continues at coordinate 20,968 of JAZOBT010000013.1, read as the reverse complement.
CGCCGCCTGCGCACCGTTACCCGCGAGTACCAGCGGGGTCTTGTGGCGATACTTCGGCACGGTATCGAGCAGCGCACCGTCGGCAAACTGCACGCCCGTGTCCTTAATGATATCCCACACCGTCTCCATCACCTTCGGGGACGAGGACGACGCATCCACATAAATGTGATCCTTGGTCATAAACTCTTTGCACTGCTGTGCCACCGCGATGGACGCGGAAGCGGGTGTCAAGCACATCACCACATCACAGGTCGCAAACAACTCCTGCATCGACTCCACGCGGGTCGCCGCGGGGGTCTCGCCCTCGTTGATCTGCCAACGGATGTCCCAGCCGAGTTGCTCCTGCAAGCCTTCTTCTTTCAAACCGCCCGAAATGGCTTTGGCGGCTTCACCGTAACCGATAAATCCCAGTTTCATCGTTTAACCCTCCATAATGTATTGATACGGATCGGTGGTGACACCGTACTCCGCGCACGCTTCGCACAACTCGGTAAACGCACCGCGACCCATCTTGATACCGTGGGCACGGTTGTACACCGCACGCTCTGCTTCCAATTCACCCGGCACGTAGATCTTTTCCACATTGGGCGCCTTTTTGGCATCGCGCAGTTCGGCGGCGAACTTCTTCATACGCGCATCAAACGCGGCAGGATCTTCAAACGCCGCAATATCAATGGCGATCATGGTATGTCCGACCTGCGGGCCGGTGGTCTTATCCTCGCGCACGTGCTTACTGGTAACGCCCTGATTCAGGATACCGCACAGCACGTCCACCATAATGGCAATGCCCGAACCTTTGTGACCCGCAAACGGCAACACCGCGCCCACCAATGCCGCGGCGGCATCCGTGGTGGGATTACCGTCGGCATCGATCGCCCAGCCGAGCGGGATATCCTTACCCTCGCGCTTGCAGTTGGAGATGTTACCGCGCGCTGTCACCGAGCACGCCACATCGAGCACCATCGGCTCTTCGCCCTGCATCGGTACCGCCATCGAGAACGGGTTGGTACCCAGCATACCCTCGCGGGAACCGAAATGCGCCAAGTTCGGCACACCGTTGGTGCAGCTGAAACCGATCATACCCGCCTCAGCGGCAAGGATCGGATAATACGATGCCATACCGTAGTGTGCGCTGCGGCGCACCGAGCAGAAACCGATACCGTGCTCCTTGGCGATCTCGATCGCCTTTTTCATCGCACGCGTACCCACGATGGAACCGAAACCGTCGTCACCGTCCACGATGCAGATGGCACCCTTTTGCTGATAGGTGATCTGCGGATCGGCATTCCAATGCTCTTTCTGAGCGCGCTCCATATAACTCTTGATACGCGCCACGCCGTGCGAAGAAACACCGCGGATATCCGCAAACACCAAACTGTTGGCAATAAACTCGGCATTCTCACGCGGGTAGCCCGCGGCACAGAAGATCTCTGTGCAAAGACGGCACACACCGTCGGGGTTCACTCGTAATACTTCGGGAAGTTCTCGCATATCCATTCCTCCTTTTTTATTTAATTCCAGTATAAAACTTTATCTTTTGAAAAACAATTACAAAAAACATAAAAAATATTAACTAAAAGTTAATGATTTGTGTTATACTGGAGAAAAGGAGGCATCGGTATGGAAATTTATCCGTTGTTATATTTCGTCACGGTGGCGCAAACCGGCAATTTAACGCAGGCGGCAGGGCAGTTGAACATCTCGCCCCCCGCGCTGAGCAACGCGCTCAAACGGCTGGAACAGCAGTTGGGCACCCCGCTGTTTGACCGTGTCGGCCGCAATCTGTTGCTCAATGCCTACGGCAAAGCCTATCTGCCGTACGCCGAAACGGTCATTTCGCTCACCCGCCGCGGCAGTGAACTGTTAAAGCAAATGAAACAAGAGGAAAATCGCGAACTCACCATCGCAGATATGACGCACGTGTTCGCGTCGCACCTCATCAGTGAATTTTTGCAACAACATCCCGAGATCCGCCTGCACCGCAGTTATCTCGAACCCGGTGCGGGCAAGACCGTCGATCTCGAGAAAACATTCGATTTCGCCATCGGTTCCACCAACAGCATCGACCGCCCCGATCTGTCGAGCATCCCCCTACGCGAAGGGCAAGCCATCGTCGCGATCGTTCACATGGCGCACCCGCTCGCCTATCGCCGCGAGGTCACGATGCGCGACCTCGTCTCGCTGCCGATGATCACCTACGCCAAAGACCAGCCCGGCCGGCGGATGCTGGAACGCCTGTTCGACGAACTCGGCGCCACCCCCTCGGTCATTTACGAGGGCAACACCCCCGATGCGATGGGTCTCGCCCTCAGCCGCAACCTCGGCGTTTTCGTGCAACCCGCCCATACCGCACAGTTCAATATGCGGTTCTACCCCGATTGCGTCTGCGTCCCCATCACGGATACGATGTACCGCTCCAACACGTCCCTGCTGTGGTCGGCGGACCGCCCGCAATCCGAAGCGGCGAAACTCTTCTCCCGCTTCTGCATCGACTACTGCTCCTCGCATTTATAATTACGGCCGCCGCTTGGACGGGCGCACATCGCCCCGCTCGTAGCGGCGGTACAATTTATCCAACGCCTTTTTCTCAATGCGCGACACGTAACTGCGTGAAATATCCAGCCGCTTCGCCACCTCGCGTTGCGTCATCGCGTCCCGCGTCAACCCGTACCGCAGATCAATGATCTCTTTCTCCCGCTCGCTCAGCGTCTCTTCCATGTACCGGTACAACTTGGTCGCATTGACCTTCATCTCCAGATCATCCGCAATGGTATCCTCGGCGGCGATGACATCCATTAACGTCAGCGTGTGCCCTTCCTTGTCGGTCTCGATCGGCTCGGTAATGGAAATATCCTGCGCCGTCTTGCGACTCGCACGGAAATACATTAAAATTTCGTTCTCCACGCACCGCGACGCATACGTCGCCAACCGCACGCCTTTGGTGTGGTCAAACGTGTTCACCGCCTTCATCAACCCGATGGTGCCGATGGAAATGAGATCGTCTTGATCGCGCACCGAACTGTAATATTTCTTGATGATGTGCGCCACCAATCGCAGGTTGTGCTCCACTAGTTTGTTGCGCGCATCCTGATCGCCGTGCTCGTGAAACGCCACCAAATACGCCTGTTCCTGCTTCGCGCTCAGCGGATGCGGGAACGACCCCGAATTGACCACCTGCAACGCCATAAAAAAGATGCGCGATACCGCATCCCATACCTCGAAAAACATCATCCTCTCTCCTTTCCCCACCACTCTATGCGAAATCCCGTCGATTTTTGCCTGTCCGCCACAGCAATCTCACCCCACCGCACTTTTGTCTTGACACTGCCCCCACTATGTATTACAATAAAGAAAATCATCGGGGTGTGGCGCAGTTGGTAGCGCGCCTGCTTTGGGAGCAGGATGCCGCAGGTTCGAACCCTGTCACTCCGACCATGTTGAATGTTCATAACGGACTTAACCGTTATGAACATTCTTTTTTATTTTGAGCAAGTTTTTAGGTATTAGGGGGGCAACCCTAACAAGTGTGGATATCCATCCACGATGCTTGCGAATTAGAACCCATTGTGATATAATAAATACAAGGTGGTGGTACTTATGATTTCAAAACTTTCTCAAGAAATATATGAAAAATCAATTCAACTAAAAAATTATGATGAAAGAAAGTTGTTACTTAAAAGAAATCGTTTAACACTTCTTAATGAATTGTATCAACTTCAGGATATGACGGATATTCTTTTATCATCATTACATAGCGATTCAAGTTTTTCGTATAACTACATTGAACTTGCTATATTTATGAAAACTTCACTTGCGGAATGTATCGTTTATTTAACCTCAAAGGGTAAAAATTATCGCACTACCGTAAAACGATATATATGTGGATTTCATAATCTTCCCAGAGCATTTTTATCTATCGATAATAAAATGAAAGTATCTACTGCGGAAGCAATGGAATACTTTAAACCATATCTCAAGTTGGATTGACAAATCCATTTAGAACAACCGCACCATATTTCCGAGTAAGACGAAAGGTTTGCTCGGATTTTGTTTTTTTGATGGCAGAACTTGAATATTTGGTAGACGGCGCGCAGACAAGTTTCGAATACAAATATACCACTACGGTTGACTTGCGGTGCGATTTATGATATTATACCAAGTATGCAAAATCGGAGGTCCACGCAATGACTCAATACTTTTATACTATCCCCGTTCTTCTTATGATGCTTTTATGCATGCTCTTTTTAACTGTTACAAATGAGTTTATATTAGCTACACATAAAAAAGGTTTTTTTATTGCTTTTTTAGGCGAGTTTTTCATAATCATATGTGAAGGTTTATCCATTTTTTAAATAGTTCCGCAATAGCATTTAAGCCAATCCACTTTTTATCAAATTATATAGGCTTTCTTCTTTCTCCAATTTTAATCATTCTTTTTGCAACTTCAATAGGCAACTTCCGTCACTTTAAAGGTGCTATTATCGGTATCATTGCTTATTTTATCTTGTTCAACTGTCTGGTTGTGACAAATCAACTGTTTTTCATAGATGCTCAAAATAATTATCATCGTGGAATGTTGTTTCCTATATATGTTATCTCGTATTTTCTTGCAGTTATATACTTGCTCTACGAATCGCTCAGATATTCGCGTAAAGGCTTTTTACAACATAAAATCTTCGCCTATTTTTTAAGCTTTTTCTTTCTTGCATCAAGTTCTATACAAGTCTTCGACCCCAAAGTTTATATGACAAGAATAACGGTTGTTCTGAGCTTATGTGCTTATTACGCCTATAGCATCGAGTTGGCAAATCTTTTTGACAAACTTACAGGCGTTCTTAATCAAGGAACATATTTAAGAAAAGTAAAATACTTAAAAAAGGAACAAGTTGTAATAATTTTAGATATTGACAACTTTAAAGTAATTAATGACAATTACGGTCATCAATTCGGTGATGAATGTTTAAGTAATATTTCTCGCGCGATTAAATCGGTTTTTGGAAATTATGGCCAGTGCTACCGAATTGGCGGTGATGAATTTGCGGTAATTTTAAAAAGATATCAAAACGTGGAGGGTTTGATAAAGCGTTTTGAAATCGCCGTTGCCGATAAATTTAAAAACAAACCCTGCCAATTATCACTTTCACTTGGTTATTCCAAATGCGAAAAGAATGATTCTTTTGAAGCAGTGATACAGCGCGCAGACTCTAATATGTATGATGCAAAAAAGCAAAAGAAGGCATTAGAAACAACGGCTCTCAATACCAATTAACGATTATCAGGAATAATCTCGTTCCGTTATGAACACCCGCACCAAACACGAATAATCCGAACCTCCGTCGAATAGGCGGTGGGTTCGGATTTTCTCTTTGGGTAGACTATCCGAATTTCAACTTAAAAACAAACGGAGGTTAGTTTATGAAACAATCCTTTTGTCCATTCCATAAGAACATCTCCATACAAATCATTAAAGCACAATAAGCACAATAAAAAAGCACCCCCGGGGGGCTTTTTTATGTTTACAGCAATTCGTCGCAGGTAACGAAGCGGTAACCCGCATCGTGCAGCATCTTTGCCGCCAGATAGATCTTCTCGTCATAGTCGGGCTGATACACGTAGTAGTCCTCGTAGAAGTATTTTATCGGTCTTGTTCACGTGATTTTTGGATGGATTGTTCCACACAGAAATTCTTTGAAAACCGAAAATGCACAGATGGAAATATATGTGTGATCGTCGGTTATTTAAAATTTATTTTCTCGAGCCCCTTAAGAGCAACCGCACCAAATGAAAAAGGGGACCTTTTACGTATGTTCTACCGAAAAGAGACAGCACTTTCATTGAAAAAAGCATCTACAAGTGATATACTGATCCTGCTAACGAAAGGAGGAAGCGCGGTGCGTGACTACATATTTGGAAATTTTTTATACACCCTGCGTTCCGAAGCCGGATTGTCACAAACACAACTCGGTGAATTGCTCGGCGTCACAAACAAAGCGGTATCAAAATGGGAAACCGGCAGCACGAAACCTCACACCAATTTGATACCCAAAATTGCCGAAATTTTCGGTATCACCGTGGAAGAACTTTTTACGTGCAAACGCATCGAAGCTAACGCCGAATACGAACGCATCAAACACCATTTAACCACACAAAAGAAACGATTTGCCATTCTTTCTTCCGTGTTTTTATCCCTATTCTGTGTTACTCCGCTCCTCTTGATTGAATTCATCCGCGTTGTTATGGTATTCCACCTACCCGACGATGTCATCGGACCGCTGGGAGCGATGAGTTTCCTTTTCTTGTTTGTAATTGCGTTCACCGCTTTTGTTATCTATCGCAGGAACCACAAAAAAACGTTGACGCCGAGTGATTTTTCGTGCTCTCCGCATTTTGCTTCAATCATAAAAAAGGGGCTCGGGTTTTCCTCTGTTGCGTGGTTGTGTTTGTTTATACTCCTGTTCCCAATATATCGACTGCTTCTGTCCTGCTCATCAAGTGCTTTGTGCGCCAACATCTTCCTTGCCGTTTCGTGTTTTATCTTGACCCTTCTTTTGGGCGTGATAATCGCATTTGCCAACATCAAACGTTTGTTAAAAATGCGCTTTCCCGCAAAGCACATTCCGTTTCGAAAATGGCCTGTGTGGGCTAAACTAGGCTATATCGTTTACATCATTCTGTACCCCGTTGTGAGAATTTTCACCCCCAACCAACCGCTGCTCTCCGTCATCGTGGCAAACGTATGGATTATAGGTTGGGTTGGGATCCTTCTTTTCGCTATAACGAAAAGAGGAGGATAATCCTTTCAAGAAAGAGAAACGCCATCGAACATCCCGATGGCGTTTCTCTTTGCTTTCTGCAATACTTTTCGCAAAAGGTGAAGAGTAAGAATGGCGGTTGACAGCGCGCTGTGCTTGCACTATAATAGTTGCAAACGCAACAGTTTCGCTTGCAACTATTGGTTTCAGGAGGTAGCGTATGCCGAAATTTATGAAAATGCTGAACAATATCAGCCGTTCCCAAGCCATTTATCGACACAATCGGATCGCGGCGGACGACCTGCAAAGCGGGCATTACGCCTTTGTTCTGGCGATCTGCCGTGAACCCGGCCGCTCGCAAGAGGAACTTGCACGCGAGTTGTGCGTAAACAAAAGCACGGTCGCGCGGAACATCAATTATTTGGAGGAAAAGGGGTATCTTTTGCGCCACCCACTCCCCCACGACAAACGTCAATTTGCGGTGTTCCCCACCGAAAAAATGCTGGCCGTGCTGCCTGCTGTAAGGGGTGCGTCGTCCGAATGGATGTCGCTGCTGTCCGAAGGCATCCCGCCGTCGGAACTGGAAATTTTCAATGCCGTATTGCAGCGTATGCAGGAAAAAGCACGCGAAATTATAGAAAAACAAGAGGTTTCAAAATGAAGTGGGTATTGACATATTTAAAACCGCTGCGACTGCGCATTACGGCAGGCATCGCGGTTAAGATCATCGGTACAGTTTCCGAACTGTTCATTCCCTTTTTGCTAAGTTACATTCTCGAAAACGTCATTGAAAATAACAACGTCAGCGAGATCGTGTTCTTCGGCGCTTTGATGGCGATTTGCGCGGTGATCGCCTGCGTGGGCAACATCATTGCCAACCGTATGGCATCCAAATCCACGATGATCTTCTCCACGCATATGCGGGAAGATCTCTTTTCCAAAACGCTGTACCTCTCCGCAAGAAGTACCGACCGTTTCACCATTCCGTCGTTGGAATCGCGCATCACTACCGATACGTATAACGTGCAAAACTTCATCGGTATGATGCAACGTATGGGCATCCGCGCCCCCATCCTGTTGCTCGGCGGCAGCATCATCACTTTCCTGATGGACAAAAAACTGGCGCTCGTTATGATCGCCACCCTGCCCTTCATCTTTATCGTGGTGTACGGCATTTCGCGGATGGGCATTCCGCTGTATTCCAAGGTCCAGCAATCGGTAGACGGGATGGTGCGTGTCGTGCGCGAGGATGCACAAGGCATCCGCGTGATCAAAGCCCTGTCCAAAGTGGACTACGAAAACGCGCGGTACGATAAAGCCAACCGCACACTCAAACAGAACGAGACCCACGCAGGTACCATTATGGGCGTAGTCAACCCCGTGATGACACTGCTGATGAACATCGGTATCGTCGCGGTCATCGGTGTCAGCGCCTATTTTGTATCGACGAACCAATCTTCCGCCACGACCGTCATCGCGTTTATGCAGTATTTCACGCTCATCTCGATGGCGATGATGTCGCTTTCCCGTATGTTTGTAATGTACACCAAATGCGCCGCCTCCGCCAAACGCATCTCGCTGGTAATGGAAGAGACAAGCGAACTTGCGCCGCGCACCGACAGCGGCACAGCCGATACCGCGGCACATATCTCTTTTGAAAACGTATCCTTTTCCTATCTCGGGAAACGCAACAATATCAGCAATGTATCATTTTCTTTAAAACGGGGCGAAACACTGGGCATCATCGGTGCCACAGGCAGCGGCAAATCCACCATTCTGCGCCTGCTGATGCGCTTTTACGATGCCGACGAAGGCATCATCCGTATTGGCGGCAAAGACGTGCGCTCCTATGCCCCCGAAGAACTCACCGCGATGTTCGGCGTAGTATTCCAAAACGATTTTCTCTATGCCGATACCATCGAAGAAAACATCCGCTTCGGGCGGGATATCACAAGTGACGAGATCGTCACCGCCGCCAAGATCGCACAGGCACACGATTTTATCACCTCATTTTCCGACGGGTATGCCCACCACGTATCGGCGGGCGGCACAAACCTGTCGGGCGGGCAGCGCCAACGTGTGCTTATTTCCCGCGCGATCGCGGGGCGCCCCGATATTCTCATACTGGACGATTCCTCCTCGGCACTCGACTACAAGACCGACGCCAACCTGCGCCGCGCCCTTGCCGAGTCGCTTCCCGATTCCACGGTGATCACCGTGGCGCAACGCGTAAGCTCGGTGAAAAACTGCGACTTGATCTTAGTGATCGAGGACGGCGTCATCATCGGTTGCGGGAAACACGAACAACTGATGGAGACCTGCGCGGAATACAAAGAGATCAGTGACTCGCAGATGGGAGGTGCCTTCCTTGACGACTAAAAACACCAAACCCAAAAACAAAAAAGGAATTTTCCTACGACTCAGTAAATACGTCTTGCAACAATGGCCGTTATTCCTCGTGGCGATCCTGCTCACACTCGGTGCCAACCAACTGTCGCTGTTGGGCCCGCGCTACTCGGGAGCGGCGATCGATGCCATCGAATTGGAAAGCGGCGTGAATTTCCCCGCCGTGTGGGAAAACGTGGCGTGGATGCTCGCGTGTTACGTGGTATCCGCTCTGCTGTCGTATATTCTTTCGGTGGTTATGATCCATTTAAGTCAACGGATCATCTACAAAATGCGGCGGCAGGTTTTCGAGAAACTCACCACCCTGCCCGTCAACTACTTTGATACCCACGCCACCGGCGATATCATCAGCCATTTGTCCTACGATATCGACACCATCAACAGCACCTTGTCGCACGATCTGGTGCAGATCCTCACGAGTATTTATACCGTGGTGGGTTCGCTGCTCTTTATGTGGCGCATCTCCAAACCGATGATCCTCATTTTCGCGTTGACCGTTCCCCTGTCGCTGTTATTCACCCGCTATCGCTCCCAAAAAGTTCGTCCGCTTTTCAGTAAACGCGCTAAAAAATACGGCGAATTGAACGGATTTGCCGAAGAAATGCTCACCGGCTCGCGCACCATCGCGGCGTACGGCAGACAAGACGTGATCTCCGCGCGTTTCAACAAGATCAACCACGAGGCGATGGACGCGTATTACAAGGCGGAATACAATGCCGCCCTGCTTTACCCCACCATCAATCTCATCAACAATCTCTCGCTGACGTTGGTGGCGATCATCGGCGGTATCCTGTATATGTACTCGCAAAACGGCACCATTCTCGCCGCTTCCGCGTTTTTCATCACGTTGGGCGGCGTAGCGCAGTTCGTGCAGTACTCCCGCAAATTCGCAGGACCCATCAACGAATTTTCCAATATTCTTCACGAAATTCAATCCGCGTTTTCTGCAGCGGAACGCGTTTTCGCCATTTTGGACGAACAACCCGAAAAAGAGGACGCCCCCGATGCCAAAGAACTGAAAGAGGTCAAAGGCGATGTTTGCCTGCGCCATGTCACTTTTGGCTACACAGCGGATAAAACCGTGCTGAAAAATGTGTCGGTAAACGCGAAAAGAGGGCAAACGGTGGCGATCGTCGGGCCGACGGGCGCCGGAAAAACCACCATCATCAATCTGCTTATGCGGTTTTACGATCACCAAAGCGGCGAGATATTGCTCGACGGCATCCCGTCGGTGAACATCGAGCGCTCCGATCTGCGCCTCGCGTTCAATATGGTGCTTCAGGATACGTGGCTGTTTTGCGGTACGATCTACGATAACATCGTCTACGGCCGCGAAGATGCCACCCCCGAGGAGGTGTACGCGGCGGCACGCTCCGCCAGGATCGACTCGTATATCCGCAGCTTGCCCGACGGATACAACACCGTGCTTTCGGATGACGGCGTAAATATCTCCAAAGGGCAAAAGCAGCTCATCACCATCGCCCGCGCGTTTCTTTCCCAAGCCCCCATCCTCATTCTGGACGAGGCAACCTCCAACGTTGACTCACGCACCGAGATCCAAATTCAAAACGCGATGACGGCGCTGATGGAAAACAAGACCTGCTTTATCATCGCCCATCGACTTTCCACCATTCAAAATGCCGATACCATTCTCGTGGTGAAAGACGGCGCGATCATCGAGCAGGGCAATCACGACGAGCTTTTACAAAAAGGCGGCTTTTATCACGCGCTGTATCACTCACAATTCCATTAAACGCACAAAAGCGGTGCGCATTGTTACCAATGCGCACCGCTTTCTTTTCGTTTGGATTGCCTATCTCACTTTTCTTCCTTTTTCTTTTTGCCGCGCAACGCCGTGGTGACGAGTCCACCGCCGCTGACGAACAGCAGTGCAAACAGGAGATTCAAGTCCGTGCTGTCGCCCGTCTGCGGCAAGGAAGGCGCCTGCGGAACCTCCTCGGGTTCGTCGGGCTCATCCGTCGGCTCATCGGGAGTTTCGGAAGGCTCGTCAGGCGTATCCGTCGGCTGGTTCGGCTCATCCGGCTCAACCGTCGGCTCCTCGGGGACGTAGATGGAGGTAGACACTTCATTCGTCGTATAGGTATTCGTGCCTTCGCGAATCTCCGCCTTGTTGGTGATGGCCGCCTCGACCGTTTCCGCAACCGTTACCTTAAAGGACACTGTCACTTCTGCTTCGGCTTCCACTTCCAACGTCCACGTGATCGTGCCGTCAGCATACGCGCCGCCGTTGTCGGCAGACCCGTCAACGTACACCGTATACGCAGGGACGTTGTCCGTGATGGTTACTGTCACTTTTTCCAAAGACGTGTTCTTATAGGTGATGGCATACGTCAGTTCATCGCCCTCGCGCACCTCGTTGCCGTCGATGTTCACCGTCGGCGCCTGCGAAGCAAACACCGTCTTTTCCACTTCGTCTTCCACCGTGTAGTTGGTGACCCACGCGGTTTCGTACGTGTTGGTACCGTCGGTCGCCGTCGCCTGATTTTTCACAGTCGCTACACCGATATCCGCATTCACGGTCACCTTGAACGCCACCGTCACGGTAGTCCACGCCGACACGTCTTTGAGTTCCCACACGACGGCGCCGTTGGCATACACACCGCCGTTGTCGGCAGAACCGTCCACATAGGTAGTACCCTCAGGAATCACGTCCGTGATGGTCACATCCGTCACTTCGCCCGATGCGTTGGTGAAACTCACTTGATAGAGCAGTTCGTCGCCCGCATACACTTTTTTACCGTCGATACTGGCGGTAACATCCGCCGGTGCGAACACATCCTTTTCCAGCGCCTTCTCCACCGTGTGGTTAACCACTTCATTGGTGTGATAGGTGTTCACGCCATCGCGTACCACCGCCGTGTTGGCAACGATCGCTTCGGTCTCGTTCACCGTCACCTCAAAGGAAACCGTCACACTCGTGCCCTTCGGCACATTCAGGATCCAATTGACGTGCGTACCCGCATAGGTACCGTCATGGGAGGCCGACCCCTCCACATACGTGGTATGATTGGGGATGGTGTCCATAATATCCGCCACCACATCCACACCGTGGTAGTTGGTGTAGGTGATGAAGTAGGTCAGCACATCGCCCGCGTTGACTTTCTTGCCGTCGATCTCGGTTGTGGTCTGCCCTGCGTGGTAGACTTCCTTTTCGGTAACTTCTTCCATCATTGCATTGGTGAACGCCACATCGGCAGACACCGCCGCACCGGCCGCACTCGAAACGCCCGTCACCACATTGGTCGCTACCGCGTTCAACTGCCCATTACCGCTGTCGCTGACCTGAACCGCAAACTTGTGCTGTGTACCGTCGTACACCACATCCGCTATCGGGTCTACCGTCGCATCTTCCGCGATGACGAAGTAATACGTACCCGTCCCGCTCAGCGTTCTCGCAAAGGAGAATACGCCACCCACATTCTTTTCGGATGCCAAAAGCTCTGCCGAACTCTTGGTAATATCGAACGAATTATCCGTCTTATAAAGGTTAAACGTAAAGGTGTTGTCGATAAGCGTTGCGCCCTTGAGTTCCTTGGCACCGTTGAAGGTCACCTCGGCAGACGCCGCCGTATAGGTGTTTTCAAATACAATGTTGGAATTTTGAATATCCACAGCAGCACTCAGCACACCCTTGGTATCCGTAACCGTAACGGTCACCGTGATGGGCTTCGCCGCGCCGTCATAACGCACACCGGCCACACTGCCAACCACTTCCTTAATGGTGTAGGTGTAGGTGCCCGCCGCGGTATAGGGGATTGCCTTGAAAGCGAAACTGCCGTCCGCCTTGTTGGTAACGGTCTCTTTCAGCGTGTTGCCCTCGTACAGTTCAAACGTGAACTCGCCGTTGCGAGGCGCGCGACCGTGCAAGACCTTTGTGCCGCTGAGCGCATACGCGGTAGCCGCGGGCTTGTAACTGTTGCGGAACGTCACCACGTTGGTAACCGCATCTTCAAAGTAGTAATTCGCCACCAGCTTGCCCGTCTGCGTGTCATTGGTCACTTCCACCACCAAGTCGTAGATGGTGGGATCGTAGCTCATACCGTCCTTCACATAACGGTCGGTAGCGGCATCGTACACCGCGCCCGACGGGATGGCTTCCACGATATCGTACTCGTATTTTCCAACACCCGTAAATGTCAGCACTTGATCAAAATCCACAAAGTGGACATCACCGTTTAAGTTGTTGGTGCCCACCAACAGGGGCGTGGTGTGCTGTCCGTTATTGTACACGTAGAAAGTAAAGTCATCCGCTTTCAGCGTCTTGCCGACGAGTTCTTTGAATACTGCGCCGTCCAAATTAACTGAAACCCCTTGCGGATCGTAGGTGTTGACAAACGACACACGGCCTTTGGAGGCATCCGTCGCGTCAACCGTTGCGATCTCCTCGGCATTTTGCGAATTGACCTTGACAGCCGTGAGTGCGGCGGTCAAGTTACCGCTGTTTTCGGTCACCGTCACGGTGATGCGGTATTCCGCTGCCGAATAGGTCCAACCGGGCGCATTTTTCGCCACCTCGGACAAAACGAAGTAGTAGGTTCCCGCGGTGGTGCAAACGGAGGTAAAGCGTGCTTCACCCGCCGCATCGGAATAGATACTGAACGCCGCCGCATCGGTACCCGTCAACGCATTCCAGTTGGCATCGGTCTTCACCGCTTTGAACTCAAAACCCGCTTTCGAAACGGTATCGTCACCCGAACGGTTATCCACGATCTTCTTCACATCCAGGCTCACCGGCGCGGTGTGATACGTGTTGTTAAAGGTCACCTCATAGGAACCGTCGGTAATGGCCGCGTTGTTGCGATCGGTCACCGTCGCCACCAACTGCCCGCCGTTATCGGTAACGGTCACGTCAAAGGTGTACAGCGTTCTGTCGTAGGTCACGTTGGCAACGTCGCCCGTTACTTCGAGCACTTGATAGGCATAGGAACCCACCTCGGTATACGTAATACCCGCCAGCACATCCGCGATAGCAAAGGTCTTGGTGCCGGTCTCATCGGCGGCATACGGTGTCTCGGCGGTCTTGCCGCTGATATCCACCCACGCCGTGCCGTTCCACTGTTGCACTTTGTACACAAACTTGCCGCCCAGGTGACTGCCCTCGGCCGCAAAATTCTTGGTACCCGCGATATCCAGATCCACGGTAACGGGCGAAGGCGTGTAGTGGTTGTACACGATCGCCGTCGCACTGCCATCCGCGGGAATGACCAGTGCATTATCGGTATCCGTAGCTTCACCCGAATGGTTGCGAGTGCGATAGGATACCGCGAAATGACTGCCGGGAGCGGCTTCGGTAACGGTCACAGCCGTTCCTTCGGGCAAGCGGAGAATATCCACCGTCTGCCGCGCTTTAATACTAAAGTTGAGACAACCGTCGGCGCCCACTGTCACGGTATACTCATTGGTATGAGCGCTGTCGCGCACGGTAAAGGTCTTGCCCGCGAGAGCCGTGCCGACGTTCACCGTCACGGCAAATTCCGTATCCAGCACCGCCGCCGGAACAGCGTGCTCGCTCGTGATTTCTTTGGTAATGTGCAGACCGCCGTACCCGTTGGGCGCGTTGGTCACCACCGCAGGAACAAACTGCACAGCGCCGTTCAGCGCCTCGCTCACCAGCGGGATGGTCACCTTATCGGTCTTGCTCACAATGTAATAATCGCCGTTGACAACTTCGCCGATCTCACATTCCGTTCCGCCGGGGATACCGCTGACATACACGGTCTGCCCCGCCATTACGTTCACGGTGAGCACATTGCCGCTGTAGGTGCTTGCCACGGTTTTGCCTTCGGCATCCACCACCACAGGGTTGGCAACCACACCGGCAGGCACAGTCACGGTCAGTGCGTAGGTATCGTCGGCATTACCGATCGCCTCGGTCACCGCCTTGGTCAACGCAATACCCGTATCAATCTTCAACGTCACGCGGCCACTGTTGCCCAACCACACGACCACATCATTTCCGTTGTGCTGAGCCGCCGTGGTATAGGTGTATTCGGGGGTGTAACTCTCAACCGCGGTCTGCGTATTGTTGTTGGTTTTTTGAACCACCATATTGTGCAAACGACCGGTGCGATGCGAACCGACGCCCAGCACCGCATACAACTCCGCCTGCGGATGGCTCTGCAAATACGCGGCAATGGTGCTGGCTACCTGAGCCTCGGGAATCGCCTCGCCGTTGTTGAGATACGTTTTGGTGTTAGCATCGTAGAATGCCACGGATTCTTTGAGGTACTTCCATTCGTTATAGGTCAAATACGTAACTTCCTCAGCCGCATTCGCCGCATCCGTCGCACTCGGGGTGGGATGATAATACGTGACATACGTGTACACCGTATCCGTGTCTTTCGCGGCCTTGTACTCGTCATAGGTCATCCAAGACAGATCGTACAAGGTCTCATCCCATACAATACCGTACTCGTTATTCTCGGGAATGGTAACGGCACTGCCGTTCGCTTTGTTCGTGATCTTGGTAAAGATGCCTTGGTTGGTTTGATGATAATAGAAACGGTTGGCGCTCGAAGGCTGGAATCCCACGTGGGCGTCGCCCTTGGTTACCACCTGTGACCCGTCGGCAGGGTTCATCACACCAAACTGATTGCTGTACAGCGCAACCGTGCCGGTCGCGTCGTCAATGTAGTCATATCCCTGAATTTTAGAAACATCCACTTCACCGTTGGGCAAAAGGATGGCGGAATCCACACCGATGGTGTAGTAAATGCGCAACGGATCCTGCAACACCTCAGTAATAGTAGCGGTCGTCGCACCGCCCACCGTCTCGGAAACGACTTGTTCCATAAGGATCGGCAAAATCTCTTGATCGATCTTGATCTCCAATTTCTGCGTGCCGTCCGCCTGCTTGGTCACGGAAATGCGGATATCCTCCGCCGTATTCCAACGCTCGTTGGTGGTGGGATTCGTACCCGTCGCCTCATCAACGGTATACGTGCCGTCGGCATGCTTGATCACGCCGTACGTCGCGCCGAACAACGAGATCGACTGAATTTCTTTGATTTCCATATACTGACCGATAAAATCCACATAAATGAGCGGCGTGTGCTCCACACCCGTAGCGCCGTCCACCTTGGTCGTTGTGGAAATGGGGTTAAACACGCTGGAGGAAAGTTCCTCGTAGATCTGCTCAAACGTTGCTGCAAGATCCGCGTTGGAGACATCGTAATAGGTATCGGAATAGTGGATATTCGCGGCAATTTTGGCATCGGTGATCGCACCGTTTTGTTTGGGGTAATTGTGGTCAAATGTCCAGTTGTTATAGGTTACGGTCTCACCGTTTGCCCAGCGTTGGAAATACTCAAACGCCCTTCTGACATCACTGTTCGAGTTGGAGGAGTTAAATCCGTTTTGGGCATCAGCGGGGTTCATCAGCAATCTTGCTACCACATTATTGGTAATATCCACACCAACGGTATAGACAGCAGCCTCTCTGCCATAGTTGTTTTCGATTTTGGTTTTGTTGTAAGCCGCATTCAAAAGCGTGCTGAGATACAGATTTCTGCCGCTGGCACTCGTTCCATCTTTATCCGTATGGGACGAAATCTCATAGAACCCTTCCCGATCGGCGCGGTTCGCCTGACCGTCTGTAAGCACGATCGCGACCGGGTTACGTCCTTTAACATTCGAAGCACTCGCCAAAATGTTAAAGCCTCTGTCAATACCCGCCTGCAAGTTGGTACCCATAACGTAGCCATTGTCTTTGCCCAACTGTTTGCGGTCGTTATCGTAGGCCGTTACAACGCCGGCATCGGAAGAACCGTTGTTGTAATAGTCGGTAACCACCAGATCAATACCGTTATTGTATTGGGCCAACGGTAATACCGTCTCGCTATCGGCATTGTAGGTCACGATAGCCACCCGAACATCGTTGAGTGTAAGAAGATCGTCAAGCAACCCATTCGCCGCTGTGATGGTGCGTTCAAGGCGGGTAACGCCGTTGCGATCCTCATCATCCATCGACGTCGAGGTATCCAAAACCAGCACCACATCCATCGGGCCGGTCGTGGTTGTGGTCTCTGTCGTCGTCATCGTCGAGCCGAGCGCGGAGAAGATGACTTGGAATGTCTCGTCCTCTTCCAGCGACACCGCATACGACGATCCCGCTCCGTTTTTGCTGTTCAAAATCGCGGTATCTCCGTCTTTGTAAACCGATTTGTCTACCCACACGCGACCGGCATAGCGGTTGCCGTCCGCATCGGTTCCCATAATTTCTTGCCAGCCGTCCGCCGTGCTCGGATCCACGATCACATCCGTGACGGTAGATCTTGCGGGCGCGGCCAGCGCCGTCAGCGGCACACCGCCGATGAGTAACGCCATACATAAAAAGCAGCTCAAAATTCTTTGAAATGTTTTTCTCTTTTTCATAGTTCATATCCTCCTTAGGATGTTATCGGTCATTGTTGTCTGTCGCGGATCGGTGTTACTCCTTCTGCCGTTCCCCCATCCTTTTTCGATTTTTGGGGCAAGTGCAGATTCCCAGCAGTTCCTCGCCGTGGTCGTAAAACGCACACTCCTCGCAAGTGCTGTCTTTATGCTCTTCACCGCTGAAATTCTCGCAAGGAGTTTGCATTGCCGTAACGAACGGCACACCGTCATCGGTGTGTTGGGGTTCTTTTTCAAAATCGGGGTAGATCTCCATCGGTTCGGCAAAACGGTTGTTCCGATCACATTCCTCATAGAATCCGTACCGTATTTCAAACGTCCTGCCGTGCAATTGAATGATCTTAAAAAGATCCCCCTCTTTCGGCGCGGGTGACTTTGCCACCCCTTCCGATTGCCACAGTTGTGTAAACATCGCTTTCTCCTCTCGGCATACAGTCAAAAAGAAAAATCTGCCATACGTTATCGTCTTGACAACAGTATAGCAGATTTATTCTTCTTGCCTATTCCCTAAAACCGGAAAAAAAGTACAAACATTTTGCCGCTTCCCCTAACTTTTGGAGGGGATTTGGGATACCGACCCCTAACTTTTTTGGCACCTTTTGGATACACCGTCACAGGATTGCGGCAAAATTGTCGCGTTCCAAACCGCTGCGCTGCTTGATGGTGCGAATCGCCTGTTTAACACCCGAGATCGACATATGCATTCGTGCCGCGATCTCCGCATCCGACAACTTGAACGCTGCCAAGCGCGCCACCGCCCGTTGCTGCTTGGAAAGATGGGCAATGATCTGACGACCGGTGATGCGGCTGTTGAGCTTGGACCACCCCTCCGTATAACGTTTAAACAACGCACTCACTTGTTCCCACGCCGCGGGGTCCACGGCAGTCAAACGCATCTCCAGCAGATCACCGATAAGACGACAATACTCCGCAAGAATGCCGTACAGTTTATCCGGCAACGCCAGCGCAATCGCTCTGTCAATGTGGCGGATCGCCTGTGCATCGTTCTTGCTGTAATGATACGCCACCGCACACGTCAACCGCAAATAGATCTCCGCGATCACGGTTTCATCCGCCATCGCCTGCGAGATCATCGGTTCAATGGTGGCAGGCAAAAGCCCCATCAACGCGAGTCCCGTAATACCTTCCAATTGGATCGCCTTGGAAGCGATGCCGTGCGCCGTCGCATACAGAAATTTGGCGTAATACACCTTCGCGGCAGGTAAGGAATCCTTGTGCAACAATTCAAAGCATCCGATCCTAAACCAATCGGGAAAATCCCGCACGTCATACAAAATACTGTCAACGGCGCAGATACACAGCGTAATGATCTCTCTATCTTTATCGTCCTTGGCATTCGCCTCGGAAATGTGGATCTTCGCCTCACGCCACAGATTGAGATCGCCGCGCCAAATGGCACACTGCGCAAGTAACATACCCGCCGAAAGCACCGCATAAAACCCCGAATGTTTTCTCAGCAGATAATTCGCACTCTCATATACCTTATCAATTTGCCCGCGCGAATACGCGATCTCGGCCGCGATCAGCGTTTGCGCCTCGTGATTATCCGCCAACGCCGCAATGCTTTTTTTCGCACCCCCCGGCGTATTATACAGGCTGGTCATATGCAAAAACGGCGTTTTGCGCGGTAGCGGCATATCCCCGGAATCCGGTTCGCGGCGCGCCTCCTTGGTGCGGCCGTCTTTGGGTTTCATCGCGCCTTTGGGGATCATCCACGCTCTGCCGAAACGCGTTGCTCCCTCAATTTTTCCTTGTGCGCACAGCGTCTGCAACCGCCGCGACGAGATCCCCCACGCCGCCGCTACCTCATCAATTTTTAAATAATCCATAGCCGATCTCTCCCTTGTTGCGTCTCTATCGTTCGCAAATGCGCCGATTATATTATTCGCAATCCCGCCGTTTACCGCCTTTATTATACATCGCTTTCGCGAACAATGCAAGTGCTTTTTCGTAAATTACGTTCGCTAAAAATCGATATTTTGCGCATACATAGTCGTAAAGGAAACGGAAAGAATAGGTAATAAGGAGGTAGTTGTATGTTTAAACACGAGAAAATGTTGTTCCATCCTGTCGAGGTGGAACGCCCCAACCCGCAATACGCCGCGCTGTTGCAGGAGCAACTCGGCGGCGGCAACGGTGAACTCAAAGCGGCAATGCAGTATATGTCGCAGAGTTTCCGCATCAAAGACCCCGAAATCAAGGATCTGTTTCTCGACATTGCCGCCGAGGAACTGGGGCATATGGAAATGGTGGCGCAAACCATCAACCTGTTAAACGGTCACGACGTGGATGCCGCACAAGTGCCGAGCGGCGAGATCCAGTCGCACGTCATCCTCGGCCTGAACCCCGGTCTCATCAACGCGTCGGGCTACTCGTGGACGGCGGATTACGTCACGGTCACGGGCGATTTGTGTGCCGATCTTCTCAGCAACATCGCCTCGGAACAACGCGCCAAGGTAGTATACGAATACCTGTATCGCCAGATCGGCGACAAAAAAGTGCGCGAGACCATCGATTTCCTGCTCAACCGCGAGGAAGCGCATAACCAAATGTTCCGCGACGCCTTTAACAAGGTCCAAAATTCCGGCTCGAACACCGATTTCGGCACCACCAAAGCCGCGCGTATGTATTTTTCTCTCTCCGACCCCGGCCCCAACGCGTTCGCCACCGGCGAGACCGAACCTGTTTCTTTCAACAAATGACAAACCGCCGCCGCACTCCCCGCGGCGGCGGTTTTTTCGCATAACCCCTCACCGCATTGCATACACTCTTAGTACTACGGTTGATAGGTGGAACAACGATGAAACGAAACGTATCGCTTTGGCAATTCGCGGGATTTTCGCTGACCTCGCTCGGTGGAACACTGTTGCACTTTTTGTACGACTGGACGAACGAAAGCCTCCTCATCGCGCCGTTTTCGGGCGTCAACGAATCCACGTGGGAACATATGAAACTGCTGTACTTCCCGCTGTTTGTCTTCGCACTCATTCAAAGCCGCTTTTTCAAAGACTACGCCAATTTTTGGTGCGTCAAACTGATGGGCATCACCACGGGGCTGGTACTCATTCCCGTCTTGTTTTACACCTATAACGGCGCGTTCGGCAAATCACCCGACTGGCTGAATATCACCTTCTTTTTCATCGCCGCGGCGGTGGCGTTTTTCTTGGAAGCCCGCGTCCTGAAGAAAAACCGCTTGCTCTGCAACCGCCCGCAACTCGCGTTCGGTATCCTGTGTCTCATCGGTGTGTTGTTCGTAGTATTCACGTTCGCCCCGCCGCACCTCCCTCTGTTCCGCGACCCGCTCACCGGCACCTACGGCAGAGCGGTAAGTCGGATCGTGGCCATGTCGTTCTGTGAGCCAAGGAGTTGGCTAAGAC
>JAZOBT010000012.1:0-5304 GCA_045596125.1 Acutalibacteraceae bacterium | reverse complement strand
TGCAGTAATATGCTCGTTGTGTACGCACGCCAACGCAGGCTTCGGAGAGAAGTAAGGAAGTGGGTACATCGTCGTACCGTGGGTCATAGATGCAGTCATAGAAAGAACCATACCAAAGCAATGGAACATCGGCACTTGAATCATCATACGGTCAGCGGTGGACAGGCCCATACGGTCGCCGATACACTTACCGTTATTCACCACGTTATAATGCGTGAGCATGACACCCTTAGGGAAACCTGTGGTACCCGACGTATACTGCATATTACACACATCATCGGGGCGCACGGCGGCTGCCATCTGGGCGATCGTCTCGGCGCTGACCATCGGTGCACGCGCCATCGCTTCGGCAAACGTCAAACATCCGGGCAACTTAAATCCCACGGTGATAACATTGCGCAGGAACGGCAATCGCTTACAATGCAAGCTCTCCCCCGGTTTGGCAGACGCCATTTCGGGGCACAATTCCGTAATGATGCCCTTGTAATCCGAGTCGAGACAACTCTCGATCATCACCAACGTGTGCGTATCCGACTGGCGAAGCAAATATTCCGCCTCGTGGATCTTGTAGGCGGTATTCACGGTGACCAGCACCGCGCCGATCTTGGTAGTCGCCCAGAAAGCGATGTACCATTCGGGCACGTTGGTCGCCCAAACCGCTACTTTGCTGCCCGCTTTGACACCCAAAGAGACCAATGCACGGGCAAAGTTATCGACATCTTCACGGAACTCGCTGTACGTGCGGGTATAATCCAAGGTAGTATACTTGATCGCATACTGGTCGGGGAACTCTTCTGCCATACGGTCGAGCACTTGCGAGAAGGTCAAATCCAAGAGTTCGTCCTTTTTCCAGACATATTGTCCTGTACCGTCGTGGTTGAAATACAAACTCTTTTTCTTGCCGCGCGGGTTTTCAAAGCGGTTCATATAGTTGACGAAATACGGGAAAATAACCTCGATATCCTGCAGATCTTCGATCCATTCGGGTTTCCATTCGAGCGAGATAAAGCCGTTGTAGTTGACCGACGACAGTGCCAACATAAAGTCGGCAATGGGTGCGGTACCCTCCCCGATGAGATCGTACTCACCGTTATCGTCGGAATCACGCAGGTGAACGTGGCGCACATAGTCGCCCAAATTCTTGATGGTGGTATCCGCTTTCTCGCCGAAATCGCGATACGGGTGATGCACATCCCACAAAACCGCCAGTTCATCACAGGCAAATTCATCGAGCAATTTGCGCAACCGCGCCGTGTCGGCGTAAATACCACTGGTCTTGATCAAAATGGTGACTTCTTTTTCGCGGGCGTCCGCGATGAGTTTTGTCAGATTTTCCTTGACCGCTTCTTCGTTATCTGTCAGCGCCACCGCCGCGACATACGGAACGCGAGCGTTACGCGCGACTTCCAATAACGTCTGCAGGTTGGCAAGACAATCGGGATCACTTGAAAGATCGTACGACGTATCAAAGCACGGGATCGACAGATTCTTTTCTTTGAGTTGCCGTACCGTTGCGGCGGCTTGGTACTTATGGAACGGGCCGCTGCGATCCATCATCGGATCTTGTTTCGGCAGATTATACACTTCAATACCACCGAAACCCATATCGGTGGCCACCGCCACGGTCTCATCCCAACTCAGGTCGGACCAACCGCGGGTGGAAAAGGAGAGATTCATACTTCCTCCTCCTCATACACAATTTTATTCAAGGCGCTGAGGTATGCGTTAATACCCGCGCACACAATATCGGTGGAAATACCGCGACCGGAATACAATTTCCCGCCGCTGCGCAACCGCACAATGGTCTGGCCCATCGCTTCGCGGCCCTCGGTAACGGCTTTCAATTGGAAATCATCCAGTTCGTAGTGGCGACCGGTAATGCTTTCAATCGCAAGGAACGCCGCGTCGATGGGACCGTCGCCCAAGCAAACACCCTCGAGGATCTGTCCGTCTTTCTTCAGTCGCATATGCGCCGTTGCGGCGATGGTGTTGCCCGAATTGATAACATACGTTTCTAACTGATATGTCGGCGGTACTTGCATCGCGGCGGAGGCGACAATAGCGTCCAATTCACGAATACCGACCTGTTCTTTTTTCGCCGCAATACGGCGGAACGCTTCCACCACTTTGGGTTGATCTTCTTCCGAAAGATCGTACCCCAACTGCGCCACGGCTTTGAGAATCGAATCCGTCTCATCGTGCACCGTGAGATAAATGCTTTCATCGTCTTGGCGCACACCGCTGTCAAACGGAGACGTCTTTTTGCGCTCTGTCTCGCACATCCACGTGATCTTTTCCATCGTGCGGCTCAATTGCGCCACCGACACGGCGGTCGTGACATTCATCGCGGCACTGCGGGTGCTCAAGATCTTCGCGACATTCGCCAAAGAGGCCGTACCGTGCGGGTGGGCGGCCACCTTGATCTCCGTAGCGCCTTGTTCCACCGCCGCCATCGCACACGCATCTGCCAAGGATAATTCGTCGTTACAACTGACGCCCAGCGACACATCCTTTAACACAGGAACAGCCGCAAACAGTTCGGCAATAAATGCCGCAAACTCGCCGGGTAACATCGTACCCGTGGAGTCACACACCGTCACCGTAGAGGCGCCTGCCTCCACCGCGGCGGTAATCACGCTGTCCAAGAAAGCAAGGTCGCTGCGCGTTGCGTCGTCAGCCACAAACTCCACATCACCGCACACGGCTTTGCAGGCGGAAACACTTTTGCGGATATCCTCGAGCATCGCTTCGGGCTTTTTGTGGTAAAGATACTCCATTTGCACCGAGGAAACAGGGGCGCACACCTGCAAACGCGGATGTTTGGCATTTTTCAGCGCGTTCCAAACCGTATCAATGTTTTCCTGACGCAACGCCACCGGCACCGCCACCACACTGTTTTTCACAGCCGTCGCTATGGATTTGACGCGCAGAGCATCAGTTCGCGATTCGCCCACGCCCTCCAATTCAATCACCGAGGTGCCGAGCGTATCTAGCAATTTTGCAAGTTCGATCTTCTCACGGAAGGACAGGGAAATCCCCCCTGCCGCTTGTTTCATTGTTACATCGCTGATTTTGATTTGTTTCATATGCTGTCACCTCGCAGAAAATAAAAAGCCCCTGAGGCCGATTGGCCTCAGGGACGAAAATACATTTCGCGGTACCACCCTGCTTACTCTCCTCACGGAAAGTCACTCGTCGGACTTCCAACAAAGTCCCAGCCCGTAACGGGGGCAACCGTGCTCCATTACTAACCGTCCGAAACGGGTTCACAGAGCCGACTCAGGAAGGAGACCGCTCCGCCTTCTGCACCGATTTGCACCAACCATCGGCTCTCTGAAGCGTCCCGAAGGAGCGGATTTTCCGTCAACGTCTTTGCTATATGTGAGAATTTAACCATAAAGCGCTGCGTTTGTCAAGAAAAATTTCAAATTTATCGAAAAAAAGGTTTGACATTTCCGAAAAAGTGTGTTACAGTATGAGAAAATTGAAAAAGGCGATGACGAAGACGGCTAGGTCTTTCGGATCTTCAGAGAGTCGACGGTTGGTGCAAGTCGATGATTCGTTGCCAAGATGCCCATCACTTCCGAGCCGGTGAGCCGAGCAGGTTCCTGCCAGGCTTTCCCGTCTGCCCGCGTTAAGGGATAGGACTTGTTGGAGTCTGAAGTGACGGCATTGTTGCCGTAATTTGAGTGGTACCGCGGGTATTGTTTTTACTCGTCTCAAGAAATTTTTCTTGGGACGATTTTTTATTTTCCGGAAAGGATGAAACAAAATGAGCACGATGAACCCCACGACCCAGTTGATGGATATCGCCGCACGTATTCGCGATATGCGCGATATTCTGGGGTACAGCACCCAAAAGATGGCGGAATTGACGGAGGTTTCCGAAACCGATTATCGGACGTACGAGACCGGTACCGTGGATCTCCCCTTTACCTTCCTGCACAAATGCGCCGCCGCATTCGGCGTGGAAATTACGGTTCTTTTGGAAGGCCGCAGTGCCAAACTCTCCGGTTATACCGTAACACGTAAAGGAAAAGGTTTGGTCACCGCGAGTGAGGACGGTATCACCATTCAAGATATGGCGCCGATGTTCCGCAAAAAACTCGCCACGCCGTATTGGGTTACTTATGAGTATTCTGCGGATCTGCAGGACAAACCCATCCATACCGTTACCCACGCGGGTCAGGAATTCGATATGGTCATCAAGGGTACCATGCGTATCCGCATCGGCGACCACGAGGAGATCTTGCGCGAGGGTGACAGCATTTTCTATAAATCCTCTACCCCGCACGGCATGATCGCGGTGGACGGACAGGATTGCGTGTTCCTGGCTATCATTATGGCGAGCGATACCACCGACCAAAAATTGTTCATCGGTTCGGGCAAAAAGGCTGAGCAAGAGAATCTGCTGTGCCACAAGTACATCAAGACCGAGGAAGATGACAAGGGCGCACTCAAAGCGATCTCCTTCGAAGATGCCGATACCTACAACTTCGCGTTTGATACCGTAGACGCCATTGCACGACGCGAGCCGGATAAACTCGCGATGCTCCACGTGGCAGACGATATGACCGAACGCCGTTTTACATTTAAGGATATTAAAGACGCTTCTTCGCAAAGTGCCAACTACTTCAAATCGCTCGGTATCAAGCGCGGCGACCGCGTTATGCTGGTACTCAAGCGTCATTATCAGTTCTGGTTTGCGATTTTGGGTCTGCACAAACTCGGCGCTATTGCGATCCCTGCCACCAACCAATTGGTGGAAAAAGACTTCACCTATCGCTTCCAAGCGGCAGGTATCAACGCTGTGATCTGCACGGCAGACGGCGATACCGCTCATCAAATCGAATTGGCAGAAAAGCAAGCAGGTGTATCGCTCACGAAACTGCTTGTCGGCGGTGAGCGTGAGGGCTGGCACAACTACGATCGGGAATATTCGCTTTTCTCTCGCCGCTATGTGCGTGAAGCGGATGCACCCTGCGGCAACGACCCGATGCTGATGTTCTTCACCTCCGGCACGACGGGATATCCGAAGATCGCCGTGCACAGTTACAAATATGCACTCGGCCACTATGTTACCGCAAAATACTGGCATATGGCAGAGCGAGACGGTCTGCATTTCACCATTTCCGAGACCGGTTGGGGCAAGGCACTGTGGGGCAAACTCTACGGTCAATGGCTGTGCGAGGGTGCCGTGTTCACCTACGACTTTGATCGCTTTGATGCCGAAAAGATCTTACCGATGTTTGCGAAATACAACATCACCACCTTCTGCGCACCGCCTACGATGTACCGTATGCT
>JAZOBT010000011.1:0-4865 GCA_045596125.1 Acutalibacteraceae bacterium | reverse complement strand
AAAGGTCACCGTAAAATTCCACATGGATCCGGATCTGCTCGGCGCGTTCAGCAAAAAACTGGCGGACGCCACGAACGGACAGGTCGGCGTGACGGAGACCGGAAAAAAATATTTTGAATTTGAAGAATAAAGAAGTAATTTTGCATTTCGCGGCGTATAGAATATAGTAGGAGGCAAAAGAGGTTTTTGGCGCATGATGCGAAAGGGCGGTGCATTACATATGGATAACCGGGAATTCTGTATTCGAACGGAGACGCAGCGGATTGAGCGGGAAACGCTGTCAAGATTTGCTGCGCTCTCGGAAAACACGAAGGGACGTCTTGTGGATGTTCCCGCGTGTCCCATCCGCACGGCCTATCAGCGCGACCGGGATAAGGTGATCCACTGCAAGGCCTTTCGCCGGCTGAAGCACAAAACGCAGGTTTTTCTCTCGCCGGAGGGCGACCATTACCGCACGCGGCTGACCCATACACTGGAGGTCGCGCAGATCGCGCGGACGATCGCGCGGGCACTGCGGCTGAATGAAGACCTGACGGAAGCCGTAGCCCTGGGGCATGACCTTGGCCATACGCCGTTCGGCCATGCCGGTGAGCGTGCGCTGAACGATCTTTTGCCCGGCGGGTTCCGCCATTACGAGCAGAGTGTCCGCGTGGTGGAGTTACTCGAAAAAGGCGGACAGGGTCTCAACCTGACGTGGGAAGTGCGCGACGGTATTCTCAACCACACCACGGGCGCCGAGGCCGCTACGCTGGAAGGCCGTATCGTGCGCCTGGCGGATAAAGTGGCGTATATCAACCATGATATTGACGATGCCATCCGCGCGGGCGTGTTTGCGGAAGCGGATATCCCCGCCGAGGTCACGGCGGTGCTGGGCACCGATCGCAACCGCCGTTTTAATACGATGATCGGTTCCATCATTGATAACAGCACCGATGATATTCAAATGTCCCCCGACGTGTGGGAGGCGTTCGATCGGCTCCATTCGTTTATGTTTGAGCGGTTGTATTACAACCCCATCGCCAAAAACGAGGAGAAAAAAGTGGACGCGTTTATCAGCCGTTTGTTTGGCTATTTTGTGGACTCGCCGGATAAACTGCCGCCCGAGTTTTACAGCATTTGCGAAAAAGAAGGCGCGCCGCGTGCGGCGTGTGACTATATTGCGGGTATGACGGATACGTTTGCCGTGCAGATGTATCATGATCTGTTTATTCCGAAAGGCTGGCCCGTGGAATCGGGCGTGTAAAAACCGCGAAGGATCAAAAGGAGGTGGCACCATGCTACCGGATAGTTTTTTGCAGGAACTGGTTGCGAAAAATGATATTGAGAGCGTCGTGTCTGCCTACGTATCGCTCAAGCGGCGGGGTCGCAATTTGGTGGGATTGTGTCCGTTCCACGGGGAAAAAACCCCCTCGTTTAACCTGTACCCCGAAACCAACTCGTTTTACTGTTTCGGTTGCGGCGCAGGCGGCGATGTGGTCACCTTTATCCGTCGCATTGAAAATTTGAGTTATATCGACGCGGTGAAATTGCTCGCAGACCGCGCGGGGATTCCCGTTCCCGAGCAAGACCGCAACGATGTCGGCGCGCGGCAACGCGTGCGTATTTTGGAAGCCAACCGTGAAGCGGCGCGCTTGTTTCATGCGTGCTTGTATTCGGCGGAGGGGCGCGCAGGCTTGGAATACTATTACAGCCGCGGCTATACCGATGCTACCATCCGCCATTTCGGGTTGGGGTACGCACCGCAACGGTTCGACTTTGTGCGCGATCACTTGCGAAAAAAAGGGTTTCACGACGAAGAATTGGTGCTCGCGTGGTTGTGTGCGCGCAGTAAAAACGGAAAAGGCATCTACGATATCTTCCGCAACCGCGTGATGATCCCCATCATCGACGTGCGCGGCAATGTCATTGCGTTCGGCGGCCGCGTGCTGGACGATTCCAAGCCCAAGTACCTCAACTCGGGCGAAACGATGGTGTTTAAAAAGACAAATAATTTGTTTGCGCTCAATTTCGCCAAGCAGGCCAAAGGGGAACGGCTGATCTTGTGCGAGGGGTATATGGATGTTATCGCTCTGCACCAAGCGGGTTTTGAAAACGCGGTGGCGGCACTGGGTACCTCGTTTACGGCGGACCACGCCCGGTTGCTCTCGCGGTATACCGATGAAGTCGTCTTGATCTTCGACGCCGACGCGGCGGGCAAGAAAGGCGCACAACGCGCCATCGGCCTGTTGCGCGAGACGGGGTTGCGCATTCGCTTGGTCACCATTCCCGACGGAAAAGACCCCGATGAGTTTATCCGCAAGAATGGGGCAGAGCGGTTCAAACTGCTGATTGATCGTGCCGCCAACGACGTGGAATATCGGCTCATTGAGTTGGGTCAACGGCATTTGTTGAACACATCGGAGGGCAAGGTCACCTACTTGCGTGAAGCGGTGCAACTGCTTTCGGAGTTACACGATCCGCTGGAGCGGGATGTGTACATCGGTCGCTTGTCGCAGGAGTTGTCGGTGTCCAAGGATGCGTTACAAACGCAACTGAAATATCAGCTTGACCGCCGCAAAAAACAGCGGCAGGAAAAACAAATGTCACAAGTAATCCGCCGCTCGGAGGAGACAATGAAAAAGGCAAATCCCGAGGCGGCCGAGCACGTGCGCGCCGCCAGCGCGGAGGAGTCTCTGCTCGGTCTGTTGCTTCTCAATCCCGATTATTTCGGGGTGGTGGAATCGGAACTTGTCCCCGCGGAGATGGCAACGGCGTTCAACCGCACGTTGTATGAGCGGTTGCTTGCCCGCTATCGGACGGGCGCGGTCATCGATCTGTCGGTACTGGCAGAAGAGTATGAACCCGAAGAAATGGCGTATATTACCGGTATGTTACGGGAATCGCGGGAGCGCGGTACGTCGCTTTCCAAAGAGGATGCGTTGTACTATGTGGGCGTGATCAAGAAAGAACACCAACTCTCGGCGCTCAAGCAACCCGTCGATCTCACGCCGGAGCAAATACAGCAAAAACTGAAAGTTATGCGCGAAATGAAGTCGTAATACGCAAAACGGAGGAACGGAAAATGAAAGAGAAAAATGTGGATGTACTCAAGGAAGTCACGTTTGACTCCATTGTCAACGAAGATGATGTGCTGGATATTAACATCGGCAAAAAAGATAAGAAAACCGTATATAATGAGCTCATCGAGACGGGTCGCGCCAAGGGTAAGTTGACCACGCAGGAACTGATGGATGCGATGGAAACGCTGGATTTCGATCCCGAGCAGATGGACAAGCTGTACGAGGTGCTCGAAAGCTACAACGTCGAGATCGTGGACGATTTTACCGAGACCGCGTTTCAAGATATGGATGTGGTGCTGGAAGCGGTGGAGAACGAGGAAGCCGATTCCGCCGACGGCGTGATCACCGATGACCCCGTGAAAGTGTATTTGAAAGAGATCGGTCGCGTGCCGTTGCTTTCTCCCGAAGAAGAGATCGACCTGTCCATCAAGATCGCGGAGGGCAGTAAGTATGCCAAAAAACGCTTGTCCGAAGCCAACTTGCGTTTGGTGGTCAGCATTGCGAAACGGTACGTCGGCAGAGGTATGCAGTTTCTCGATCTGATCCAAGAAGGCAATCTGGGCCTCATAAAAGCCGTGGAAAAGTTCGACCATACCAAGGGCTTTAAATTCTCCACCTACGCCACGTGGTGGATCCGCCAAGCCATCACCCGCGCCATTGCGGATCAGGCGCGCACCATTCGTATCCCTGTGCATATGGTAGAGACCATCAATAAGGTGAAAAAGGTATCCAGCCAGTTGTTGCACAAAAACGGTCACGAGCCCACCGCCGAAGAGATCGCGGTGGAACTGGAAATGCCCGCCGATAAAGTGCGCGAGATTATGCGTGTCGCGCAGGAACCCGTGTCGCTGGAAACGCCCATCGGTGAAGAGGAAGACAGCCACCTGGGCGATTTCATCCCCGACGATGAAGCGCTTGCTCCCGCCGACGCGGCATCGCACTTGCTGCTCAAAGAGCAACTCCGCGACGTGCTCGCCACGCTGACCCCGCGTGAGGAAAAGGTGCTGGCACTCCGTTTCGGCTTGGAGGACGGCCGCCCGCGCACGTTGGAAGAAGTGGGTAAGGAATTTGACGTCACGCGTGAGCGTATCCGTCAGATCGAGGCAAAGGCGTTGCGCAAGTTGCGCCACCCCAGCCGCAGTAAGAAACTCAAAGACTTTTTAGATTAAATATAAAGCAGTGGGAATTTGCAGAAAACAGTTGACAACTGCCCGTAAGGGTGCTATAATAACCACTGCTATACGCGAGGATGCTGGAACAGGCAGACAGGCACGTTTGAGGTGCGTGTGTCAACGACGTGGGGGTTCAAGTCCCCTCCCTCGCACCAACAAAAAAGGCTCCGCCCAAAAGGGCGGGGCTTTTTTGTTGGTCTGGGACGGGGTGCGTTTCAACGCTCGGCCCCGGTGATCTGTTTTTCTTTGAAATATTCGGATTTTCCCTTGTGAAACCCTTGAAACTGTGGTATGCTTTTTATAGGCGGTTTACCGCCCGACTGCCGCTTTTCAAAATGCTCACAATTCGGTGTGATCCTCGATCGGTCGCATATCGAACTTCCTATTTTCCGATCCAACCAAAAAGCAAAAGGACACGTTTCTATGAGCATCGACATCTATCGCTATCAATGGTCCAACAAGGTTTTCACTGAAAACGAGATCTTCAACGACTCCGCCGCCTTCGATCGGTTCTGGGCGCAGGCCCGGCGGCTGGCAGACGGCTCCCTGTTCGCAGGGGACCACAAAGACGGCAAGCCGGAGGGCGAAGGCGCTCTACGCACCGCAGGAGACGAGATCTTCGCCGGAACGTTCG
>JAZOBT010000010.1:0-21011 GCA_045596125.1 Acutalibacteraceae bacterium | reverse complement strand
CGGAAACGGCTGTGGCACCGCTTGCAAGTGGGCGAGTCACCTCGGTGTTCGGTTACCGCACCGATCCCATCCGCGGCGGTAAAGGGTTTCACACGGGAATTGATGTTGCCGCTTCGGCGGGGGAGGCGCTGTATGCCCTGTACGACGGGGAAGTGATCGCGGCGCAGTGGGATAACAGTTACGGGTATTACATCACGGTGCGCACGGCAGATGGTGTGGAGATCGGCTATGCGCACTGTTCCACACTGCTTTACAAGGTGGGGGATCGCGTCCAAGCGGGTGCGTGTATTGCACGGGTAGGCAGTACGGGCGATTCGACGGGGGATCACGTCCATATCACCGCCGTGCGTGACGGCGTATTCTACGATCCCGCTTTGTGGATACCGGAGGCGTGGTATGCTTGAGTGGCAGTGGTGGGGCGTTCGTTTTCGGCTGAGTTTGTGGTTTCCCGCCGTGGTCATAGCGATGTTGTCGTGGGACAGCAGCGGTGTGACGGCGTTTTGTCTGCTTGCGTCGGTGATTCACGAAGGGGGGCATCTCGCGGCGATGCTACTCGTGCGGGATGTTCCGTCCTGCATTACGCTGAGTGCTTTCGGAATGCGGGTGGAACGGCGTCGCATACAACACGTCAGCTACCCGTCCTTATGTGCCGTATCGTTGGCGGGACCGCTTACCAATGCGGTGTGCGCCGTGGTGTTATGGTTGTGCGGAGCGCACGAGTCGGCGATCATTCATGGGGTGTTGGCGGGGTTTCACTTGTTGCCCGTTACATCGTTGGACGGCGGTGAAGCATTGTACGCACTGTTGTGTTGCCGCTTATCGGAGGAGCGTGCCGAGCGAGTTTTATTCACTTGCTCGGCCGTTGTTGTATTCCCGCTGGCGGTGTTGGGGTTTTCGGTTTTGTTGCGCGGCGGGTACAATTTTTCGCTGCTTTTGGTGAGCGGGTATTTGATTTTGCGGATGTTTTTGCATAAGGGGCATTGAAAAAAGGCGCGTAATGTCGTATACTGTGTATAAGTCGCGCAAGGAGGTACACCATTGTGTTATTAGAGGATGTATTTGAACGTGTACAAAAACCCGCACGTTACACGGGCGGGGAACTAAATAGCGTTGTAAAAGATAAAAGTAAGGTCAATGTGCGGTTTGCGTTTTGTTTTCCCGATCTGTATGAAGTGGGCATGTCGCATCTGGGAATGAAGATTCTGTACGGTTTGCAAAATGCCGTGGAGGATTTTTGGTGCGAGCGGGTGTTTGCGCCCGATACCGATATGGAAACGCTAATGCGGGAGCATCACATTCCGTTGTTTGCGTTGGAAAGTCGCGACCCGATCCGCGAGTTTGATTTTATCGGGTTTACGCTCCAATATGAAATGTGCTACACCACCATCCTCAATATGTTGGATCTGGCGGGTGTACCGCTGTGCGCCAAGGATCGCGGTGACGATGCACCGCTGGTGATTGCAGGCGGTCCGTGTGCGTGCAATCCGGAGCCGCTCGCGGATTTCTTTGATATTTTCGTGCTCGGTGAAGGCGAAGAAGTGACACTGGAACTGATGAAACTATACCGTCGCCACAAGGCGGAGGGGTATGATAAAGCACGGTTTTTGAAAGAAGCTGCGCAAATCGAGGGTGTGTATGTGCCTGCGTTTTATGAGGTCACCTATCACGAGGACGGCCGCGTGGCGGCGATCACGCCGAACGAGGGTGTGCCCGCTACGGTGCGCAAGCGTATTGTGCGGGATATGGACACGGCGTATTATCCCGAATCGTTTGTGGTGCCGTTTGTGGATATCGTGCACGATCGCGCGATGAGTGAGATCTTCCGCGGATGTATCCGCGGTTGCCGTTTTTGCCAAGCGGGGTTCATCTACCGTCCCGTGCGGGAAAAGTCGGTGGATACCATTGATCGGCAGAGCCGTTGTTTGTGCGAGACCAGCGGGTATGAGGAGTTTTCGCTGTCATCGTTGTCTACGAGCGATTATACGCAGTTGGAAGAGTTGCTGACACGCTTGTTGTCGTGGGCGGAGGATCAGCACACCAATATTTCGGTGCCGTCGCTGCGTGTGGACGGGTTTTCCGAAGAGCTGGCGAACCGCTTGAACGTGTTGCGGCGCAACGGGCTGACCTTTGCGCCCGAGGCGGGCACGCAACGCCTGCGCGATGCGATCAATAAAAATTTAACTGAGGAAGAGATCTTGGATACCGCTCGCCGTGCATTTGCGGGCGGTTGGACGTCGGTCAAGCTGTATTTTATGATGGGTCTGCCCACTGAGACGGCCGACGATATTGTCGGCATCAATGCCTTGGGGCAGAAGATCGTCAATTGTTTTTACCAAAATCCGAACAAGCCCAAGGGCAAGGGTGTTACCGTGTCGGTGAGCGTCTCTTGCTTTGTACCCAAGCCGTTTACGCCGTTCCAGTGGGAACCGCAGGACAGTTTGGCACAACTGGAAGAAAAGCAACACTTGTTGCGCGAATCGGTGACGACCAAGAAAGTATCGCTCAGTTGGCACGATGCCAAGACCAGTTACTTGGAAGCGGTGCTGGCTCGCGGTGATCGCCGTTTGGGTGCGGTGTTGCTGGAAGCGTTCCGTCGCGGATTTAACTTGGATGCGTGGTCGGAGCATTTCGATTTTGATACGTGGATGGATATTTTCCGCAGTCAAGGGTTGGATCCCGATTTTTATGCGCGCCGCCGTCGCGAAGCCGACGAGGTATTCCCGTGGGATCACATCGATGTCGGTGTCAGCAAAGAATTTTTGTGGGCGGAAAATCAGCGCGCCTATGCGGGCGTGACTACGCCGCATTGCCGTCAAGAGTGCTCGCACTGCGGTGCCGCTTGCTTTAAAGGAGGGGTCTGCGTTGAACGACGTTAAGGATTTTACCACCGTACGCATTGTGTTTTCCAAAACAGGACGAGCACGGTATATTTCGCATCTCGACCTCAATCGCACGATGACCCGCGCCGTGCGGCGCGCGGGGTTGCCGATCTGGTATACCGAAGGGTTTAACAAGCATCCGTACCTGACGTTTGCGGCGCCGCTGTCGCTGGGATTTGAGGGTGAGCGCGAAACGATGGATCTGCGCCTGGCGGGGGAGATGTCACTCGAGGAATTGGCGCAGCGGTTGGATGCCGCGATGCCGGAGGGATTGCGTATTCTGAGTGCCGCGCCTGCCGTGAAAAAAGCGGGCGAGGTGTCGCAGGCGGTGTATCGTCTCACGCTCGACTGTTGCGCCGAAGAGGTAAAAGCCTTGCTGGCACAGCCGTCGGTGACGGCGCAAAAACGTACCAAAAAGAAAGAAGGGGTCACGGTGGAACTGAAACCTGTGCTGGACGCCGCCGGCAGTGCGGTGACAGCGTGCGAAGACGGCGTGTGTTGGGAACTGACCTTGCCGTGCAACAGTGAATTATCGATCAATCCGTCGCTTATTGTGGCGGCGTTGCGGGAGCACACGGGGAAAGAGATCTCTTGTCGGGTGCGTCGCTTGCGTGTGTTGGCGCGCGATGGGGAGGAATTTGCATAATTTTTAAAAGAAAGTAAAAAAACACTTGCTTTTTTGAGAAAGGCATAGTATACTGTATCGGTATGAATGTCCGTCCTGCCGACATCCGGGTGGGATGGGGATGAATGCCGAGCGAAAGCGAGACAGGAAAGCGGATATTCCTCTGTCGGCGACGATGGTCGGTCTGGGCAAGAATATCTGAAGAATAAGGAGGATTTTCTGATGGATGCATTGAAACTCATTGCCTCTGATAGCTTGAAAGAGGCAGCCCCCCAATTTGCGATCGGTGATACCGTCCGTGTGGACGTGAAGATCCGCGAAGGCGACCGCGAGCGTATTCAGGCGTTCGAAGGCACGGTTATTGCCAAGAAAGGTTCCGGCGTTGCCGAGACTTTCACGGTGCGCCGTGTATCTTACGGTGTTGGCGTAGAACGTGTGTTCCCGCTGCATTCTCCCAACGTAGCGGCTGTTACCGTTGTGCGCTACGGTAAGGTTCGCAGAAGCAAGTTGTACTACCTGCGTGATCGCGTTGGTAAGGCTGCTAAGGTTAAAGAGCTCATTAAATAAGGCAGACAGGGAGAAAACGTTGCGTTTTCTCCC
This sequence comes from Acutalibacteraceae bacterium, assembly GCA_045596125.1. Lineage (GTDB taxonomy): Bacteria > Bacillota > Clostridia > Oscillospirales > Acutalibacteraceae > RGIG3009. Next base: position 16,907 of record JAZOBT010000010.1, on the reverse strand, counting down.
TCTTTTCTTTGTATAGGGGAGTAACGTATGGAACAACGCAATATACAATGGTTTCCCGGTCATATGACACGTACGCGCCGCCGCATTATCGATCGGTTGCCGCTTGTCGATCTGGTGGTGGAGATCATTGATGCCCGTATCCCGATCAGCAGTCGCAATCCCGATCTGGACAGTATTGTCAAGGGAAAGCCGCGGTTGGTGGTACTCAACAAGATTGACATTGCGGATGAGGCTGCTACCAAAGCGTGGCTGGCGCATTTTGCTCAGCGTAAGATCCCCGCGCTCGCGGTGGATTGCAAGAGCGGGCACGGGATTGCCAAGTTTGTACCGTTGCTGCGCGAGATACTCAAAGATAAGATCGCCACGTGGGAACAACGCGGGATGACACACCGCGCGATCCGCGTGATGGTGGTGGGGATCCCCAATTGCGGGAAATCCTCGTTCATCAACCGTATGGCCAAAGGCGGCAAGGCGAAGGCGGAAGATCGCCCGGGCGTGACACGCGATCAGCAATGGTTTGTCATCGACGGGGGTGCCCAGTTGTTGGACACGCCGGGTGTACTGTGGCCGAAGTTTGAAGATCAAGCGGTGGCGCAGCGGTTGGCGTATACCGGTGCGATTCGCGACGAGGTGCTCGACAGCGAGGAACTGGCGTGCGGTTTGCTCGAAATTTTGCATACACGGTACGAAACAATGTTGCGTGAGCGCTATAAGTTGACGGGCGAGTTGCCCGAAGATCCCTATGACTTGTTACAACTGATCGGCCGCAAACGCGGTATGCTGATCTCGGGTGGTGAAGTGAACACCGAACGCGCAGCAATTATGTTGTTGGATGAATTTCGCGGCGGCAAATTAGGGCGTATTACACTCGAAATGCCGCGCTGAGAAAGAGGGGACATCAATGGAACAGACGGAACAAAAAAAGCGCCGACAAGGGTGGTTTGAGTGGGCACAGATCATCTGCGGTGTGCTCATTTTCATCACTTGCTTATATATTTTTGTGTGCCGCACGGTGGATGTGCACGGTTCCTCGATGGAAACAACACTGGTCAACGGCGAGCGACTGCTGCTTTCAAGTTTACCATATAAACCGCAGTATGAAGATATTGTGGTGATAAGCCGCGGCAATGAGGATGAACCGCTGATCAAGCGTATCATCGGTCTGCCCGGTGATACCATACGTATTGATGCCGAAACCGGCGCGGTGTACCGCAACGATGAATTGTTGCAAGAGCCGTATACACATGCTCCCACCGACCCCGAACAGATGACGGGCCCGGTGACGGTACCGCCTGAGATGGTATTTGTGATGGGCGATAATCGTGCGAAGAGTCACTCGTTGGATAGTCGTACGTTCGGTTGCGTTTCGCAAGAGAATGTTATTGGCAAAGTGGTGTTCCGCTTGTTCCCGCTCGACCGTATGGGAGGATTGTACGATGACAAACGCTGAGTTTGACGCGTCGGTGCGCGCCGAGGGCTTTTTGCACTTGTGCGGTGTGGACGAAGCAGGGCGCGGACCGCTCGCAGGTCCTGTGTTTGCGGCGGCGGTTATTTTGAATCCCGAGGCTGTGCCTGAAGGGCTCAATGATTCCAAGAAATTGTCCGAAAAGAAACGCGAAGCGTTGTTTGAGGAGATTTGCGATAAGGCGCTCGCGTATGGTATTGCGTCGGCATCGGTGGAAGAAATCGAAGAATATAATATTTTGCAAGCGACGTTTTTGGCGATGCGGCGTGCGGTGGAGCAGTTATCGACCCGTCCCGACCTGTTGCTGATTGACGGCAACCGCACGCCCGCAGGGCTGACGATACCGTCGCGGACGCTGGTTAAGGGGGATGCGTTGTCCGCTTCGGTGGGCGCGGCGTCCATTTTGGCGAAGGTCAGCCGTGATCGATTGATGATGGAACTGGATCGTCAGTATCCCGAATATGCGTTTTCTAAGCACAAAGGGTACGGTACAGCGTTGCATTATGAGCGATTGGCGGCGCATGGGATCTCGCCGGTGCATCGCCCGAGTTTTCTCAAGAAAATGCACTAGGAGAACCGCTATTATGGCACAAGTTTCAAGAGGAGCAGCCGGTGAAGTACTGGCTGCTCGTTATTTACGTGACAAGGGATATGAACTGGTGGGCGCCAACTACCGTTCGCGGTTTGGCGAGATCGACATAATTGCCGAAGACAAAACGTATATTGTGTTCGTGGAAGTAAAGGCGCGAGCGGAAGATGCGTGGTATGCGCCGCGCGCCGCGGTGACGGCGGCAAAACGGCGGCGTATTATCAAGACGGCATTGGTGTTTTTGTCACAACATCCCACCAAAAAGCAACCGCGATTTGATGTGGTGGAGATCATCACCGCCAAAGGGCAACCGATGAAGCAACTCACGCTGAACCACTTGAAGAGCGCGTATGATGCGCGACGGTAGGAGGAGTCGGCGTGCGGTTGTTTGATCTGCATTGTGATACGTTAGCTTGCTGCTATGAGGAGAGGTCCTCTCTCTTGTGCAACACGCGGCACTGGGAGTTGCGGCGAGCGCGGCGGTATGCACCGCTGTGCCAAGTGTTTGCGGTGTGGATTCCCGATACCAAGCGGGGCGCGGAAGCGTTTCGATATTGTAAACGGGTGTTGGGTTTTTTGTACGATGAGGAAAAGCGTTTTCCGCAACAATTTGCCGTGGTGACCGATGCTAAAGGCTTAACAGCGGCGACGGACGCCCGTGTGTGTGCGGCGATACCGGCGGTTGAGGGCGGGGCAGCGCTGGGCGGAAATATGCACAATGTCTGTGCGCTGGCGGGGCTCGGTGTGCGGGTGATGACGCTGACGTGGAACGGCGAAAACGAACTGGGATACGGCTGCTTATGTCCTGCCGAAGAGGGCTTAAAGCCGTTTGGCAAGCAAGTTGTCAAGGAGTTGGATCGGCACGGTATTATAACGGATGTTTCGCATTTGAACGAGCACGGGTTTTGGGATGTGGTAACACTGTCTGACCGACCGTTTATTGCCAGCCATTCCGTGTCGCGCGCGGTGTGCGATCATCCGCGTAATTTGAGCGATGCGCAGTTTAAGGAGATCGTACGGCGCGGCGGTTTGGTGGGACTCAATTTTGACGCGGCACAGTTGGGTGAGCAGACGTTTGAGGCGATCTATCGGCATTTGTCGCACTATTGTGAGTTGGGCGGCGAGTACACCGTAGCGTGGGGGGGCGATCTGGATGGAACGGATTTGCCCGACGAGTGGTGTGGGGTTGCCGTGTACGAGGAGCTTTTGTCGTTTTTGCTTGGAAAAGGGTTTTCACAGGCGTTGTTGGATCGCTTGTTCTTTGAAAACGCGTTCAATTTCTTCGCAAGTACTTTACAAACGAAAGAAAATGCAGTACAATAAAAGGTAATTTGAAAACAAAGGCGAGGTCGGTAAAAATGATGTATACCAGCACAAGGGATCGTTCGATCCGTGTTTCGGCGGCACAAGCGATCACACAAGGCATTTCGGACGAAGGCGGTTTGTTTGTCCCCGAATCATTGCCGCAGTTCACCAAAGAGGATTTGGCGGCGATGGTCTCTTGCAGTTATGTGGAGCGTGCCGTTACGGTCCTGTCGCGCTTTCTTACGGATTTCACCGAGGAAGAAGTCAAAGAGTGTGCGCAATCGGCCTACGGTACTGGGCGGTTCTTGGCACCCGAAGTGGCCCCCGTTTGCACGCTGAAAGACGATGTTCACGTGCTCGAGTTGTGGCACGGACCGACCTGTGCGTTTAAAGATATGGCGTTGCAGATCTTGCCGCATTTGATGCGTGTTTCGGCACAGAAAACGTCGGATGGTAAAGAGATCGTTATTTTGGTGGCAACGTCGGGTGATACGGGCAAGGCGGCGCTGGAAGGATTCCGCGATGCGGCGCATACGCGCATCCTGGTGTTCTACCCGCAAAACGGTGTCAGCCCGATGCAAAAGTTGCAAATGACCACGCAGGAAGGTAACAACGTTGGTGTGTGTGCCATCCGCGGTAACTTTGACGATGCGCAGAGCGGTGTGAAGAAAATCTTCACCGATCCGGCAATGCGCGCGGTGTTGGCTGAGCAGGGGATGATGTTCTCGTCTGCCAACTCCATCAACTGGGGCCGTTTGGTGCCGCAGATCGTGTACTATTTCTCTGCCTATTGTGATTTGCTCGCTAAGGGCACGATTCAAATGGGCGTTGCGGTACATGTGGCGGGGCCGACGGGTAACTTCGGCACTATTCTGGCCGCATACTACGCGCGTGAGATGGGCTTGCCCGTTGCGCGATTGATCTGTGCTTCCAACTGCAATAATGTGCTGACCGATTTCATTCGCACGGGTACGTATGACAGACAGCGTGCGTTCCACACCACGGTTTCGCCGTCGATGGATATTTTGATTTCGTCCAACTTGGAGCGCTTGCTGTATCATCTGTCGGGCGGCGACGCGGAATTGGTTGCAGACTTGATGAAGCAACTGCAAACCGACGGCCGGTATACGGTATCGGATGCGTTGCTCGGCAAGATTCGCGAGTTGTTCGCTGCAGGTTGGTGTGACGATGAGCGAACCATGCGAGTGATTCGTGACACTTACGAGGCACAGGACTATTTGTGCGATACGCATACGGCGGTGGCGTTGTCGGTTTGCGAGCAATATCGTAAGGAAACGGGCGATAGCACGCCGCTCATCGTGGCTTCCACGGCGGATCCGTACAAGTTCTCGGCGAGCGTCTTGCATGCGTTGGGGGAGGATCGCGACGGGGAAGATGAGTTTGATAAGGTGGATCGGTTGCATGCGTTGACGGGTGCGCCTATCCCGCCGTCTTTGGCGGTACTGAAAGGCCGCGAGCCGCGGTTTACGCAGGTATGCGATCGCGATACGATGGAAGAAACCGTACGGGCACTGTTGTCCGTCCAATAAGAACGGGGTGTACACGTGGCACTGTTCGTGTTATCGGATATGCACTTGTCCCTGAGCACCGATAAGTCGATGACGGTGTTTCGCGGGTGGGACGATTATGTGGAACGTATGGAGCGTCGGTGGCGTTCCTTAGTGGAACCGCAGGATACCGTGGTCATTGCGGGCGATGTGTCGTGGGCGATGACGTTGGAAGAAACCTTGGAGGATTTCCGATTTCTGCAGTCGTTGCCCGGCCGCAAATTGTTGTTCAAAGGCAATCACGACTATTGGTGGTGCACGCGGCGCAAGATGGATACCTTTTTGCAAGAAAACGGTTTGGATTCGCTTACCATTGTGCACAATGATGCGGTAGCGGTGGATGACCGTTTTGCAGTGTGCGGGACGCGTGGTTGGTTTTACGACGACAGCGAGGCGGATAACGGCAAGATCCTGCGGCGTGAAGCGGCTCGGTTGCAAACGTCGCTGAACGCGGCGTTGGCGACGGGATTGGAACCCATCGTGTTTTTGCATTATCCGCCGTTGTTTGACGGGCGCGAGTGCGAGGAGATCTTGGATGTGTTGCGCGATTCTCTCGTTAAGCGGTGCTATTACGGGCACGTTCACGGTGCGGGGATACGGCAGGCATTTCAAGGGGAATGGCAGGGAATTCGGTTTCAGCTGACTTCTTGCGATGCACTTTCGTTCTGTCCGCTGCTGATTTCTCCATAAAAACTGGAAAAGCGCAGAAAAAATACCAAAATATAGTGGAAATTTTCTTTGTAATGTGGTACAATAACTTGTATTTTTAGATACAGTTATGGATATTAAGGATTTACAAATTGTAGGAGGCAACAATCATGGCATTGAAGCAAGCAAACAAAGTGGAGACCAACCGCGTGGAGTTGGAGATCGAGGTTGGCGCAGAAGCGTTCGAGGCTGCGGTTTCTGCCGCGTATCGCAAGAATATCGATAAGATTAACGTCCCCGGTTTCCGCAAGGGTAAGGCGCCCCGTGCTCTCGTGGAGAAGATGTACGGTACCGGCGTGTTCTATGAGGATGCGATCAACGATCTGTATCCCTCTGCACTGGACGAGGCGATCAAAGAGTCCGGTTACGAATATGTTGAGGACAAAGTGGATCTGGATGTCGTGTCCGTTGGTCCGGAAGGCTTGTGCTTTAAAGCGGTCATCACCGTGAAACCCGAGATTGAAGTGACCGAGTACAAGGGCTTGAAAGCGAAGAAGAAGGCTGTGTCCGTGAAGGAAGACGAGATCAAAGCTGAGCTCGAGAAAATGCAAGAGCGCAACTCTCGTTTGATCACGGTGGAAGATCGTGCCGCCGCTGAGGGCGATACGGTTGTGTTCGATTTTGATGGTTATGTAGACGGTGTGGCGTTCGAGGGCGGCAAGTCCGAGAACTTCTCGCTCGTACTGGGTTCCGGTCAGTTTATCCCCGGTTTTGAAGATCAGATCGTGGGCAAGAAGCCGGAAGAGGCGTTCGACGTCAACGTGACCTTCCCTGAAGAGTATCACGCCACCGAGTTGGCAGGCAAACCTGCTGTGTTCAAGTGCTTGCTGCACGAGATCAAGGTGAAGGAATTGCCCGAACTTAACGACGATTTTGCCAAGGATTGCAGCGAATTTGATACGTTGGATGAGCTGAAAGCCGATACCAAAGCCAAGATCAAGCAGCAGAAAGAGCGCGCCGCGGCTGAGGCGTTCGAGACCGAGTTGATGGAGCAGTTGTGCGCCAACGTGCAGGGCGAGATCCCCGAGGCGATGTACGAGAACCGCATCAACGAGAGCGTGCAGGATTTCGGCTATCGTCTGCAGATGCAGGGCTTGGATCTTGACACCTATATGAAATATACCGGTATGGAGATGGAAAGCTTCCGCGCCGGTTTCCGTGAGCAGGCAGAGCGCTCCGTGAAGGTGCGTTTGGCGCTGGAGAAGATCGCGCAGTTGGAGAAGCTCGAGCCGTCCGATGAGGATGTGGAGGCCGAGTTCAAGAAGTATGCCGATCAGTATTCGATGGAGATCGAGAAGATCAAGTCCTTGATTCCCGTTGAGAGCATTCGCGGTGACCTCGCCGTTTCCAAGGCGATGGATCTGGTGAAGGAGAACGCTGTGGCTCCCACCAAGGCCGCAAAAGCGAAAAAAGCGGAATAAGAGTTCCGATACTGTCCCATATTACAAACAGCCATGAACAGGGAGGATGAGCGTTATGAGTTTAGTACCTTATGTTGTTGAGCAGACCAGCCGCGGTGAGCGCAGTTATGATATCTTTTCGCGGTTGCTGAATGACCGTATCATTATGTTGTCGGATGAAGTGAACGACACAACGGCATCGCTGGTGGTGGCACAGTTGTTGTATTTGGAGGGGCAGGATCCCGACAAGGATATCCATCTGTATATCAATTCCCCCGGCGGTTCCATTTCCGCGGGTATGGCGATCTACGATACGATGCAGTTTATCAAGTGCGATGTCTCCACCATTTGCGTGGGCATGGCGGCAAGTATGGGTTCGTTCCTGCTGGCGGCGGGTGCCAAGGGCAAACGCTTGGCACTGCCCAACAGCGAGATTATGATCCATCAGCCGCTCGGCGGTGCCAAGGGTCAGGCCAGCGATATTAAGATCCAAGCGGAGCACATTTTGTTTATCCGCAATCGGATGAACACCTTGTTGTCGCAGATGACGGGTCAACCGCTCAAGACCATTGAAAAAGACACCGATCGTGACAACTGGATGACGGCAGAGGACGCCGTGAAATACGGTATCATTGATAAGATCGTGGAAAAGCGCGCTTAATGAATGAATTTGAACATTACGACAGAGAGGATATGACACATGTCGAAGAGTGAGGATAACCGACCGATCAGTTGTTCCTTCTGCGGTAAAACGCAAGATGAAGTGTATCGCTTGATTGCCGGTCCCGGTGTGTATATTTGTAACGAGTGCATTGAACTGTGTACCGAGATCTTGGAAGACGGTGCGCACTTTACCAAGCGTTCGTTGGATACAGAGGCATCGTTTACGTTGCCCACACCGAAAGAGATCAAGAAATCGCTGGACGAATATGTAGTCGGGCAAGACGAAGCCAAGAAAGCGTTGTCGGTGGCGGTGTATAACCACTACAAACGCATCTTTATGCAAAAAGAGTCCGATGTTGAGATCGGCAAGAGTAACGTGCTGTTGTTGGGTCCCACCGGTGTAGGTAAGACGGCGTTGGCACAAACGCTTGCCAAAGCGCTTAATGTACCGTTTGCCATTGCAGATGCCACCACGTTGACCGAAGCGGGTTATGTGGGCGAGGATGTGGAAAACATCCTGTTGCGGTTGATCCAAGCGGCGGAAGGCAATGTGGAGCGTGCACAGCGCGGCATCATTTATGTGGATGAGATCGATAAGATCGCGCGACGCAGCGAGAATCCCTCCATCACGCGGGATGTCAGCGGCGAAGGCGTGCAACAAGCGCTTTTGAAGATCTTGGAGGGTACGGTATCCAATGTGCCTCCGAACGGCGGGCGTAAGCATCCGCAACAGGAGTTTATTCAGATCGATACCAGCAACATCTTGTTTATCTTGGGCGGTGCGTTTGACGGAATCGAAAAGATCGTGGAGAAGCGCGTTGCCTCCGGTGCGATGGGCTTTGGTAACGAAGTCAAGTCCAAGAAGGATTTTGCACAGGGCGAGATGTACCGTCAGGTCGTGCCGCAGGATCTTATCAAATTCGGCTTGATTCCCGAATTGGTGGGTCGTATGCCGGTGATCACGGCGTTGCAACCGCTGAACGAAGAGGCACTGGTTCGAATCCTTTCCCGTCCGCGCAATGCGTTGCTTAAGCAGTATGCGAGCTTGCTGAAGATGGACGGTGTAGAGTTGGTGTTTGAGCCTGAGGCGTTGACGGCTGTGGCGGAGAAGACCTTGAAACTGAATACCGGTGCTCGCGGTCTGCGTTCGGTGATGGAAGAGTTGTTGACAGGGCTTATGTTTGATCTTCCGACCGATTACACCGTGGAAAAAGTCATCATCACCCGCGCGTGCGTGGAAGAGGGTGCGGCGCCGGAACTTGTCAAGAATCCGGACAAGAAACCCACGCGTATTAAAACGCCGGGCAAAAAAGCCACTCGTCGTAAAGTGACGGCATAAACAGCTGATGAAGTCAGCAACCGACTGCCAAAGCGCGTGCGGTTGCTGACTTTTCGCAACTATACTCAGCCCGTGCGGCGGGAGCGCCGCGAACAGGAGTGAATACATAATGAGAACATTACAAAATAAAGTAGCGCGCGTGTCAACACTGCCGTTGCTTGCCTTGCGCGGCTTGGTAGTATTTCCGAACACGACGGCGATGCTGGATGTGGGACGTGAAAAATCCATCGCGGCTTTGCAAGCGGCGATGGCAGAGGATCAATGTTTGTTTTTGGTTGCGCAACAAGACGTGACGGTTGATGATCCCACGGTTGAACAGTTGTATAAGACCGGTGTGGTGGTACAGCTGCGTCAAGTGCTGCGTATGCCGTCGGATATTTTGCGGGTAAAAGTGGAGGCACAGTACCGTGCGCGTATCCGTACCGTGATGCAGGGCGATCCCGTGTGTATGGTGGAAGTGAAAGAATGCTTGACACAACCGCTGGTCGATCGCACCGAGGCAGTGGCGTATCGTCGGCAGTGCCACGCGTGTTTTGATCGGTATGCCGCGTTGTCGGGTGAGATCGATGAGGGCACACGGCAAGAGGTATTGGCGTGTCGCGACATCGCTGTATTGCCCGATGTGATGACTCACGCGTTGCCCGCACCGGTGGAAGAAAAGCAACCTGTGCTGGATGCGTTGTCACTGGACAAGCGTTTGGAGACGTTGCTCGCACTGCTGATGTCGGAACTCGATATTTTGGAGTTGGAGCGCGGTATCGAGAAGCGGGTACAAGCGGCGATGGATAAAAACCAACGCGAGTATTACCTGCACGAACAAATGAAAGTGATCGCTTCGGAGCTCGGCGAAGAGGATGATCCGGCGAGCGAAGCGGAGGAAATGCGTGCCGCGGTACGCGAGCGTCATTTGCCGTCCGAAGTGGAGCAGAAGTTACTGAAAGAGTGTGATAAACTGGCGAAAATGCCGTTTGGATCGCACGAGGCGACGGTAGTGCGGTTGTATCTGGATACGTGTTTGAGCCTGCCGTGGGGTGTGTACACCGAAGAACGATTGGACTTAGAGGCGGCGAAAGAGATACTGGAACGCGACCACTACGGGCTCGCGAAAGTGAAAGAACGCATTTTGGAACTGCTCGCGGTGCGATGCTTGACAGGTGCCGCCAAGGGGCAAGTGGTGTGCTTGGTGGGACCTCCCGGTGTGGGTAAGACCTCCATTGCCAAATCCATTGCCGAGGCGCTGGGGCGCGCGTATGTGCGCGTGTCGTTGGGCGGTGTGCGGGATGAAGCGGAGATCCGCGGGCATCGGCGCACCTATATCGGTTCCAAGGCGGGGCGCATTATCGAGGCGTTGGTACAAGCCAAAACATCCAACCCGTTGGTGTTGTTGGACGAGATCGACAAATTGGGGTCATCCCACACGGGTGATCCGTCGTCGGCATTGCTGGAAGTGCTGGATACCGAGCAAAATGTGGCGTTCCGCGATCATTATCTCGAGTTGCCGTATGATCTGTCGCAGGTGTTGTTTATTACGACGGCGAACAATGCCGAGGAGATTCCTGCGCCGCTGTATGACCGTATGGATGTGATTACGTTGTCCAGTTATACGGCGGAGGAAAAGTTCCACATTGCGCGTCGGCATTTACTCAAAAAACAGTTGAAGAAAAACGGTTTGAACGGTCGACAGTTGCGCGTGACGGATGCGGCGTTGCGCCTTATCATTGACGGGTACACACGCGAAGGCGGTGTGCGCGGTTTGGAGCGGTGTTTGGCAACGTTGTGCCGCAAATGCGCGCAAGCGATCGTGTCGGGGGAAGCCAAGGCGGTGTCCATTCGGCCTGAAACGGTGGAGAAGTATCTCGGTCCGCGTCGGTTCAAGGAAGATGAAACCGCCGTACAGGACGAGGTCGGTGTTGTGAATGGTTTGGCGTGGACGGCGGTCGGCGGTGAGACAATGCCGGTGGAAGTCGCGGTGATGGAGGGGACGGGTAAGATCGAGTTGACCGGTTCGCTCGGTGATGTGATGAAGGAGTCGGCACGGGCGGCAATCAGCTATGTGCGTTCGCGGGCCGACCGTTGGAATATTGACGGCGATTTTTATAAGACCAAAGATATTCATATTCACGTGCCGGAGGGTGCCGTGCCGAAGGATGGTCCGTCGGCAGGCGTCACCATGGCGACGGCGATGGTATCGGCGCTGACAGGGATCCCCGTGCGTCACGATGTGGCGATGACGGGTGAGATCTCGCTGCGCGGTCGTGTGTTGCCCATCGGCGGGCTGAAAGAAAAAACGATGGCGGCGTATCGTCATCGGATGTCTACCGTCATCATTCCGCAGGCGAACGAGGCGGATCTCGCGGAGTTGGACGATACGGTGAAAAACAAATTGCAGTTTGTGACGGCGCAGTCCATGGACACGGTGCTGGAAACGGCACTCCGAATGTGATGGCAGTCCGGATGTGGGAGGAGAACTATGAAAATCGAATCTGCACAATTTGAATTATCGGTGGGTGTGACCAGCCAGTTGCCGCCGTCGATACTGCCCGAGGTGGCGGTGTCGGGACGTTCCAATGTAGGCAAATCGTCGCTCATCAACCGTGTCCTTAATCGAAAGGCGTTAGCGCGCACCAGTGCCACGCCCGGCAAAACGATTACGGTGAATTTTTATCGGTTGGATACGATGCGATTGGTGGACTTGCCCGGGTACGGGTATGCGAAGCTGTCTCACTCCGAAAAGCAGCGTTTCTCGCAGACCATCGGGAATTATTTTGACGACGAGCGCGATCTGCGTCTGGTGTTGCAACTGATCGATATGCGGCATCCGCCCACGGCGGATGACCGCCAAATGTTGCAGTTCTTGGCGGAAAGTGAGTTGCCGTTTTTGGTGGTGCTGACGAAATCCGATAAATTAAATCAAACGCAACGCAAAGAGCGGCTTGCCGCCTTTGAACAAGAGTTTGCCGCCTATGAAGGGTTGCAATGGATCCCGTTTTCTTCGCAAAACGGGGAAGGTGTGGAGGAGCTTCGCCGCATTTTGGCGGAGGTTACCGAAGAATAAATTTTTAAAAATGACAAAGTTTTCATAGTGTTATTTTCAGCGAAAAGTGTGCATACTAAACGTGGTGAACGCGTTTGAATGTTCGCCGATCTCAGCTGAAGGAGGTACCGGTATGGAAACCAATACTTGCAAGGAAAACAAGGCGATCCAGTGCTCTGTACAGCAGTGCCGCTATCACTGCACGCAAGGTAACTACTGTTCGTTGAACGCAATCAAGGTGGGTACGCACGAAGCGAACCCGACTGCTTGCGAATGCACCGATTGCCAATCGTTTGAGTGCAAATAAGCACGGTTTTGTAAACCAAAGCGGGGAGAAAGACGACATCGCCTTTCTCCCCGCTTTTCATTTTTATAACTATTACGCCATCAGGTCTTTCATCGTATACAGACCGGCGGGTTTTTGGTAGAGGAACTGTGCCGCGCTTACCGCGCCCGCAGCAAAAATTTCTTTGGACATGGCGGTGTGCGACAAGGTGATACATTCATCGTGACCCGCGAACAGTATTTCGTGTTCGCCTACAATGGTGCCGCCGCGCACCGAACTGAATCCGATCTCGTGCGGATCGCGTTTTTCGCGTACCGCGTGGCGATCGTACACGGATTTCGGCGAATAGGGAAGACCTTCCGCTACCGCATCCGCCAGCATCAATGCCGTACCCGAGGGAGCATCGATCTTTTGATTGTGGTGCTTTTCAATGATCTCCACATCAAATGAACCGCCGAGAATGGAGGCAGCTTTTTTGGCTAGTTCCGCAAGCAGGCTGACACCGAGCGACATATTCGCACTGAAGAATAGCGGGACACGTGAGGCCGTGTTTTGAATGAGCAAACGATCGTCTTCGGATAAGCCCGTGGTGGCGATCACAGCGCCCATGTTATGTTCTTCGGCATAGCGAAGTACACTCGGTAACGCCGAAGGGTGTGAAAAATCAATGATGACATCCGCCTCGATATCGCAATTCTGCGGATTGGCGTATACCGGAAAACCGGCAGTGGCATCGGTATTGCGATCAAAACCGGCCACGATCTCACAATCGCAACGGTCTTTCACACAAGCGGTGATGGCACGGCCCATTTTGCCGTTACATCCGCAAACGATCAATCGGATCATACAAACATCCTTTCCGAAAAACTCATTTTACAAGAGAATAGCGTTCCAACACGCTACGCAGGGTGGCTTTGGCGGCGTCTCCCATTTCGTACAACGGGAGACGGCAATCGCCCACATTCCATCCCATTTGATTCAATGCTTCTTTGACGGGGATGGGGTTCACATCCATAAACAAGGCGTTGGCAAGCTCCAAATAGTCGAGTTGCAACTTCAAGCTTTCCTCGGGCTTGCCCTCAAACCACGCGGCGCACAGATCGTGCACGGCACGCGGTACCACGTTGGACAACACCGAGATGACGCCTTTGCCGCCGAGTGCCAGTATCGGCACGATAAGGTCATCGTTACCCGAATAAATCGGGATATCGCACAGCGATGCCAATACGGTGGTTTCCGACATATTGGGGTTGGCCTGCTTGATGGCGTTGATCTGCGGGATCTTGTACAGTTCGGCAACCGTTTCGGGTTTCAAATTGACGCCCGTGCGGCCGGGGACGTTGTACAAAATCATCGGCAGGTCGACCGAAGCGGCAATTTTGCTGTAATGCGCGATCAAACCGCGTTGTGAAGTTTTGTTATAATACGGCGTAACGAGCAGCAAGCCATCGGCGCCCATCGCGCGGCATTCGCGCGACATATAGATGGCGTGTTCGGTATTGTTCGAACCCGTACCCGCAATGACGGGGACACGGCCGTTGGTTTGCTCGATCGCGACGCGAATCGCTTCCAGATGCTCATTGTCTTCCAAAGTAGGGGCTTCGCCCGTTGTGCCGACGGCGACAATGGCATCGGTGCCGTTTTCGATTTGGAAATCAATGAGTTCGCGGTACTTCTTGAAATTGATACTTCCGTCCGGATTCATCGGGGTGACGATCGCCACGCCGGCACCGGTAAAGATAGCCGATTTACTCATAGGTTGACCTCCTTATCTGTGGGTGGGAAACTTAGTCCATATAGCCTTCCGCACAAAGCAGCTCGGCAAGCAATACGGCACCGCCGGCGGCACCGCGCAAGGTGTTATGGGACAGACCGACAAACTTATAGTCATACTGCGTATCTTCGCGCAGGCGGCCGAGAGAGATGGCCATACCGCCTTCCAAACCGCGGTGCAAACGCGTTTGGGGCATAGCGTCCTCTTCAAAATAATGCAAGAATTGCTTGGGAGCGCTGGGCAGATTCAGTTCTTGTGCACGACCGCGGAAGGAGTTCCACGTCTCCAAGATCTCTTCGCGGGTGGGTTTCTTCTCAAACGAGCAGAATACAGCGGCAAAGTGACCGTCAGTAACCGGAACGCGCAAGCACTGCGCGGTGAAAGCGGGACCTGCCGCGGGAACGATGACGCCGTTCTCTACACGACCCCAGATCTTAAGCGGCTCTTTCTCGGATTTTTCCTCCTCACCGCCGATGTAGGGGATGAGGTTATCTACCATTTCGGGCCAACGCTCAAACGTTTTGCCCGCACCGGAGATGGCTTGATAGGTGCACACGAGCGACTTGGTGATGCCCCACTTGGACAGCGGGAACAACGCCGGCACATAGCTTTGCAACGAGCAGTTGGATTTTACCGCGATAAAGCCGCGCTTGGTGCCCAAGCGTTTGCGCTGGTAGGGGATGACTTCTACGTGATCGGCGTTGAGTTCGGGGATGATCATCGGAACATCTGCCGTGCCACGATGGGCGCTGTTGTTGGAGACAACAGGGCATTCCGCTTTGGCATACGCTTCTTCCAAAGCGCGGATCTCGTCCTTCTTCATATCCACGGCGCAGAACACAAAATCCGCCTTGGCGGCGACTTCTTCCACCTTCGAGGCGTCGTACACCGTCATCGCCTTGAGGGATTCGGGCATCGGCTCGGTCATCGCCCAGCGATCGCCTACCGCTTCCTCATAGGTTTTGCCGGCAGAGCGGGGGCTGGCCGCGAGGACGCTGACCTTGAACCACGGATGCTCAGCAAGTAGGGTGGCAAATCGTTGACCGACCATACCGGTACAACCGATGATGCCTACATTATACGTTTTCATATGATGCATTCCTTTCGAAGCAAAAAAATTATACGAATAAGCCGGAAACAGCGCCGCAAAACACACGACGATCCGGATATCCACTTGACATTTGCTTGTTCCTATTGTAGCATTATACGGTGAAGATGTCAACAAGCGAGAGCGCACGTTTGCTCAAATGAGGGATGTTTTTAATGGAAATGAAACGCCAAGACTTTTATTATGATCTGCCGCAGGAATTGATCGCGCAGGAACCGCTGGAATCGCGTGATCAATCCCGCTTGTTAGTGCTCGACCGTGCAACGGGTGAGCGCTGTGATCGGCATTTTTTCGAAATTGAAGAGTTTTTAAACGAGGGCGATTGCCTGATACTCAACGACAGTCGCGTTTTGCCGGCGCGGTTGTACGGGCATCGCCGTGAGACGGGAGCGGCGGTGGAACTTTTGTTGCTCACGCCCCGTGGAAACGATGTGTGGGAAGTGCTTGCCGGTCCCGGTCGTAAAGCGCGCCCCGGTGATGTGTTGACGTTTGGCGAGGGCTTGCTGGAAGCTGAAGTCCTCGAGATCTTGGACGGCGGAAACCGCTTGGTTCGTTTTTGCTATGAAGGGAATTTTTACGCACTGCTCGAACGGATCGGGCAGATGCCGCTTCCTCATTATATTACGCACGAGTTGCGGGATACAGAACGCTATCAAACGGTGTATTCGCGCGAGTTGGGGTCGGCGGCGGCGCCTACGGCAGGGTTGCATTTTACGCCCGAATTGCTGGAGCGGCTCAAAAACAAAGGAGTACGTATCGGTTTTGTTACCCTACACGTGGGGTTGGGTACGTTCCGCCCTGTGAAGGAAGAGAATATTCTGGATCACAAGATGCACGCGGAGCATTATGAACTGTCGGAAGAGACGGCGGCGCTGATCAATCAGACGCGTGCTGAGGGAGGACGCGTGTTTGCGGTGGGCACCACCAGTTGTCGCACGCTGGAGAGCGTGGGAGTGCGTGACGGGAAGGTGCACGCGGCGGAAGGATGGACCGAGATCTTCATCTATCCCGGTTATACATTCCAGGTGTTAGACGGGTTGATCACGAATTTCCATTTGCCCGAAAGTACGTTGATTATGTTGGTATCGGCGTTTGCGGGGCATACGCTTACGATGGAGACCTACCGCTATGCGGTGGAGCAACGGTATCGCTTTTTCAGTTTTGGTGATGCGATGCTGATATGTTGACAGAACAGGAGTGGAGTATGAAGATTGTAACGACCTGCGGTGCGGCGCGCCGCGGCGTGTTGGAGACGCCGCACGGCACGGTGCAAACGCCCGCGTTTATGAATGTGGCGACCTGCGGTGCCATCAAAGGCGCGGTGTCTGCCTACGATTTGCGGGATATCAAGTGTCAGGTGCAACTGTGCAATACGTATCATTTGCATCTGCGGCCGGGTGAAGATCTGGTGTACGAGATGGGAGGGCTCCATCGGTTCACCGGTTGGGATGGGCCGATCTTGACGGACAGCGGCGGGTTTCAGGTGTTTTCACTGGCGAAACTGCGGCGCATTGAAGAAGAAGGCGTGACGTTTGTATCGCACATCGACGGGCGACGGTTATTTATCGGGCCGGAAGAGAGTATGCGTATTCAGTCGAAATTGGGATCTACCATCGCGATGGCATTTGACGAGTGTGTGGAGAATCCCGCGAAATACGATTATTCCGC
>JAZOBT010000009.1:0-4978 GCA_045596125.1 Acutalibacteraceae bacterium | reverse complement strand
GTGCCGTGTTCACCTACGACTTTGATCGCTTTGATGCCGAAAAGATCTTACCGATGTTTGCGAAATACAACATCACCACCTTCTGCGCACCGCCTACGATGTACCGTATGCTCATCAAGCAGGATCTCAGCCGTTTTGATCTGTCGTCCATCCACCACGCCACCACGGCGGGTGAAGCGCTGAACCCCGAGGTATTCTATCAGTTTGAAAAAGCAACGGGTCTGCGTATTGCGGAAGGCTTCGGTCAAACCGAAATGACGCTGGGTATTGCCAATCTGGTGGGCACGATGCTCAAACCCGGTGCGATGGGCAAACCCGTTCCCGGTTACGGCATTGATCTGGTGGATGCCGACGGCAATCCCGTGGCAGACGGTGTCAATGGCGAGATCGTCATCCGCACCGATCCGCAACCCACCTGCGGTGTGTTCTTGGGTTATTACAACGAACCCGAAAAGACCGCCGCTGTGTGGCACGATGGTTTGTACCATACGGGCGACTTGGCGTGGCGCGACGAAGACGGCTACTACTGGTATGTGGGTCGTGCCGATGATGTCATCAAGTCTTCCGGCTATCGCATCGGACCGTTCGAGATCGAAAGCACCATCATGGAGCTCCCCTATGTATTGGAATGCGGCGTTTCCGCGGCTCCCGTCGAGGTGCGCGGTCAGGTGGTCAAGGCCAGCATCGTGTTGGTCAAAGGCACCGAGCCGACGGAGCAACTCAAGAAGGATATTCAGAACTATGTAAAGACCCGCACGGCGCCGTACAAATATCCGCGTATTGTGGAATTCCGCGACGAATTGCCTAAGACCATCAGTGGTAAAATTATCCGCAACAAACTTTAACACTTTAGCAAATTCTAGTATTGACATTTCAAAAAAATAGTGGTATGATTCCTAGTAATCAAAGGCAATGATGGAGAAATACAGCGAAATCACCCGATGAAGAGAGATGACGGTTGGTGCGAGTCATTACGGGCTTTGATGTATGTCACTCCGGAGCCGGGAGGAAGAAAGCAATCGCCGTAGAACCTCCACGCGTCAGCTGCGTTAGTGCTTAGGGTGTGTTGGCACCCAATGAGCGGTATCTGCCGTGAGGCAGGTGCAATTTGAGTGGTACCGCGGGCCGAAACAATCAGCTCGTCTCAAGGAATCAATCTTTGAGACGGGCTTTTTTGCTTTATTTTGAGGTGTAGTATGGAACAAAACATAACCGGTATGACTTACAAGATTCGCGAAATGGCGGCGCGTATCCGCGAACTGCGTGAAATCACGGGTCTCACCGTGGAGGAAATGGCGGCGCGCACCGGCATCAGCGTGGAAGAATATATCGAGAGTGAAGCAGGCAATCGCAATCTCAGTATTGCGTTTCTGTATCATTGTTCGCTGTCGTTCGGCGTGGATATGGGCGACTTGTTGGAAGGTCGCAGTCCCAAACTGCGTTCCTATGCCTTAACACGAAAAGGACAAGGCCAGCGTATTGAGGAAGCGCATCATATGGTGGGTTACAACCTCGCCGCCGACTTCCGCAACCGTATCGCTCTCCCCT
The DNA here is from genome assembly GCA_045596125.1 of Acutalibacteraceae bacterium. GTDB lineage: Bacteria > Bacillota > Clostridia > Oscillospirales > Acutalibacteraceae > RGIG3009. Next base: position 3,430 of record JAZOBT010000009.1, on the reverse strand, counting down.
TGTATATGGAGCTCAACTACCGCCCCGGTGCCGAGTATGAAGACATTGAACTGACCACCCACGAGGGTCAGGAATGCGATATCGTCATTCGCGGTCATATGCGGATACAGATCGGCGGTCACACCGAAATTCTGCACCCCGGTGATACCATCTATTACGATTCGTCTACCCCGCACGGTATGATCGCCGTGGATGGGGAGGATTGCGCTTTCTATGCCATTGTTCTGCGTAACGCCGCGGCGCGTGCAGAAGAACAGGCCGCCACGCAAGCGAAACCGATTCGCCAAGCGCGGCAGGATGAAGCCGCAGGGCGCATTTATCACGATTTTATCATCCCCACCGAGCAAGACGGCAAGTTGACTGCTATCGCGTTCAAGAATGAAGAGAAGTTCAACTTTGCCTACGATGTAGTGGACGCCTTGGCAGAGCGCAAACCCGAAAAGCTGGCGATGCTTCACGTGAGCGACGACGGCACCGAACGCCGTTTCACGTTTAAGGATATCAAAAAAGAGTCCGCGCGAGCCGCGAACTACTTTAAATCACTCGGCATCAAACGTGGTGACCGCGTTATGCTGGTGCTCAAGCGGCACTATCAATTCTGGTTCTCCATTTTGGGATTGCACAAGTTGGGCGCCGTGGTCATTCCCGCTACCAATCAGTTGCAAGAAAAAGATTTCACCTACCGTTTTGAAGCGGGACGCGTGAAAGCCATTGTGTGCACGGCCGATGGCGACGTTGCCGCCGCGGTGGATGCCGCCGCACAAAAGACCCCGCAGCTCACTACCAAGATCTTGGTGGGCGGCAACCGCGAGGGTTGGCACAATTTTGACGAAGAATACACGATGTACAGCAGCCACTTTACCCGCACGGAAGATACGCCCTGCGGCTCCGATCCGATGCTGATGTTCTTCACCTCGGGTACGTCGGGATATCCCAAATTGGCTGCTCACAACTACAAATATCCGCTGGGTCATTTCATCACCGCGAAGTATTGGCATCAGGTCAATCCCGATGGGTTGCACCTCACCATTTCCGATACGGGATGGGCGAAATCCCTGTGGGGCAAGCTTTACGGTCAATGGCTTTGCGAAGCCGCCGTCTTTGTGTACGACTTTGACCGTTTTGATGCCGAAAAGATCCTGCCGCTCTTTAAAAAGTACGGCATTACCACCTTCTGTGCACCGCCGACGATGTATCGTATGCTCATCAAGCAAGATCTCAGTCGTTTTGATCTGTCTTCCATTGAACACGCTTCCATCGCAGGCGAAGCACTCAACCCCGAGGTGTTCCGTCAATTCCAGAAAGCCACGGGCTTGGAGATCATGGAAGGTTTCGGTCAATCCGAAAGCACGCTGATCATCGGTAATCTCACCGGTTCCAGCCATAAGATCGGTTCGATGGGTAAACCCGTACCGTTGTACGACGTTCACCTGCTCGATATCGAAGGCAACGAAGTTGCCACCGGTGAAAGCGGCGAGGTGTGTATCAACATCAAGGACGGTCTCCCCTGCGGCTTGAGCTACGGCTACGAAGGCAACGACGAGACCACCGCCGAAGTGTGGCGCGACGGTTGGTATCACACCGGCGATTTGGCGTGGCGCGATGAAGACGGCTTCTTCTGGTATGTCGGCCGTGTGGATGATGTTATCAAATCCTCCGGTTACCGCATTGGGCCGTTTGAGATCGAAAACGTCATTATGGAACTGCCCTATGTGTTGGAATGCGGTGTTTCCGCCGCTCCCGACGAGGTGCGTGGGCAGGTCGTCAAGGCCAGCATTGTATTGGTCAAAGATTTCAAGGGTACGGACGAACTCAAGAAAGATATTCAAAACTACGTCAAGTCCCGTACCGCACCTTATAAGTATCCCCGCATTGTGGAATTTAGGGAAAGCTTGCCTAAGACCACCAGCGGTAAAATCATCCGCAAACAACTGTAAAAGGTGATACTATGGAGCATAAACGTCTTACCTTGTTTGCCGGACATTACGGCAGCGGCAAGACCAATATTGCCGTAAACTATGCACTGTTGCTGGCAAGAGAGGGCAAATCGGTGTGCATTGCCGATCTGGATATCGTAAACCCGTATTTCCGTACCAAAGACAGCGCGGAGGAATTGGAAAAAGCGGGTGTCCAACTGGTCTCTCCCCAATTTGCCAATTCCAACGTGGATCTGCCGGCTTTGCCTGCCGAAGCCTATCGACTGGTGACAGATACCAAAGCATATGGCATTATGGATATCGGCGGCGACGATCGCGGTGCTTATGCGCTAGGGCGCTACGTTCCGTCCATCCAAGAGGAAAACTGTTACCGTATGATCTTTGTCGCCAACTGCTACCGTCCTTTGACGCGAACCCCGCAAGAAGCCTTGGAGGTTATGCGAGAGATTGAAGCCGCCTGCGGTTTGCAATTTACCGATATCGTTAACAACTCCAATCTCGGTGAGGAGACGACGGCGGATACCGTATTGGCATCGACCGAGTATATACAACAACTCAGCGAACTGAGCGGACTTCCTGTGTTTGCTCACACCGCCGTCGCGCACGTTGCGGCGGAACTCAAAGGGAAACTTGATCCCGTTCTCCCTCTGCAGTTGCAGAAAAAATATTTTGATTTACCATCCCGGAGACCGAACGATCGGCCTCTGTGGGGATAAATAGAACCCAAGGAGGAATCGTAAATGGCAAACGTAACATTCCGAACGGATTGGTGCAAAGGCTGCGGCCTGTGCGTCGACGCCTGTCCCAAAGGCTGTCTGGCAATCGCCTCGGACACGATCAACAAAAAAGGGTATTCCCCTGCCGTGATGATGTATCCAGACAAGTGCATCGGTTGTGCTTTCTGCGCTACCATGTGCCCCGACTGCATCATCACCGTAGAACGATAAAGGAGGCGCACCATGGCAGAAAGAGTTTTAATGAAGGGTAACGAAGCCATTGCGGAAGCCGCGATTCGCGCGGGTTGCCGTCACTACTTCGGCTATCCCATCACCCCTCAAACCGAGATCGCCGCTTATATGGCAAAGAAAATGCCGAAAATCGGCGGTGTTTTCCTGCAAGCGGAAAGTGAGATCGCATCCATCAATATGGTATACGGCGCAGCGGCAGCCGGCGTTCGTGTTATGACGTCGTCGTCCAGTCCCGGTATCTCCCTAAAAGCAGAGGGACTCAGCTACATTGCGGGTTCGGATATCCCCGCTTTGGTGGTCAATGTCCAGCGCGGCGGCCCCGGTCTCGGCGGTATTCAGCCCTCGCAGTCGGACTACTTCCAAGCCACCAAGGGCGGCGGTCACGGCGACTACCGTATGATTGTCCTTGCCCCCGCCTCTGTGCAGGAAATGGCTCCTTTAACCATTAAGGGCTTCAACCTGGCTGACAAATACTTAATGACCGCTATGATTCTTGCCGACGGCACCATCGGTCAGATGATGGAG
>JAZOBT010000008.1:0-20406 GCA_045596125.1 Acutalibacteraceae bacterium | reverse complement strand
GCCGTTAAACTCGAACTCCGTTTTGGAGAGGCGAATTTTCGCTCATCCTTTGTTAAAATACTCGCCAATACGACAGTATTGGCTGCGTTTCTGCCGCGGCTGAACAAAAATTCGCTCTTCCCAAAATCTACGACCGCAAAGCGAGGAGATTTCGAGGGATTTTTGTTTCGATCGGGCGAAGGAATGCTCGCGCCTTGCGAGCACGGGCGGAGCAAAAAACACCGAAATATCCCGCTCTGCGGCGGGTTCGGGTTTAACGGCTCACCCTAACCAACCGCACGATACGGCTGGTCCCCAAACGCGAAGCACCCAATTTCAGAAACAGTTCGGCATCCGCGAGTGTCGCAATGCCGCCCGCGGCCTTGATTTTGAGGTGCGGCGCAACGTGTTTTGCAAACAGTTCCACGTCGGCGGCCGTCGCGCCGCCCGTGGAAAATCCCGTGGAGGTTTTGATGAAATCGGCACCCGATTCCGATACCACACCGCACAAGCGGATCTTCTCTTGCTCGGTCAACAAACACGTTTCAATGATCACTTTCAGTACCCGCTCACCGCATACATGCTTAATGGCACGGATCTCTTCCAAAATGCGATCAAATGCGCCCTCGCGCACCCAACCGAGATTGATCACCATATCGATCTCATCCGCGCCCGCGCGGATCGCGTCTTCAGTCTCAAAGCATTTGCAGGCAGTGGTCGCATAACCGTTCGGGAAACCGATCACGGTACACACCGCCATACGCTCCCCCACATACGCTTTCGCCGCTTTCACCATCGACGGCGGGATACACACCGACGCAGTACCGTACTGCATCGCCTCGTCACATAACGCGTATATCTCTTTCACTGTCGCCGTGGGTGCCAACAAGGTGTGATCCACCGTCGATAAGATCTGCTTTTTCTCCATAATCACCACTCCATAGCATCGGTCTTTATTTACAGTATACCAAACTTCTCGCCAAATCGCAACGGTATTCTGTATTCGACAAAATTCTCAAAAAATCCTTTACTTTTGCAACTGATAATGTTATACTGAAAAGCAATGAAGCCATCTTTAACAAGCGGTACCGCGATACCGACAAGAAGGTGTCCATAGGTGTGTCAAAACGATCTTGTCGGAAACTGCGACAAGGTCTTTTTTTATGGAGAAATCGGTATGAAACAACCAAAAGCGATCTTAATGGACGAAACCACCATGAACCGTACGCTGATGCGTATGGCTCACGAAATCACCGAAAAGAACAAGGGCGTTGCCGACGTGTGCCTGTTAGGAATCCGCCGCCGCGGCGAACCGCTTGCCAAACATCTGCAAGCCAACATTGAACGTATTGAGGGCGTCAAAGTGCCTTGCAGTGCGCTGGACATTCGCCTGTACCGCGATGATGTGGAAATCGAACCGAATGCCCCCGTAGTCCAGCCCCCTGAGTTGCCATTTTCCGTCGCAGGAAAAACGGTGGTGCTGGTTGACGATGTGCTCTTCACCGGTCGTACGGTGCGTGCCGCCATCGAGGCCGTCTTCTCGTTGGGGCGGCCGAAAGCCATCCAACTCGCGATCTTGATCGATCGCGGGCATCGTGAACTTCCCATCCGCGCCGATTACGTGGGCAAGAACATTCCCACCGCGCATTCCGAATTGGTCGCGGTCAAACTCCTGCCGGTTGATGAGGAGACCGGTGTGTATCTGTACTAACGGAATTGAGGCTTTTCGCCTTATTCATAGCACTATCAAAGTAAGAGGAGGAAGTATCCAATGAAACTGATCTATGGCGTAAAAGACAGACCCCCCTTCGGCCAAACCATCGTGTTTGCAATTCAACAGTTGTTGGCCATTATGGCGGCGACGCTCGTGGTGCCCGTCATCATCGGCAACGGTATGGAACCGGCCGCGGCGCTGTTCGGTGCCGGTTGCGGCACCATCGTGTACCTGTTATTTACCAAATTCAGAAGTCCCGTGTTCCTTGGTTCGTCCTTTGCTTTCCTGAACTCCATGGCAGCGGCGTTTGCCGGCGGCGTATCTATGAGCCTCGGCTATCTGGGCCTCATTCTCGGCGCGATCTTCGCCGGTTTGGTGTATGTCCTGATTGCTGTGTTGGTTAAATTTGTCGGCGTTGGCTGGCTGAACAAATTGATGCCCGCCGTCGTCATCGGCCCCACGGTCGCAATCATCGGTTTGTCGCTCGCGGGCAACGCAGTTGGCGATATGCAAAAAGGCGGTTTTGAAACAGCCAACCCCCTCATCTGCATACTGATCGGTGTTGTCACACTGATCGTTACCACCGTTGCTTCCACCTACGGTAAGAAATTCGCTAAACTCATCCCCTTCATTATCGGCATCTTGTCCGGTTATGCACTCGCAACCATCTTCACCGTCATCGGCACGGTTGCGGATATCGACGCGCTCAAAGTCATTGATTTCTCCAAGATCTCGGTCTTGTGGGAAGGCGGCGTAACGCTGAATACTTTTGTCGATGTTCCCTCGTTCACGTTCCTCACTGCCGCCAAAGGTTTCGGCGAATTGAACGGTGCGTATGTCGCCACCATCGCTGCAGCCTATCTGCCCGTCGCATTCGTTGTGTTTGCTGAGCACGTCGCAGACCACAAGAACATCTCCTCCATCATTGAGACGGATCTGCTCGAAGATCCCGGCTTGTCCCGTACCCTACTGGGTGACGGCGTCGGTTCGATGGTCGGTGCGTTCTTCGGCGGTTGCCCCAACACCACCTATGGTGAATCGGTCGGTTGCGTGGCCATCACCCGCAACGCTTCCATCGTAACGATCTTCTGTGCCGCTTGCGGTGCGATCTTGATCTCGTTCCTCTCCCCGTTTGTGGCATTCGTCAACTCCATTCCCGCTTGCGTAATGGGCGGCGTGTGTATGGCACTGTACGGCTTTATTGCCGTCTCCGGTTTGAAGATGCTCCAACAAGTTGACCTGGGCAAAAACCGCAACCTGTTCACGGCATCGGCAATTCTGATCGCAGGTATTGGCGGCTTGTCGCTCACCTTCGGTCAGATCAAAATCACGGCGATCGCCACGGCGCTGATCCTCGGTATCATCGTCAACCAGATCCTCTCCAAGGAAAAGGACGAGGAAGAGGCTGAATAATAACGCTTTTATCGCAAAACGGGCAGTCACTCGGTGATTGCCCGTTTTTTCTGCGCAAAAAACACTTGATTTTCGCTGATAAATGTGGTATGATAACAAACACTATGCGGGAGTAGTTTAGTGGCAGAACTTCAGCTTCCCAAGCTGACCGTGCGGGTTCGATTCCCGTCTCTCGCTCCAAAAGCACTTGCACAGCAGGTGCTTTTTTTGTACCATATTGGGGCACACTTTTTGTGAAAGGAGTGTCAGGATGGCGGGACAAGTTTTTGATAAAATTTACGATGTGGTGCGCACCATTCCGCGCGGGCGGGTCGCTACCTACGGTATGGTGGCTATGCTCGCGGGCAATCCGCGCTGGGCGCGCGTGGTGGGGTATGCACTTCACTGCAATCCCGAGCCGGGGATCATCCCCTGTCATCGCGTTGTGAATCGCAACGGCAAAGTCGCCTCAGGGTTTGCGTTCGGCGGCGGCGAGATCCAACGTGCAATGTTAGAAGAGGAAGGAATCGTATTTGAGACCGACGGGCACATCAATTTGAAAAAATACAGTATTTTTGCGGATGATGCCCATAACAAGAAAAATAACGCAGGGATGTGACACACGTGAACGCTTGGCAAATCGCCTTCATTGCGGTAAACTTTTTCGCCGCGCTCATCACCATTGGTGATAAGATTGCCGCGCGCCGCGGATGGCGGCGCGTGCCGGAGCAAACACTATTCATAACGGCATTGCTCGGCGGTGCGGCGGGAATGTATCTCACCATGCTGCTCATTCGTCACAAAACCCAGCATAAGCGATTTATGCTGGGACTCCCCCTGATTTTGATCTTGCAATTCATTCTTGTATATCTGCTGTAAACAGTAAAAGGTGCAACCGGTGGTTGCACCTTTTCTTTTACGCCAAAGAACTGAGAGTATTCCGCTCCTCACGCTTTTTCAAATTAAGCGCCAGCAACAAAGCGAATATCGCGCTGGCGGTACACGATGCCGCCGCTGTTAACCACACGCCGTTGAGTTGCCACAGTGGCGTCAAACAGAACAAAAAAGCAATAGGAAACACGAGTGTTCCGAAAAAAGACGTAAGCAAAGAGCGAACAGGACGCTCGATGGCGGTAAAATAGGACGAAAAGCACATATCCACCCAACCCGTCAAATACGAAAGAGAGAACAGCTCCATTCCCACAATACTCACCGCAAGCAGTTCGGTATCCTCAGGCTTAACAAACAACGGTGCAACATAGCGTCCCAAGAACATCATAAACAGCATCGAAGCCACCGACAACACGATCGCCGCTACCACCATACGACGGAAGATCGCTTTCACTCTGTCCGTGCGCCCTGCACCGTAGCAATAACTGATGGCGGGTTGCAGTGCATCACACATACCGAAAACCAGCATACCGATAATACTGTCCACATACATAATCACCGAAAACGCCGCCACCGCCGTCGTGCCGCCGTATTTGAGCAAGAAAAAATTATAAACGATCGACATCACCGACATCGATATGTTGCTGAAGAACTCGCTGGAACCGTTGGCAAGAATCTTTCCAAACAGCGCCAGCGCTATGTTTTGTTTGGTATAATACAGATCCATCCGCTTTTTGCGAAACAACCACAGCGTGATTACGGAACCGATCGCCATTGCCAAACAACTCGTAAACGCCGCCGCCCAAATACCTTGCCCCAGCACCGCAATCAAGATCACGTCTAAAACAATATTGAACAATTGCGTGCCGATCCCGATCCACATACTGAGTTTCTCCTTGCCGCAAACACGCAAGAAATTATCCGTAGCGAAAAACAGGGGAAGTATCGGCGAAAACACCGCATAAACCCGTATGTAGGTTATACCGTATTGTATCGCTGTTTCGGTGGCTCCCGGTCCCAAAAACCGCACAAACGCCTCAGCAAAAAACCACCCGACAACTCCAATCACACAGGAGAGTAGGAAAATCACTTTAAGCGTAACCGAAAACACGCGTGACGCTTCTTCGCGTTCTTTTACACCGAGCAACACCGAAATCCGCACCGACGCCCCCGTTGCGATCATATTTGAAAACGCAAACACCATCATAATGATCGGCATAATCAAATTGATCGCCGCCAACGCATCCTCACCGATAAACCGCCCCACAAACAAGCCGTCAGCAATTTGATATAGTGCACCAAACGCCATCGTGATCATGGACGGCACCGCACAGCGAAAAAATAATTTTGTGGGTGGTAGTTTTTCGAAAATCTCCGAATCCATAAAATCCTCCAAAAGCAAAAACAGCTCGGCTACTACATACGTAATAACCGAGCTCACTCGACATCTTATCTGACAGGCGGCCTGCAAGCATACACTTACGATCCCCTACACTACGGTGTACTGTCCTCCGATGACTTTTTATTTGATTATACACGGCATCCACCGCACTGTCAATACTGCATCACACTTCCTGCGTTTTGTGATTCTTAGTGAGTGCCAGCACAACTACCGCCGCGACGAGCAACACAGCGGTACCAACAAATATCCATCCCGCCGTCGCCGTCATACCGTGGATCATCCCATCCACAATACCGGTAACATACAGCTTGAGAGGAGAATCACCCAACACCAGCCGCGCCGCCAAGCCATAGCGTTGCAACAACCACAACGGCACAAACACTAGCGCGCTCCCCAAGAACAGCGAACCCGCCGTTGCATAGGCTCGTTGCCGCCACGTACTGCCGAATGGCAACAAACTGAGTATCGTCAACACCAACACCGCGGTCACAGCCGATCCGCCGTAGCCCATCACGCGGCGTAACAGTTCATTGCCGTAAACAAATCGGTACCCGTAATCCAAAACGGTATTTACCATCCCGCCCGCCAGAACCTGCTGTGTGCTCTGCGCCAGTTCTTTGGCAATGGTTTCTGCCGCTTTTTCATCCAACGGGCGTTCGTTCTCAGGCAACGATGCAAAAAAGTTTTGCAAAACCGCGCGGTACGGCGCGGGATCCACCGAAAATTCTCGTTCAGAACTCCCCTTATGCAACGTATCATAGGCTATCGCCATATAATCGCTTGACAGATCGTTTACCCATTCAGTGGTAACCGCCGTTTTAACCTTATCAAATGGGACATCATAAAACAAGCATTCGGCTTCCAAATCATCCAGTAAATACGTACGCATAGTATCCGTGAATGCCGTATCCTTTATCAAGTTGCTGTACACCGACTCAGAAAACACAACGCGGTCAGTTGCGCACAACAGTATCGCAACCGCAGTGGAAACGATCAACAAAACGGATACCAGCATATGCAGTAATGGACGCAGAAAACGATTAACCATACGTCTTCCACTCCTCTCCGCTGACTTTCTTGCAGATGAGCGCAATACGTTCGGTTTTGAACTGATACCCGTTTTTGCGCGGATAACACGTATACATCACCAACGAGTCTTCGCCCTCTTTGGGTGAGATCACAGAATTATCCTGATAATGGAACGTGGTAATATCCACTACCTTGTACACATACTCCCCGTATACGGTATCCATCGTCACCAATGTACCGATCGCCGTATCCTCAATTTCGTAAAAATAAGAGGTTACGTGCGCTGATAACACCGTCTTGCCGTTTTGTCCGCAAAACCGCGAATTAAACCACATACCGGCGCCGCGCCGCAAGATGGCATTACTGTCGCCAAAAAAGACGGGAATATCACGTTTCTGCCAACCATCCACATTCAAGGTGGCCCATTGGCTTTCGTAAGGTATTGCGGGAATGTGCCCCTCATCCGGCGACACGGTATTGTTCACCGCATCCCCCGCCGCACTGCCGGTCAGCACCCGAAAATAATGCGACGGCGCGATCACGCTTTCAAACAGTAGCACCACGACGCACCCGATCGCGCACACACCCAAAACAAACGGCAACAATAAGAAAAAGCCCTTGTAGAAAGGGCTTTTTCTCAGTGCCGTAAAGACACGACTGTTCATATAGATTACCGATTAGCGGGAAGCAACCAGCTTTTTGCCGTATACCGCGGCAACACCGGCAACCGTCAACATACCGATCAAAGCCACCAACAACGCACCGTTGAACTCGGGAGCATTGGTCTTCTTAACGCCGTCACCGTCGACCGAACCGATCTGCTTGTTATCCATATAGATCTTGCAATCCAAGTCGCCTTCGTGGGTCGGGTTCTCGGCATCCACCAGCTCATAGGTCAAACCCAAGGTGGTGCAAGCTTCATCAAAGTTTTCAAGAACAACCTCGACCTCTTCCGCAGCATACTCGGACAACGAAGCGCCCTTGTCTGCCTTGACTTCCTCTTTCACCGCGTCAATGTTAGCAATAACCGCTTCGGCCTGCTCAGCAGACACTTCGATCTGTGCCAACACGTTTTCGAGCATCGGCAAATACTGATCTTCGTACGCATCCGGCATAGCCGCTTTCACCGCAGCCACGATTTCCTCTTTCGGGGTAGCCGCCGAAGCGGAGAAACCGATGCAAGAAATCATACCAACCAGCAACAAGCAAGCAAGGGCTAAAGAAACAACCTTTTTCACAAGAATACATCTCCTTTTAATTATATCCCACGTCACCACGGGAAAATAGCTTACCTATATAATACACCATTTTCTTTGACTTTGTCAACTGCTGAATGTAAATTTTTTCATTTTGTCAGGACTCGTCTTTTCTATTGATTTAGCAAAATAAATTTGCTATACTGTTATTGATCATTTTAAGAGGAGGGATTGCTGTGAAACGGTGTGTTTTTTTGCTGATCGCGTGTTGCTTGATCGGTATACTCTGCTCTTGCACCGCAACGCCTATCGGCAACACACTGTGCATCACAGAACTCCAAAGCGCGGACGCCGATTGGGTGGAATTGTACAATTACGGCGACGAACCCGTCGCTTTGCAAGGGTGGTATCTTTCGGACGACCCTAACTCTCTTGGTAAATCCCCCTTGCCCGCCGTAACACTTTCTCCCAAAGAACGCTTGGTTGTGTCTGCCAACACACATGAGACCGATACCCTGGCATTCGGCTTGAATGCCGACGGGGAAACCGTGCTACTGAGCAATCCGCAGGGTAAAGCGATTCAAACCATCACCCTCCCCGCTTCGGTAAGCGGCTTATCTTACGGCTGCGTTGAAAACGAATCGTTCCCTCCGCAGAAATTTATATGGTATGCCGTTCCCACCCCTGCCTCCCCTAACACCGACGGTATGCCGCTCGGTGAAAACGCTACCGCCACGCAATACGGCGTGCGCATCAACGAATATGTGAGCCGCAATAAAACGACCTTGTACGATGAAGAAGGCGACTATGGTGATTGGATCGAACTGTACAATACGTCCGATTTCTCCGTCGATCTCTCCGGTTGGTCGTTGACCGACACCAACGATACGACTGCCCGTTGGACATTCCCTACGGGCACGGTGTTACCCGCCCGCGAATACCGCATCGTGTTCTGTGACGGCAAAAGCAAATCAACTGAAAACGGCGAACTGCACACCAATTTCCGTTTAGGACAATCCAACGGATTCTTGGCGCTGTATACAGCCGACGGCGCGTTTTGCTCGGGCGTCACTTGTCAGCCCTCTGAACAAGATGTTTCCTTTGGATGTGACGAAAACGGGGCAACCGTCCTGTGCCGTTATCCCACCCCCCTGCGCGCTAATGTTACGCAAACGGAGGTGACTGCTCCGTGAGTATGCGTTTTAAACGTGTGTTATTGATCGCACTGTGTGCGATCGGCATTCCCGCCATCCTGCTTTGCTCGTTACTGTGGGGACAACCCACCATCGGCGGCGGTTCCGCCTTGCGTCTGACGGAAGTTATGAACAGCAACCTCTCGTTTCTTCGAGATGCCGACGGCTCGTATTACGATTGGGTGGAACTCACCAACACCGGTAATATCGCCGTCTCCCTTGCGGATATTTCGCTGACCGATGACCCTGCCGAACCTGCGCGATTCGTATTCGGGGATACACGGCTCGAAGCAGGGCAATCGGTCGTCATCCCCCTTACCGGTGATTCGTCAGAAACCCGCAATGGGTATGCTCCTTTTGGCTTAGACAGCCAAGGCGACACCGTCTATCTGTATGACGGCAAAACCCTGCTAGACAGTTTAACGGTGGAATCCTCACCCGACAATGTCTCCTACGGCGTATACTGTGAGAATACGGTATGGTTTGCCTCCCCCACACCGGGTGCGGCAAATAGCGGCTTGTGTGCCGCAACCCGCGAAGAACTGGAAGAGGTATGCTACACGGGCATCCTCATCAGCGAGGTGTGCGCCGTTTCCCGTAACAGTGATAAACACTACCCCGCCGATTGGGTGGAACTGTGGAACACCACGACTGGAGCGATCTCTCTTGAAGGATATCAATTAACCGATGATATTTTGACCGACGGGTTTACCTTCCCCGCTATCACGCTGAGTCCGGATGAACGTTTGTTGCTATATTGCGATAGCGACGGTGTGGATGATGCCCTTTGTGCCCCCTTCTCACTAAGCCCGTACGGCGAGACCTTACTGCTGAAAACTCCCGACGGCGTGGTGTGCGACCGTTTTGAAAGCGGCAAACAACGCTACGGCATTACAAGCGGCCGCGCGGGCAAGGACCGTCATTCCCGCCTGTATTTCGAAACACCCACGCCATGCAAAGCCAACGGGAACGGTTATGCGGGCTACGCCGCGACGCCCACCGTCACGGTGGAAGGCGGGTATATCACCAACGGCACCGCTTTCACGATGACAGTTCCCTATAACTGCCGCGTTTACTATACCACCGACGGCAGTGAACCCACCGAAAAGGATATCGCCTACCATAGCGGCGACGTGATCACTATTTCCCGCAACACGGCCTTGCGCGCCGTCGCCTACCGCGACGGCTGCCTCCCCAGCGATGTGGTGACCCAAACCTATTTGGTGGACACGCCCCACGATCTACCGGTAGTAAGCGTCGTGGGTGACCCGCAAGCCTTGTTTGGTGCGGGCGGTGCGTTTGTCGATTATCTCAACGAAGACAAAGAAGTAGCCGTACATACGGAATACATCGAAAAAGACGGACAAAAAGCCGTCACGTTCGATAGTCTTTTACGCATTGCAGGCGGTCTCAGCCGCTACAATGTGCAAAAGGCATTCTCCCTCAACTTAAATCAAACCGTCGGTAAAACCACCGTCACCTACCCCTTCTTCCGCGATGCCAAAACCAACGAATTCAGCAACTTGCTGCTTCGCCCCTCGGGATCGGATTGGAACAGCGCGAAATTGCGTGACGAGTTTGTCGCCGCGGCGCTGGATGATGTGGATGACTTTGTCATACAAGCGGTGCAACCCGTCGCTTTGTACATCAACGGCAAATACTACGGTCTCTATTACCTGCGTGAAAAACGCAACGAAGCGTTTGTTGCGGCAGAAACGGGCATCCCCGAAGAACGCGTGGAGATTGCAAAATTCCCCGCCATTTATGAAAGTTATCTGCCAATGAACGCGGATATGAAAGAGCTCATCGGCTACGCCCGCACCCACGACCTCACCAAAGAAGAGCATTACCGCTATGTTACCGAGCGTATCAACGAAGACTCGCTGATGCGATATTACGCGGTACAAACGTGGTTCGGTAACGGCGATGTCATCAACAACACCGCCTACTACCGCGACACTCAAAACGGTGAATGGAACTGGATCGTATTCGATATGGACTGGGCGTGCACGTCGTATTACGCCCGCCACGAATTTTTGAAGCAACTGTACTACGGAACGGGCGCGCACACCTATCGCAACTATTACGACCCGCTGATGACAGCCTTGCTCAAAAACGAGACGTTCCGCCTGCAACTCCTGCGCACATACAAAACCTTGATGGAAACCACCTTGTCGGCGGAACGACTGTTACCGATCTTAAACGATCTTGCCACCGCCATCGAAACGGAGATACCGCGTCAGCACGCCCGTTACGGTGCCCCGTCGGTCACCAAATGGAACGGTCAGATCGCGTATATGCGCACCTTTATCCAAGGTCGCAACGAAACTATTGAACATCAAATACAACAAGTATTCGGCATCACCGCCGAAGAATGGAATGCCCTTACGTAATTTGCAAGGAGGTGACACCATGCTGCAACTGATCACCGGTCGCTCAGGTTCGGGTAAAACCACCGCGATCTACCGCGAACTCAAAGAACGCGCTTCGCGAAGCGAGCCGCTGTTTCTGCTGGTACCCGAACAAGCCTCTTACGAAAACGAGCGCCAATTGCTCACGGTATTAGGCCCCGTCTTGGCACAACGCGTGCAGGTAATCAGTTTCACACGTATGGTCAACCTCGTGTTTCGTGAGATCGGCGGCATGTCCGGCAAACGGATGGATACCACCGTTTCTCTCTTACTGATGAACCAAGCCCTGCACAGCGTGGCAGACTCGTTATCGGTGTATACCCATCACATCGACAGCCCCGAATACCTACAAACGGTGTGCCAAATGCTGGCGGAATGTAAACAATGCCTGATTACCCCCGCGTTGTTGGAAGAAACCGCTGCCACGCTCCCTGCGGGGCTGTTACGCAACAAACTCACCGATTTAGCCTTGATTTTTGGTGCCTACGACGCGCTCGTAACGCAAGCGGCACTTATCGACCCGCAAGATGATCTGACATGGCTCGCGGACAAGCTTCCGTGTTGCCGCGCGTTCGAGAATGCCTATGTCTACGTTGACGGGTTTAAGGGCTTCACCCGTCAAGAATTACTGGTACTGGAACGGTTAATGCCGCGTGTTGCCACCCTCACCGTCACGTTATGCGCCGAGAACATCACCCAACGCGCGGGCCAAGAATTTGACCGTTTTGCCACAGCAATCAGCACCGCCGCCGAACTGCGCGATGCCGCCTACCGTGCCAAGATCAAAATTGCCGCCGTGCGTCACTTAACGGGAAACCATCGCACCGACGACCCCGCGTTGCTCGTGTTGGAACGCGGATGTTTTGTCCCCGATTGCGATACTTACACCGAGCCGACACGATCCGTTTGCACCATCGCCTGTACCGATCGCACGGAAGAATGTCGCTATGCGGCACGCTTGATTCGCCGCTTACTGCGCGAAGAAGGCGGTTTTTGCCGTGATTTCACGATCGTCGCCCGCGATCTAACCGCTTACACCGATCTGATCGACAGCGCCCTGCGTCGAGAAGGCATCCCCTGTTGCCGCGATTACCGTGAACCGATACTCACGCAACCACTCATCACCTTTGTGCAATCCGCACTCGCTGTCGTCACCGGCGATTGGAGCAACAGCGACGTATTGCGCCTTACCAAAACAGGCTTGGCGGGATTCTCCACCGCCTCGGCTTCCCTACTCGAAAACTACGTATTTTTATGGAATATTCGAGGCCGCGCGTGGCGCGCCCCGTTTGAACATCATCCCGACGGACTCACCGCCACCGAGAGTGACGATTCTGTCCGCCGCTTGGCGTATTTGAATATTCTGCGCAAACGTTTGGCAAACCCGCTCGACCGCTTTGCACAACGGCTGCGCGGCTTTTGTAACGGCAAGGAATTTGCCGAAGCCGTATATAAACTGTTGCAAGAAATGCGCGTGCCGCGTACCATTCGTTTTCAAGTGGCTCGTCTGGACGCCCAAGGTGAGCACGCGCTCGCCGATGCGCAAACACGCCTGTGGGATTACTTGGTATCCTTGTTGGACAAGTTCGCCACCGCTCTCGCCGACACCCGTTTGTCCGCCACACGCTTTGCAGAACTGTTCCATTTAGCGGTATCCACCGATGATCTGGGCAGTATCCCGCAAGGATTGGACGGCGTAGTCATCGGCGCGGCAGATCGCATCCGCTATACACATCCTCAAACGGTCATTGTGCTCGGCGCTAACGAAGGGGTGTTCCCCGCCTATCCCACCGCCGGCGGTATGTTGACCGACTACGAGCGTCGCCAACTCATCGATGCGGGTCTGCCGATGACAAACAGCATCGACCACCAAACGGCGGAAGAACGGTTTTACGCCTATGCGGCGATAGCAGCCCCTTCTAGACGATTGGTAGTCACCTACGCCGCACGCCACGGTCGAGAACCGTTGCTCCCCTCGTCGCTGGTAGCGATGATTCACCGCCTGTTACCCGACCACGCTCGCGATAGCGGCTCGAACGGAGACTGTGAATCGGAAGACGATGCATTCAGCACACTCGCCGCGCATTACCGTGAAAACACACCGACTGTCGCCTCTTACCGTGAGGCATTTTGTGATAAACCCGCCTATGCCGATCGCTTAACCGCGATGGAACGCTTGGAAAACGGGTTCGCTTTCGAGCGCCCTGCAGAAGCGCGGCGGTTGTTCGGTGAGCACCTACGTCTCTCCCCCAGCCAAGTGGAAACCTTTCACCAATGCCGCTTCGCCTATTTCTGCAAATACGGCCTGCGCGCCAAGCCGCGCAAAACCGCGGAACTCAACGCCGCCGAAGCCGGTACGCTGGTGCATCATTTATTGTACGAATTACTGCCCCGCTATTGTGAGGCAGGTCTCTCTTCGGTGACCCATGCGCAGATAAACGCCGATACCGCCGCTGCGGTTCAAAACTATGTGGAAACCACTATGGGCGGCGCGGATAACAAAGAAGCGCGTTTTCGCGCACTCATCGCACGCCTAACGTATTTGTGCGAAAATGTGGTGTGGCGCGTGGTGTGCGAACTGCGTGACAGCCGTTTCACGCCGGTGGATTATGAACTCCCCATCGGAAATATCGACGAAAACGGAAACGGCATCGCCCCGTGGGTAATTACACTGCCTGACGGCACGACCGTGCAAGTGCGCGGTGTGGTAGACCGTGTTGACGCGTTCCGCAAAGACGGCAAAACCTATCTGCGCATTTTGGATTATAAAACGGGCAACAAGATATTTGATTTAGCCGAAGTATTGGAAGGCATCAACCTGCAAATGCTCATTTACCTGTTCTCCATTTGCGAGAACGGCAAATCGCGCTACGGCGATATCGTCCCCTCGGGTGTGCTGTATCTCCCCGCCAAGATCCCCGTTATTAAAGTAGAGCGCACCGCCTCCGCCGAGGAGATCCAGCGCCAACAACTCAAAACCATGCGTATGAACGGACTGCTGTTGGACGATGAGGATGTTCTGCGCGCGATGGAGCCCGAACTCGGCGGCTTGTTCATTCCCGTTTCATTAACTGCACAGGGCAAATTAAAAACCGACGATCTGGTCACGCTCGAACAGTTCGGGAAAATCAAAAAACACATCGAACAGTTACTCACCGCTATGGCGCAGCAGTTGCACGGCGGCGACATTGCCGCGCTTCCCAAAGCAAAAGTAAACGGCGGCATCTGCGCATACTGCGATTATCACGATATCTGCGGGCGCGAATCGAGCGACCCGATGAAAGAGATCGCATCATTGTCCTTAAAAGATGCCCTTGCCGCGTTGAAGGAGGTGGAATCCGATGAGTGACCGTACGTGGACTGCTGAACAACAGCAGTGTATCTACTCGCACGGCGGCACCCTACTGGTTTCCGCCGCCGCCGGATCGGGCAAGACCTCAGTGCTCGTGCAACGCATTATCGAGCGGATCACCGATGCCGAAAACCCCATTGATGTCGATCGGTTGTTGGTGGTTACTTTTACGCGCGCCGCCGCCGCAGAAATGAAAAATCGTCTGGCGGAAAAGCTGACTGAACTGATTCACGAGCATCCCGAGAACCTGCGCCTGCAACGGCAACAACTGCTGTTGCCGCGCGCCGTCATCGGTACGATCGACAGCTTTTGCACGGATTTGATCCGTGAAAATTTCCATCTGTTAGACATTTCTCCGCAATTCCGCATTGTGGAGGAACAACAACTCGCGTTGTTGCAAAAAGAAGCGTTGACCGAAGCGCTCAACGAATGCTATGCCTCGGGCGATGAAGCGTTTGAAGAACTCGCCTCGATGCTCAGCAACGGCAAAAACGATACGGTGCTGATGAGCACCATTGAGCGCATCTATAAATTCATACAACCCCATCCCGACCCCCACCGTTGGCTGTCAAATATGGCAGCGGCCTATGAAGAAACGGCTTCGGTAAAGGACACCGTATGGGGCGCTTGCGTTATCACGCACATTTCCGATGCACTGGAGAAAGCGCTTCGATTGTGCAAAGCAGCGATCGATCTGGCGTATAACGACCCGGAACTTACCAACAAATATCGTCCCGCATTGCTGGCAGATCAGGAACAGATCGCGACAATGAATGCGGTGTGCCAAAACGGCGATTGGAACAGTTTACTTGAAGCCTTACAGCAGTACACTCCCGCCGCGCTGAAAACCGTGCGCAAATGCGACGATATCGTGGCAAAAGAACGTATCAAATTACTGCGCGATGAGATCAAATCATTACTGAAAAAATTACCCGATCTGATGTGCGGCACCGAAGAAGAATGTCGCGATGACCTGAGCGACACCCGCCGTTCCATTTGGGCACTGTATGTCGCTGTGCGCCGTTTCTCTGAGATATTTGCGAAAAAGAAAGCGGCGGACCGTTTACTGGATTTTTCCGATATTGAACATTATGCACTTCAATTACTAACCGAAACGGCAGAGGACGGCACGCGCACCCCCTCTGCTTTGGCACAAGAATTGGCATTGCGCTATGACGAGATCTTGGTGGACGAATATCAAGATACCAACGCGGTACAAGATGCCCTGTTCTCTGCCATCTCGCGCAATGAGACCAACCTGTTTATGGTGGGCGACGTCAAACAAAGTATCTACGGCTTCCGTCAGGCTATGCCGGAATTGTTCTTGGGGCGCCGTGCGGCTTATCCCGCGTTTGACGGCAAACAGTACCCCGCCACCATCACGCTCGGTAACAACTTCCGCAGTCGGCGCGAAGTAACCGAAGCGGTCAATTTCACTTTCCGCCAATTGATGTCCGAAGAAGTCGGCGGCTTGTGCTATGACGAGCGTGAAATGTTGGTACAATCGCTCCCCTACCCCGACCCCGACGGACACGAGCCTGAATTTCTGCTCGTGGATACCACGCCGATACATGGCGCAAAACTCGATGCCGATGCAGCGGAGGCCGAGGCCATTGCCACACGCATTACGGAACTTGTCGGCACGTTGCCCGTCGGCAACGGCGAACAACGCCCGTTGCGTTACGGTGATTGCTGTATTCTGTTGCGTTCCCGCCGTCCCGCTTTCCGCGAGGTGCTGGAGCGCCGCGGCATCCCCGTCGCTTCGGATACCTCTTCCGGCTTTTTCGACACCGCCGAGATCCGCTTAGCACTCTCCGTCTTGCGGTGTATCGATAACCCCTTGCAAGATGTACCGCTCACCGCGTGGCTACTGTCTCCGCTGTGCGGCTTTTCCCCCGACGATATGGCACTCATCCGCCGCTGTCGGCCGCGCACCGCGCTGTATACGGCATTGACCGCCGCTCGCACTGCTGTCGAAGACAAATCCTTGGCACAACGCTGTCGCCGCGCTGTTGACTTTTTAGATCACTACCGCACGCTGGCGTGCCAATTGACAGTGGACCGTTTGGTGACACGGTTGTACGAAGAGACCGCGCTTCCCGAACTAATGAGTGCCCGTCCCGACGGCGAACGGCGCCGCAACAACCTGCAATTACTGCAAGAAACCTGCACCCGCTTTGAACAAAGCGGTTTCCGTGGATTATCGGCATTTGTACGATACATCGACCGCCTGCAAGCAAACGGGATGGATCTACCGGGAGCCGTGGCTCCCTCCACCGACGACGCAGTACACATCTTAACCATCCACGGTTCCAAGGGTTTGGAATTCCCTGTGGTATTCTTGGCGGGGTTAGGCCACGAATTTAACCGCCAAGCCCTCACCGCCGATCTACTGTTACATCCCCGTTTGGGCGGCGGTATGAAACGGCGCGATAAACTTACCTGTAACCGCTACACCACCCTCCCGCATCAAGCGCTTGCGTTGCGCATCAGCAACGATGAGCGCGCCGAAGAATTGCGGGTACTGTACGTGGCAATGACGCGTGCGCGCGAAAAACTCTGCTTCAGTATGGCGCTCAGCAAACCGTGCGCCAAACTGGCCTCTCTTGCCGCCTTGTTGGATGATCAACCAGCGCTCTCAGCCTTCACGGTACGAAGCGCCGCTTCGATGGGCGAGTGGCTCGCCTCGGTCGCGTTGCGCCACCCGTCCGCGGCGGCGTGGCGGGAATGGATCGGTCGCAGCGATCTGCCCACCTTACCCGACGATACGCCGTGGCACTTCTCGGTTATCCATCCCACTCTTGCCGTTGAAGCAGTGGCACCGCCGCCCGAAGAAGCGGCAATGCCCGATCCCGTGCTCACCGAGCAGCTCCGCGAACGGATGGCATACCGCTACCCGCACACGGCACTGGCGCGCATCCCCGCTAAACTCGCAGCATCCGACACGGCACACGGTGACCTGCAACACACCTTTGTGGCAACATCACGTCCCGCCTTCTTGAACGAAGCAGGACTCAGCCCCACCGAGCGCGGTACCGCCTTGCATACCTTTATGCAATTCGCACGGTACGAAAACGCCGCCGAGGATTTGGAATCCGAAATCGCACGTCTGGCAGAAAACGGCTTTTTAAGCACCGCACAAGCCCGCTCTTTGGATCGCGGGAAACTGTCGCGTTTCTTCGGTAGTGCGGTATATGAGCGTATGCGCCGCTCCCCCCGCCTCCTTCGCGAATTCCCGTTTACCGCCTTGCAATCCGCCGCCGCGCTCAACCCCACCGTTGATTCTTCTGAACACTTGGTGATACAGGGTATTGCCGACTGCGTGTTTGAGGAAAACGGCGAACTGGTGATCGTGGATTACAAAACCGACCGCGTGAAAACGGCAGAAGAACTCATCGACCGCTATCGCGGACAATTAGAGATCTACCGCCGCGCCCTCAGCGAAGCACTGGCACTGCCCGTTCGCGAATGTATTTTGTACTCCTTTGTGTTGGGCCGCGCCGTATCGCTGGACGATTAACGACAAAAAAGCTCCTCTTTTTTCGAAAAAAGAGGACCTTTTTTAGTTTTTATTTCTTAAAAAGTTTACTGCGGAACAGAATTATATTCATCACCGCAAAAAACACGATCAAAATAATCAATGTCAGTATCGGCTTTACCGGCGCCAATGTCGCGAGCAGCATTAACGGAAACCCGAAAATAATAGCGGGGAAATTTTGATATACCATATTATCCGCCGCAGGGGTCTTGAAATCACCGTCGATCTCACGCAACAAAATGATACCCGTGCTGGCGGTACCCGTCAACATACCGTACATCGTCAGAAATTGCTCTTCCGCATACTCCTTAAACAGCGTTTTGGCGACCAGGTAATTGTACAAATACGTAATCACCAACCCGACAACACCCATAATGAGGATGATACCCCAATACCTTTGAAGCACACCCAGTCGGATGGCCGCAATGCCCGCCACCACCATAATATCAAAGAAAAAGTTGCTCGCACGCGTCAGCAAAAAGTCGTTAGTGTATTCCTTCTTGATGACATTCTTCTTTTTCAGTACGCCCATCAGCACTTTGATCAATGTCGCCGACAACACGCCCAACAGGAAGTTGAACCCGTAGATCACGGATTTCATTCCCGGTAACAACAACCCCAATACGTACATGAGCAGATAAGTCAACAAATACGCCAATGCGATCAACGCGATCTGTACCGTCATCTTATCGATACTTTCCTGCATGGGGATCTCGTTATCCTTTTGAATCTGCTCGGAGCTCAGCGCCCCTTCGGTAGACTGTTGAAATTGGATCTTGCCACGCTTTTTCAGGATGTTCAGATGAATAACACCACCGATACTGGCACTGATAAAACCGAGTGCCGCAATGGTAAGTCCGAAACTCTTGCCACCCGCAAACCCAAAATCGTTTTCAAAAATACCGCCGTAGTTGAGCGCTTGCCCCGTTCCCTGCCCGTAACCGAACGGCAACAGAATGCCCGCCGCAGGGAAAAAGCCCGAGACAACCCCCGCCGCAATCAACGATATTGCCAATCCGAAGACTGCCTGTAGCAAATACGTTGCTACCGTGGTAACACCGGTATTAAAAATCTCCACCGTTCGTTGCTTATTCATCGCACCCTTTGAGCTTTTAAAGGTGGACGCAATAAATCCCAGCGCCAATGTGTGATACGTAATAAGTTCCAATTTCGCCGTTCCGTTCCCGCCGAAAAAAGCGGTATCGAACATCACGTCACCCGTAATCGCTTTGTACACACCCGCCACGATAACCAAAATGCCGCCGCCGAGTACCGAGATCGGTATAAGTGAGTTTTGCAAAAACGGGATACCCTTTTTCAAAATGTTGCCCACAAGCAAACTAATAAGCAATACCGCCGCCACATTGAAAGTACCCCATACACTAAAGTCCCAAAAATTGTCCATCCGTTTCACCCCTACTGATGTTTTGATAGCGATAGTAGATATTGACATATTTAAGCGCATTGAAACGCTTATCGCCCTTAAACTGGTAAATGCGATCTTTATGATACACATTCAGTTTGTTGCGGCCCAGCACCGAAACCGCCGACACCTCGTTAAACGGGAAGATCTGCCGATTATCCTCGTTATCCCCCGCCACGATCTTATCGCCGTAAAGCGCAATAGTCGCCTCACTTTGCAGAAGAATCTTTTTCTTGTATACGATCACTTCGGACACGTTCGCTGTATCAGTATATAACGGCTTATCCGTATACGCCATGGTATCCAGCTTGCGCACTACATCGTTTTGGTACTCGTACCATTCGCCCACAAAAGTAAACGGGAACTCAAACCCCACGCCCGCCAACCGTTTATCCGTGCCGTAGGTAACCGTTCGATGGCATTGCAAGCACTCGATCTCGTTGCCGTGGCTCTCAAAACGGGACAGCCCGCAAAACGGGCAAACATACAGTGCTCTCTCCAGATACTCCGCCCGCTTTTGCGAATGATACTCCCCATCAACACGACACTCGTTGACATACAACCCCGTCTCAATGCGCGCCAACAGTTCTTCGTTGGTCATCGGTGCGTACTCTTCCGGTTCGATCACTTCACAAACACCGGAACGCATTTTCCCTTTACGCACTTCGTCACTCCAACGAGGGTGTACACCATACCCGCCCTCAATACGATATAACGCGATCGGCAACTTGAGCTTACGCGCCAATGCCGCCACGGCAGGATTCATATATTCGGTTTTCCCGCTGTAGGTGCGGTTACCTTCGGGTGCCATCGCGATAGTGCCGCCTGCTTTTGCCACGCGAATGCAATTCATCACCGCCGCCACATCGGTGGTCTGCTTTTTGAT
>JAZOBT010000007.1:0-5038 GCA_045596125.1 Acutalibacteraceae bacterium | reverse complement strand
GAAATGGTGCCGATCCACGGTAAGAAGAAGCCGATTTACACCGGTACATTGCATCACCATCATCGCTATCGCGATGAAGAAGGCAAATTAAAAACGGTATACGGCAGCAACTTGGTGAATGCTTGCGGTTATAACGATTACTTTGACTATATCGATGAAGAGTGGCACACCTATGCGGCGCTTTGGGAGCCGGGTCACGTTTCGTGGTACTGGGATAATAAGCTGATGCATTCCGCGCGGTACAATGAGTGGGATCGTCCGCAGTATTTCTACCGCAATGATCCGACACCGTTGCCGCGTATTGAGCATCGCGATCCCAAGTGGGAGAAGCGCACGTGGAAGGGTTGTCATCACATTATGGAAAGTGATCCCCAGGTTATGACCATCGGTGCGCGCGCCGATTGGCCCGCCGAGATCGACTGGGTACGTATTTGGCAGAAATAAGACAAACAGCCGTCTTCCAAAAGAAGGCGGCTGTTTTTATATGCTTGTACGCACAGGCTTTTTTGTTGTCTTTTTTGGTGGGGTCTTGACATTTTTTGCTATCGTGACATACTGCGGACAGAAGCAGTAAATTCATAGGAGGGATACCATATGCCTTGTTTTGAAATGCGTGCCGTGCAGATCGATCTGGCGCGGCAAATTGAGACGGTGGAGATGGTTAAACGGTTTTTTGACGAGGCCGCCGATTCGGGAATGAACACGGTGTTTATGTATTTGGAAGACCGTATCAAGACCGCTACATATCCGTATTCGCCGGACGAGGAGAGCTATTCGCCCGACCAAATTCGCGAGATGGTGGCGTATGCCGATGGATTGGGCTTGGAGCTGGTGCCTGTGGTGTCGCCGATCGGTCACACCGAGAGGTTTTTGCGGCATCCGGAAATGAAGCATTTGGCGGAACTGCGCGGTAAGATCGCAGGTGCGTTTAACAAGGCGGGGGAGGAACGGTATTTAGCCACTTGCCCGAAACTGCCCGAAAATTTGGCGTTTTTTGATGCGTACATTACGGAAGTGGCATCGCTGTTCCCGTCAAAATATTTCCATATCGGGTTCGATGAAATTTGGGATATGGGCTTTTGCGAGTTGTGCAAGGGCACGAAGGTCGAGGACCTGTTCTTGGGTGCCATCGGGCATTTCCACGATCTTTTAAAGTCGCTCGGCAAAGAGACCATGATCTGGGACGATATGATCGAAAACTTCCCGTGGGCACTCGAAAAGTTGCCGCGGGATATTGTGGTGTGTGCGTGGTTCTATCAGTTTGTGGAGCAATATCCCATAGCGCGGTTCTCGACCAGTCGCAGTTACGATGTGTTTGGGGAACTGGAACGGTTGGGTTTCCGCTACCTCGGTTGCCCGTGGTTGCGCGGGTCGATCGATTCGGTGACGACCTATGCATCGAAACATCATCCAATGGGAATGCTGCTCACCAACTGGGAAATGACGGATCACCAGCAAATCCCGTATTTGTTCCCCGTCATTCGTTACGCGGGGTCGTTGTGGAGCGGGCGAGAAGTGCCTTCTCCCGAGGCGCGGGTGAAAGCGGCGGCGGCGTATACCGATACTCCCGAAGCGGCACGCGCGTTAGCGACGGCGATGTCCGCCATCAGTTTTTCGTGGGTGGCACCTGCAACCAAAGCAACGGTGTACCACGTGGGTGCGGAGCGTGCGTATGAGACCGAGGCGGCGTTGCATTTGGTGGAGACTTTATTGGGAAACGCCACGGGTGATGCTGATGTGCTGGACGCGTGGCATGTAAAATTGCACCATTTATCGCTGCGGTATCGTTTGTGGAGAACGGGGTATGCGTTGCACGAGTATCGTGCGGGCAACGGTGCACTCACCATTGAACAGATCCGCGAGCAAGCGGAGGAATGCCGTCGCAAAGCGGCGGCGGTGCGCGCCGAAACGGTGGAACTGTGGAATCGGTGCCGTCCGTCGTTGGCGGCACCGCAGATGGAAAGCATCGTAGAGGCTTTGGAAAAGTCGGCGGCATGGTTGGCGGAAACGGCGGCAACCGCTACCACGGCGGATATCGGACGATTGGTGGTGCGGTTTGATCTGCCCGAGTTTACGGCCGCGTGCAAGACGGGCATTACGCTCCATTATGCCGACGGCACGACGTACGAGGCAGGCGGCGGGACGTACAAGGGTATGTTTGAGCGCACGCAAAAGTATTCCCGCAGTTTTGAGATTCCTGCTTCACCTGCACCGGTGGCGATCACGCTTACCGTGTCGGGGTATGGGGCTTCGGGATTCCGTTATTTGACGGTGGAATTGCCCGATCATAAAGTGTATGTGCCCGACGGTGTCGTGAAGGTGAGCGGTCAAGTGGAGCATCCTGAATTTATGCTGGCGGACGACGATCGCGCGGCGGTGTTTAACGAGCAGGAAATGTTGCAGTTCTTTGTGAATGATATTTCGCGACTTAAGGAAAACAGCGTGACGTTGTCGCTGAAAGCGTGGTAACAGGACAGCAAGAATTGTCCTAAAAAACAAGCCGTTTGACTTGCGTTTCGAGGCGGTATTTGGTACTATATGGGAAAGAAACGCAAAAGGAGCGGGACACGATGTTGACAGAACAGCAACTTCGGGAAATGCTGGACGGTTTGACCGAGGATGAACTGATCGGGCAGGTGCTGAATTTTGAATTGAATGCCAAGCGGGATTCCAAAGAAGTGTTGGAAGAGATCTTGAGCAAGACGCAGCCCGGCAGTATTTACTACGGTGCACAGAATGATGAGTTTACCGAAATGGTACGCGACATTCAAGCGCGCGCGTGCCGTATTCCCACGATGTATGTGGCGGATGTGGAAACGGGCCCCGGTGAAGGTGCTCCGGGCGAGCCGAATATCCCCGATGCCATGGCGTGGGGTGCGGTGGATGATCCCGATCTAATCGAACAGGCACACTACGCAACGGCACAGCGTTGCCGCCGGCATAGGCGCCATTTGGCATTGGCGCCCGTGGTGGATATCAACTATAATTTCAAGAACTGCTTGGTGGGCACGCGTGCTACGTCGGACGATCCCGATTTGGTCATTCGCACGTGTGCTGCCGCGGTGCGCGGTTTCCAAAAAGATCACTTAATGGCGGCGTGCTGCAAGCACTTCCCCGGTGACGGCGTGGATGAGCGCAACCAGCATTTCTTGACGTCCATCAACACGATGTCGCGCGAAGAGTGGATGAGCACGTACGGTCGCGTGTACCGCGCGATGATCGAGGCGGGTGCGATGGCGATCATGGTGGCGCACATTGCGTTGCCGGCGTTTGACGAAAAGGTGGACGATATTCTCGGATATCCGCCCGCAACGCTGAGCAAGAACCTCATTACGGGCTTGCTGAAAGAGAAACTCGGGTTTGACGGATGCGTTGTGTCGGATGCGATGAGTATGATCGGTGCTTGCGTGATGGTGGATATCGACCGCTTGGCGGTGGAATTCCTCAAAGCGGGCGGCGATATGGTGTTGTTTGCCTTGCCGTCGGATTTTGACCACATCAAGAAAGCGTTGCATGACGGAGATATTACGATCGAGCGTTTGAGAGATGCAGCACTGCGCGTATTGCGCTTGAAGAATTCTGTGGGTCTGTTTGATGAGGAAGAGGCTATACAGAATAAGTTGGCAAACGAGCCGCTGTTGGACATTGAAGCGTTGGGCCAAGAGATTGCCGATCGCAGTGTGACGGTGATCCGCAATGCGAAGGGCTTGTTCCCGCAGAAGGATCTGAAGCCCGGTTCTAAGATTCTGCAAGTGGTTATTCAGAGTAACATTGACGTGGGCCGCGGGCGTAACGCGATGAACGTGGTGGAGGACGAACTGCGTGCGCGCGGTATGGAAGTTACCACGATGATCAATCCGAAGCACTACGAGGTCAAGGACGCACCCGAGAAATACGATTGCGTGTTGTTTAACATTCGCATTGATGTGACCAACTATCTGGGCGGTACGTTGCGTATCGGTTGGGAGCAAGTGATGACGCTGTGGCGTGGTTATTTGATGAAGCATCCCAAGCTCATTTTCACGTCGTTCGGTGATCCGTACAAACTGTACGATTATCCGTTTGCGCCGACCTATATCAATGTGTATTCTTCGTCTCAGAATTCGCAACGCGCCTTTGTCAAAGCGTTGTTGGGCGAGATCGAGGCGACGGGCAAGAGCCCTGTGGCGCACGAAGGTTTCTTTGAGCGCGGATAACAGCAAAAAGTGCAGTACGCGTGACTGCACTTTTGCCTTTTACGGAAGAGGTTCTTCGCGGTATTGAGCGATGTCGATATGGTGTGCGAGCAAGGGCGCTAACTGTGAGGCGTCGCGTACCAGTTGCTCTTTTTGGGCGCGAGTGAGGGTTTTGAGACGGTGTTCCAAACGGGATGCCAGCGCACGTGACGAGGTTCGCCACACACGTTCAAAATGTGACGGCGGGTGTGCGTGGGTGTATTTGGCGCCGCGCTTGCCGCCGTGTTCCGATAACCGACGCTGATAATCGGTGGTGATGCCGGTGTACAGCGAGCCGTCGGTGCAACGCAGCAGATATATGAAATAGGCACTGTCCATACGATCACCTCTTGGTTACATTGTAACAGAAGACAAGGGGTGTGTACAAGAATTTTCTGTACAGGAGGATTTGTGATGGAAAAGACCGTGTTGTATCAACTAACCGAGACCAGTAAATTTATGATGTCGTTTGTCATCGTCACCAAGAACAACAACTGCATTGTGGTGGACGGGGGCAGACCTGCGGATATGCCGCTTCTCAAAGAGTATATTGGCGGGCGGCACATTGCGGCGTGGATCCTGACCCACGCGCACGCGGACCATATCAGCGGGTTTATCGACGAGATGAAGCAAAACGGTGGTGCGGATTTTGACATTGAAAAGGTGTATTACAATTTCCCACCGTATTCCTTGATCGAGGATGAAAACCAGCTGTATTATGCGTATGTGAAATCGGAACTGAATGAGATGTTGCCGAAATTTGCGGAGATTGAACCGCTGATTCGCGACAAGGCGCACATCACGGTACAGGGGGATACGGTGAC
>JAZOBT010000006.1:0-17952 GCA_045596125.1 Acutalibacteraceae bacterium | reverse complement strand
CGCATCATTACGCCTTCAATCAACGCCTGCCCGCCGTTGGATGTTTTCTTGCTCGTGCAAGAGGGTATTTCAGCCATATTGAACTCTCCTTACTCTGCGGGCAAGGTAACGGTGACAACCGTTCCTTTGCCTTCCGTACTTTCAATCTCCAACGTACCGCCGTGGGCAGTAACGATCTCCTCTGCCACCGCCAAACCGATACCCGAACCCGGCGTTTTGTTGTTGGCACGATAAAATTTTTGCTTGACCTTGGGCAGATCTTTAGCGGAGATACCGATACCGTTATCGCTGATAACGACCTGCACGCCATCGGGAACCGTGGCGGCATCTACCCGCACTTGCCCGTTCTTACGCGCATATTTTAGGGCGTTATCCAAAATATTGACAAACACCTGACGCAACCGATCACGATCTCCCATCACGGGCGGCAATTTTTCTTGTTCCACGCATTGCACAGCGATCCCCTCGCGCACAGCGCGGTCGTGGAACAAGAAAACGGCTTCCTGCACTTCGGCAAACAGATCCAACTTTTCACGCGGGGCAGACGGTTTCAACTGGCGAATCCGTGAAAAATCCAACAAATCTTCCACCATACTCGACAGACGCTCTGCTTCGCTGTTGATGACATCTAAGCCTTTGCGCAACAGCTCCTCGTCTCGCAAAGTATCGTCCCGCAATGTCTCGCTCCAGCCTTTAATAGCAGTCAGCGGTGTGCGCAATTCGTGCGAAACCGACGAAATAAATTCATTTTGCAAGCGATCGGCATCTTGGATATCCGCCGCCATTTCATTGATGGTATCACACAATTCACCGATCTCGTCATCATGGCGTTTTTCCGCACGGCGCGAATAATCGCCTTGGGCGATGCATTTTGCCGCTTCGCCGATCTCGGTGAGTGGTTGTAAGATACTTCCCACGAGGTAGGCGCTGGACAGCATCACAAAGAAGATAACTCCCAAGCCGAATGCCACCATAATGGAAATGAGCAAGGTGATCTGCGTATCCACTTTATCCAGCGCCACCACATACCGAATGGCACCGTAGACCGTGTCATTACTGTCAGAAACCAGCAACGTCAGCGCCAACACCTTTTGCCCGTTGCTGTTTTTACCGATCCAAACACCTTTCGCTTCGCCTTTTTGCTGCGTATGCAACTCAACAGCGGTACGATAATCCTCCAACGTATCTGCTTCGGGGATAAAGCCGGTCGAGCTCGCTAAGATCTCGCCCGTTGCGCTGAGCATTTGAAATTCAATCTTTTCTTTATCGGGAAACTGTTCCATATAATCGCGCGCACTGCTTTCAAACTCCAAACGCGATTGATCGGCGTAAGCACTGAGCATATCCGAGAAGGAGCGAGCGCGCGTGTACAGACTGTTTTCGGTTTGTTGATAATAGAACGACCGAATAACGAGTGCCGCGGCAATTTCCAAAATCAGCAGCAACAGCACGACCACGCCGAGACCGTTGACCAGCCAACGGCGCGTTACCTTTTTGAAAAGCATATCTGTACCTCCTCTCGGCCACATCCGAAAATCACGATTGCCAACGATACCCGCTTCCCCACACGGTGAGAATGTGCCGCGGTTCCGACGGCGTTTGCTCCACTTTCATACGCAGACGGCGAATGTTAACATCCACTACCTTATCTTCCCCGTAATAATCCGCGCCCCAAACGCGACCCAAAATATCGTTGCGCGAAAGCAGCGTATCGGGACACCGTAAAAAATACTCCATCATTTGAAACTCCACTTGCGTGAGTTCCACCGGTTCGCCCGCTTTGTACAATGTGCGATTGCGCAAGTTTAGCACAAACTCGCCCGAAACCAGTTCCTCGCGATACCCGTTATCCTGGGTGGTACGCACACGGCGATCCAATGCCTGCACCCGTGCGATAAGTTCCGACGGACTGAACGGCTTGGTTACATAATCATCTGCGCCGAGTTTAAGTGCTTTGATCTTTTCCTGCTCCTGCGAACGAGCCGTGAGCATTAAAATACCGAGTGCCGCATCCTGCTCGCGCAACAAACGACACAGTTCAAAGCCATCTATTCCCGGTAACATCAAATCTAACACAGCCAGACAAATATCGTCGCGTTGCTCGCTATAGCGCTCCAACGCTTCTTCTGCCGTGGCGGATTCCACCACATCGTATCCGTTGCGTCGCAGATGAATGACGATAACCTCACGGATGACATCTTCATCTTCGCACAACAAGATCTTATTTTTCATTCCTTCTCCTCCCCAAGTACATTAAAGAGGTAGCGAATCTCTTCGACAGAAATGACTTCATCCTCGCCCTCAATGATAACCGCATAGCACACATCGCGGCGTTCTTCAAGCAACATATATCCTTCCGGCAATTTATCCTTTTCGGCAATCGGAAACGTGCCGATACGGAACACCGCATCTCCCATCGTGTTGCGATACAGTGTGAGCACATGCGTGGACGGATTGTACGCCATCGGCCAATAGTTCCATTCGTTGCGCAAGCGCAACATATACCCCTCTTCGCCGGGGATGATGCTGAAAAACTCTTTATTGATATAATCGCTATAAAAACTGTAACTGCGCCATTCGGCATACCACAACGTGGTTTGGGGATCCGTGGTCTCAAAGCCGGGCATACGCGTCGTTATCGGCCATTCCACAATGCCGTCACCATCGATATCGCGACTGGCAAGTGGGACTTCACGCGATGTTTCGGTGTTCAGCATCGTCGTTTGATCGCACAACGGTGCCAACAATTTATTATCCTGCCAACAGATCAATTCCGTGATCATCGCATCCTGCTCTTTATAGCAATCAATGTACACACCGTTGGAATTTCCCGAAAAGAGTGACGTAGTAATATGGTCTCCGAAGCGAACGATACCACTGTCCAACATCGTCACACCGCTGATGATCTCATTATTGGAACGGAACGAAAAGAGCTGCGCCGTCACCATTTTTACCCCATTGGCGATGGAAAGAAGCAATAAATCATCCGCACCGTCGGCGGTTACATCGGCAACCACCAGATCGGTATACGTACCGCTGAACTGGCGGGGAGCCAAGCCATCGTCCATATCATACACGGCGAGGCGGGAATCCTTGGTATTATACAGCGGCCACCCCACCAACAATTCGGGAACTCCGTCGTTGTTAAGATCGCCGAATTCAACCTGATTGACCGACTCGCCTTTCCCCTCTACATCCGCAATGGAACGCCAACTGCCGTCCTTGCCGCATTGCAGCAAATTGATATGCACCAAGGCATTTTCATCGTTGCGGCGATAAAACGCAAGCGCCGCTTTCGGTGCATCCGCCGACGGAGACGGCTCGGTTTTGGTATAACCGCTGTACACCGTATGTTCCTCGATGCGATCCAACATAATAAACGCCGACAAATACCGACCGCCGGAAGGATACTTCAAGGTATATTCCGTGTTTTGGCCGGCTTGCGTATGCGTACTGATGTATTCATCCAACGCGGTGCGAATGGCTTCTTGTTCCCCACCGTTTTCCGGCGGCATCAACTGTGTTTCCACATCCAGACCGATCGCGTTACAACCGGTTAACAACGCCATAATGACCACACAAATGAGCAAGCATTTCCAGCGATAACACTTCATAGCAGTCGCACCTCCCAACGAATATATACACATCTTTATTGTAGTAGAAAACGCCCGTAAAGTCAATAACAAAAAGGAAACAGAGTACCCGAAGATACTCTGCTTTTCTTACTTATCGACACACTTGTTGATCCAACCGAGACAAGAGCCGATATAACGGTTGCGCCAACGCCAACGCAGTGATAAAATTGCCGCCGCAATGCAACAGATCAAATCCCAAGCCGCCGAGCCAATAGGCAACCATCATCGGTACGCCACCCATAAACAGATACAGAATCGCACAAAGCGCACCGAAGAAAAGCCCAAATACCCCATTGAGAATTGCCCAAAAAAGCGGCGATTCTTGGCGGCGGAACACACACGTCAGCAAAACCAGCGGCAACCACACATACAAGTAATTGAAAAACCACGTACCGAACCCGTGCCAAAGCCCCTCCAATAACACGAAGCCGTACAACGGATACAGTGTGCGAAGACCATATACACGGGCTAATACAATTAACATCACCGACACCAGTTCAATATTCGGCAGCCACGCAAATATCAGTTGTGCCACGAACAACAATGCGGCGAACAAACCGAATAATACACACTGGAGCAATGTGATACGAGTGGTTTTCATACGATCAATATCCCTTTTTCAACGTGATCTCATAGGTTTCGCCGTCGGCGATGGGGGTGGTATCCGCACCCGTCATAACCGTCTCGCCGCCTTTGGTAATACACCACCACTCCTGCTGACTTTCATCCGCTTGGCGGCCATCCACCGCTTTGATGTAAATACCATACTGACCTTGCTCGCCTTGGATAAGATTTTCTTCCTGTAACGCTTCGCCGAGATACTCAGCGTCGGTATGTATTTCTACCGTTTTATCGACCTGGTCATACACGATCTGTATGCTGAGGGTCTTATCCCCCGTATCGGTTGCGGGACGCGTGAATACGTACACCAGGGCAAGCGCAGCTACCAATACCGCCAACACAACAGCACCGATAACGAGGGTTCGATTTTTCTTTTGCATAAAAAACATCCTTTCTTTGACCGTATCGAGAAATATCGGCAAAGAAAGGACGACAATCAACAAACCCAAGCCTTCTGAAAGCGGCTTGTGCCTGTGCCGTTGCCAACACTCGTGGCTCCTTGCACGACAACACCAGGCAAGTCTTCTGACTCGCAGGCCGCGCCGTTTCGCCTTCCCGATTTCTCAGTGGCATTTTGAAACGACAGACGCCCGCATACAGCGACGGGTTCGTGGGGGATTCTCACCCCTCTTCCTTGTTCGGGTCACCGCGTTGCGGTGACGCACCTGAGTGTCTCAATATTCGGTTCGAGTACAGTATAATACCGCCTTACGGCGTTGTCAATACGCAATTACAAATTTTCCGCTTCGCGCAACCACAGTGCCGCTATAGCATCCGACGGCATCTGCCAATCGCCGCGCGGTGACACACCGACGGTACCGACTTTGGCACCGTCCGGTAGACAATTGCGCTTGAACTGCTGCGTAAAGAAACGCTTTAAGAACACGCACAGCCATTGCTTGATCTCCGACGGAGTAAATCGCCCCTCAAACGCGACACATGCCAAACGGTAAATGCGCGACGGTGCACTGCCGTAACGCAACATATGATACAGGAAAAAGTCGTGAAGGTCGTAATTACCCACGATCTGTTCGGTTTTTTGCGCAATATCCCCGTTTTCGGGCGGCAACAGTTCGGGGCTGACGGGTGTATCCAAGATATCCCCCAGAACGGCTTTCAGTTCCGCGTTCTGCGTACGTTCTGCTTCATACCCCACCAAAGCACGTACCAAGGTTTTGGGAATGGAACCGTTGACGCCGTACATCGACATATGATCGCCGTTATAGGTCGCCCAACCCAGCACCAACTCGGACAGATCACCCGTGCCGATGACCAGTGCACCGCTTTGGTTAGCAATATCCATCAACACTTGTGTACGCTCGCGCGCCTGCGCGTTTTCGTAGGTAACATCGTAGGCACCCGAATGGCTGATATCCTTGAAATGTTGGTTCACGGCATCGGCAATGTTCACTTCACGCAAGGTAGCACCGCACGCTTTGGCAAGTGCACACGCATTGCGGTAGGTCCGACCGGTGGTGCCGAAGCAAGGCATCGTAACGGTGGTAATACCCGCGGGATCGCGTCCCAATTTTTCGTAAGCACGGGCAATCACCAGCAAGGCCAATGCCGAATCCAAGCCGCCCGACAAACCCACCACGGCTTCACTGCCGGTGTGCGAGAGACGACGTGCCAAGCCCGCCGTTTGCAACTGCAACACTTCTTCGCACCGTTCGTTGCAAGCCGTTACCTCTTGCGGAACAAACGGCGACGCGTTGACCGTCCGTTGCAGCTGCAAGTCTTTCACTTGCAGATCAAAGCCGATCTGCGAAGCGACGGCTTGCTCGAATCCCGCTTTGCAGCGGTCATACAACAAATGCTGCAAATCGATATCCGCCGTAGCGCACCCCACCGTGTACAATGGGGTCTCGGCAATCATCTTTCCGTTTTCGGCGATCATACTGCCGCCCGCAAACACATAATCGGCACCCGATTCGCCTTCACCCGCATTGGCAAGGACATACGCACAATGCAACCGTGCCGATTGCACCTCCACCAACGAGCGGCGAAGCGCCTTCTTACCCACCAGTTCGTGCGAAGCAGACAGATTGGCAATCACGGTAGCGCCCGCCTGTGCGAGACGAACGCTCGGTTGATGTGCCTCCCACAACGCTTGACAGATCTCTACTCCCAGCACAAACGACGGTATTGAGGTGCAAGTGAACACACTGTCAGCGCACAGCAGCGTAGCTTGTCCCGCAAAGTTTATGTCACGCGATACGCCCTCACCCGCAACAAACCAGCGGGATTCGGCGCTTGTTAAATGACGTTTCGGTACAAGACCGAGCAACCGGCCCGCACAACAAACGGCGGCACAATTATAGAGTGAAGAACCGACACGAACGGGCAATCCTACCACGATCACGGCATTGATCTCAGCGGTTTGACGCAACACAAAGCCAAGCGCCTCCTCCGCTCCTTTAAGCAGGGCGCCTTGCAAGAACAGATCGCCGCACGTATAGCCCGTTAAGCACAGTTCCGGAAATACAAACAACGCGGTATCCGCGCTATCGGAACACACGGCATCCACGATCTGTTGTGCGTTATAGCGACAATCGCCCAAACGCAACGCCGGTGTGTGCGCCGATACACGCAAAAAATCATCTTTCATCGTCGTCATCTCCCTCGTTAACATACAGTATACCCTACTTTTCTCAAAATGAAAAGAGTTTTTTTCACTTGACAAAAACGGGGTGTAGTGATACCATAAAAGTCGTAAAGTTTTGATGGGGACGGCGGTTTGCCGTTGGTTTCTTCCAGAGAGCATCCGGCGGCTGAAAAGGATGTAAGAAATCGCAGACCGTTACCACCCCTGAGCGCTTCCGGGCGTGTTTGTGACAAAAGGAAGACGGTGCGCCCCGTTATCGGCGGAATGAGCGTGGCTGTTGCCACGGAATCAGGGTGGAACCGCGAGGCAGTTATGCCCCGCCCCTTTGTTGGGGCGGGGCTTTTTTGTATTTGAAAGGAGCGATACCTATGTTGAATATTACTTTGAAAGACGGCAGTGTCCGTCAAACCGAGCAACCCACGATCGATGCATTTTGCCGTGAGTTGTCGATGGGTCTGTACCGTGCCGCTTGCGCCGCCAGGCTCGACGGTCAAGTGGTGGATCTGCGCACCCCGCTCACCAAAGACTGCGCGTTGGAGATCTTGACATTTGAAGATCTCGACGGTAAGAAAGCGTACTGGCACACCACCTCGCACGTGATGGCACAGGCGGTAAAGCGTTTGTGGCCCGACACGTTGCTCACCATCGGGCCTTCCATTGACACAGGTTTTTACTATGATTTTGACCACCCTGCGGGTTTCTCGGCAGAAGACCTGACCGCTATCGAGGCGGAAATGAAAAAGATCATCAAAGAAGCGTTGCCGCTGGAGCGGTTCACGTTGCCCCGCGCCGAAGCGATCGAATTGATGAAAGCAGAGCCGTACAAAGTGGAATTGATCGAGGCATTACCGGAAGATGCAGAAATCTCGTTCTATCGTCAAGGCGATTTTGTAGATCTGTGCGCCGGCCCTCACCTGCCGCACACCGGTTGCCTGAAAGCGGTGAAACTGCTCAGCGCAACAGGCGCGTACTGGCGCGGTGACTCCAACAACAAGATGTTGCAACGTGTATACGGTGTTTCTTTCCCCAAAGCCGCCGAACTGGAAGAGCACTTAACCAAGTTGGAAGAAGCCCGCAAACGCGACCATAACAAGCTTGGTCGAGAATTGGAACTGTTCACCACGGTGGATGTCATCGGTCAAGGTTTGCCGATCTTGTTGCCGAAAGGTGCACGTATCGTGCAGTTGTTGCAACGCTGGATCGAGGATGAGGAGCAAAAGCGCGGCTATTTGCTGACCAAAACCCCGCTGATGGCGAAGAGTGATCTGTATAAGATCTCGGGTCACTGGGATCATTACCGCGATGGTATGTTCGTGTTGGGCGATGCCGAGGACGAGAGCAAAGAATGCTTCGCGCTGCGCCCGATGACTTGTCCGTTCCAGTACCAAGTGTTCCTCAACCGTATGCGTTCCTACCGCGATCTGCCGATGCGTTTGGGCGAAACGTCCACGTTGTTCCGCAACGAAGAAAGCGGCGAAATGCACGGTTTGATCCGTGTGCGCCAGTTCACTATTTCCGAGGGTCACCTCATTTTGCGTCCCGGCCAGTTGGAAGAAGAGTTCAAGGGGTGCTTGGAACTCGCGAAATATGTATTGGAAACCGTGGGTATGTTGGAAGACTGCTCGTTCCGTTTCTCGCAATGGGATCCCGACAACCGCGAAAAGTACATCGGCACCACCGAACAATGGACCGAAGCGCAAAATATTATGGGCAAGATCCTCGACGATCTGGGCGTCAAGTATTCCGTAGGCGTAGGCGAAGCCGCGTTCTACGGTCCCAAGCTGGATATTCAGTACAAGAACGTGTTCGGCAAGGAAGATACCATCGTTACCATTCAGGTGGATCAATTGCTCGCCGAGCAGTTTGATATGTCGTACATTGACCAAAACGGTCAAAAGGTACGTCCGTATATCATCCACCGCACCTCGCTGGGTTGCTACGAGCGTACGCTGGCGTACTTGATTGAGAAATACGCGGGGGCGTTCCCGCTGTGGCTGTCGCCTGAGCAAGTGCGCGTGTTGCCGTTGTCCGAAAAGATGATGGACAAGGCGCTGGAAGTCACCGAGGAATTGAAAAAATACGGTCTGCGTGCCGAAACGGATATGCGCAATGAAAAGATCGGTTACAAGGTCCGCGAGGCGCAAATGCAAAAGGTACCGTATATGCTCATCATCGGTGAACGCGAGGCAGAGGCCGGTTTGGTCTCGGTGCGTTCCCGCAAGGATGGCGATATCGGCACGATGACGACCGACGAATTTATCGCCAAGGCACTCAAAGAAGTCGCCGACAAGGTGCGCTGATATGAACATTGCGATTTTGGATGCCGTCACACTGACCGTGGACAACGACGTGGATCTGTCGATGTTTGAGGAGTTCGGCACGGTACGGCAATACACGATGACTACCCCTGAACAGTTGGCGGAGCACAGCGCAGGTTGTCAAGTGTTGATCCTCAACAAGGTGCGGATCAATGCCGAGACCTTCCCCGACACGGGGGATGTTCGCCTTATTTGTGTCGCCGCTACGGGCGTGGATAATATAGATGTTGACTATTGCCGCAGTCGCGGCATTGCCGTGTGCAATGTCAAGGGGTATTCCACCGACTCGGTGGCACAGATCACTGTGGCAATGGCGCTGTCGCTGGTCAATCACTTGCCGGCACATCGCCGTTATGTCAATAGTGGCGAGTATACCGCGAGCGGTGTTCCCAATCACTTTGCACCGGTGTTTCACGAATTGCGCGGGAAAACGTGGGGCATTTTGGGATACGGTAACATCGGTTCGCGTGTTGCCGCGGTAGCCGAGGCGTTCGGGTGCCGTGTGCTGGTGTGCAAACGCACCCCGCTCCCCGACCGTGAAGTGACCGATGTGGATACGCTGTGCGAGCAATCGGATATTTTGACAATTCACGTGCCGCTGACCGACGATACCCGCGCGATCATCAACCGCGAGCGGTTGGCAAAAATGAAGCCGAACGCCATCATCGTCAATGTTGCCCGCGGTGCAGTGACCGACGAGGAAGCGTTGGTAGACGCGGTGTTAAACAAACAAATTGGCGGTTTGGGCGTGGATGTGTATTCCACCGAACCGCTCCCTGCGGATCACCCGTTCCACCGCATTGCCGCGCTGGATAACGTATGCTTGACTCCGCATCTGGCGTGGGCGTCGTACGAGTCCCGCGCACGTTGCTTATCGGAAGTAGCAGAAAACATTCGTGCTTTCTCGCAGGGTGAACGGCGCAACCGCATGGATTGATTATAACAAATTTGAAAGGGCCGACAAGAGTACTTGTCGGTCCTTTCTCATTATAAGCGATAGATTCCCAGAGCGATGACGGTTACGTCATCGCTCTTTTCACCTTGCCGATCGCGGGCGGTATCCGCAATCAATTGCGATAGCCCTTGCATCCCACCCGTATCGCGGTCGTAATCACACAGCAGCTCCTCGACCCATTCCACGCCGTCATCGGTAACACCGTCACTCATCAGCACCAGAATATCGCCATCCACCAAACGATCTGCCACGCGGGCAAAGGTGATCTCGCGCAAAATACCCAGCGGCAGCGAGGCATCATCCAAGCGACACACGTGTCCTCTGCTGTACAGAAGTGACACGCCCGCACCCGCTTTCAGTAATTCCATTTCGCCGGTAAATAAATTGATAATGGCGATATCCAGTGTCGCCAGCGTTTCATCCTCAGATTTTGCCATCAATGCGGTGTTCACGAGACGCAACAAACTTTCACTGCCAAAACCCGCTTTGAGCAAACGCGAGGCAAGTCCTGCCGCCATCGCTCCGTCCACGGCGGCGCGACCGCCGCTTCCCATACCGTCGCTGAGCACCGCCAGTTGTCTGCCGGTACCGTCTTGAAAACATTCATACGCATCACCGCACAGTTGCTCGCCGTCTTTACGTAGCTGTGCCGCACCCACCACTACGCGAAAGGCGTGTCGTTCCGTAAACGCAATGCGTGTCACGCGATCGGCATAGTCAATAACGGGAAGTGAAAAAGAACGTCCGCACAATTCGCCAATGCGACGACAAAACGATTCCCTGTTCTGTGTTTGGTAATTGCCGTTTAACAGCACCTCCACCTGCATGCGTCCGCGCTCATTGATATGACACACCACTTGCTGTACGTTCACATTTTGTTTTTCCAGCGCTTCACGAATACGATCGGCCGTATCGGTATCCGTCCATTCAGGGCGACAAAACGATTCCGAGAATTCTTCCAGCATCTGTGCCGTTGCCGAGAATTGGTCGGTTACCACACGCCGCAGTTCATTCAACCGACGAAAAGCACTCTCGCGCACCAAATGCTCGCGGTAAGCGGCATTGATGCGGGCGCTGAGTTCCCGCAGACGACTGCAATGCTCTTTTAAACGACCTTGAAACTGTTCTTCGGCAATACTGCCTTGCTCTTTCAAAATTGGCGTTACGTGATTGAACGCATCCATCGTATCGTCAAAATGCTCTTTCCAGCACGTCAAACGCGAACGACAAGAGCGGCACACTTCTTCGGATACCGTGTGATACATACTACCGGGATCGGGGGCGCCCAGACCCGCCAATTTGGCGGATACACTATCCACTGTCCCTGCAACTTCTTTCATCGCATCGGCGGCATACTCCATTTTCAGTGCGGCCGCTTGCCGCGCCGAACGCACTTCAGGCAACCGCCGTGCCGAGCGAAATAACCGTTCCAACACGCTTTCTGCCACCGCGGGCAACACAAGAAATACGCCTCCCGCCGCTACCGTTTCATACAACGCCAAGATAACCGCGCGTTCGTCACCGCTTTGCACGACGACGATGACGTTGGCGGCAAGCATCATCAGCGACGCGGCCCATTTGCCGCGATCGGCAATTATACCGGCGAGAAATCCGCCGAGAGCGTACGCCGGTACCAAGAATGTGTACTGCGGTGTGGCAAGCAATAATGCCGCGCCCATCACAATACCAACCGCACTGCCGCCCGCCCATTTACCACTACGTGCCGCCATCAAGATCAAAATCTGCGCAATCATCCGCGCGGGTGCAATCCCGCTGAATTCCACCGCAAGCAGCGCCATCATGGCAACGGATGCCACAACAATGAGCCCCACCTCAGCCTCCTGCGAAAACGGTTCTTCGCGGTGACACTCCCATTCCCGCTGTACCGATGACACAAAAAAAGCAAAGCCGCCCGCCAATAATCCTTCGGATATGATCGTAAGCACCGACAGAGCTGACGGAGATGCCGTCAACAACAACGCACTGCCCGTGATGACCGTTCCCAAGAAAGCGGTCACCGACGGAAACAGGCGCGTATTGACAATGCGTTTAAAGCCACTGACCGACCAACGGATTCCCGCCACCGTAATCAAGGCGGCAAGATACCGCAACGAGCTCGTCATTCCTTGCATCAAGTATCCCGCGAGGGTCGCTAAGTAGACCAGCACCGTACCCGGGCCGGTGATCGCCGCCGCCAGACCGATACCGAACGGCGCCATTTCGCCGTATACCGCTGCGTGCGGCAACAGCAAACCGAGCACCACCCCCACCGCCATCTGCATCAGTTGGTATCGCATCCCCTCATCTGCCAATATCCGTTTTTGCGACACTCGACCACCAGAAGTTGTGTTTTTCATACCTCTTCACCACCATATATTGATATCTCCATTATAGTGCTTGTCCGTTGCTGTTTCTGTCGGATACCGTACGCAAATTTGCAGAGGTTTTCACGATTTCTGCAAAAAAACGCCGCGGGTCTATTTTGTACAGGCTTTGAATATGGTGGTGGTAAGAAGGAGGATGTGACTATGCAGGAGACGACAGTAACGGGGTTGAGCGAACGAGAAGTAGCACAGTCCCGTCGGGAATACGGCAGTAACCGTTTGACACGACAACAAAAACACGGGTTTTGGCGACAATACCTCAGCAGTTTCGGTGATCCGATCATCAAGGTATTGCTCGCAGCGTTGGCCATCAATGTGGTGTTTTTATTCCGCAACCACGATTGGTACGAATCCATCGGCATCGCTGTGGCGGTATTTTTGGCTACGTTTGTTTCGACATTGTCGGAATACGGCAGTGAAAGCGCCTTTGAAAAATTACAAGAAGAAGCGTCGGCCATTCGGTGCCGTGTGCGGCGTGGAGGAAAACTGGTGTCGCTTGCGGTAGACGAGTTGGTCGTAGGCGATATTGTGCTGCTGCAAAGCGGAGAACGCGTTCCCGCGGACGGCTTATTGGTACACGGGCTCTTGCGCATCGACCAGTCGGCATTAAACGGAGAAAGCCGCGAGGTGGAAAAACGCGTGTCGGGCGACAGCGGTTTGACCCCCTCTTCCCCCTCCGCTTTATTGCGCGGTACGGTGGTGTGTTCGGGGGAAGGCATTATGCGGGTGTGCCGTGTAGGCGATGCTACAGTGTATGGTTCTTTAGCGGGCGAGATTCAAGAAGAGACGCGCGAAAGCCCGTTGCGCTTGCGGTTAGAGGGTTTGGCAAAAACGTTAAGCCGTTTGGGATTTATCGCGGCGGGGCTCGTCGCCTTGGCGGATCTGTTCCATGCGATCGTGATGGAGAACGGGTACAACTCCGCTTTGATTCTCGCTTCGTTGTCACAGCCATCACAGGTTGCGGCGTATCTCCTGCACGCCGCAACATTGGCACTGACCGTCGTGGTGGTCGCGGTGCCCGAGGGGTTACCGATGATGATCACCGTGGTGTTGTCCTCCAATATGCGCCGTATGTTACGCGACCACGTGTTAGTACGTAAATTGGTAGGCATTGAAACTTCGGGAAGTCTCAACATCTTATTTACGGATAAAACGGGAACGCTCACTCGCGGGAAACCGTCGGTGACCCAAATCGTGGATGCCGACGGACGCTGTTATCACGGCACGGAGGAACTCCGCCGTCAAAAAAAGCGGTGGGAGTTGTGGCGGCTTTCGGGATTTTATAACACCGAAAGTGCTGCTTCGGGGCGGGAGATCCTCGGCGGCAATGCCACCGAACGGGCGCTGCTCGAGTTCGTTATGGACCGCCAACCGTTCCACACCAATCATACAGTGCTCGGTAAAATCCCATTCGACAGCGCACGCAAATGGTCGGGCGTAGAAATTGCCGGTGACGTACCGCTGTTGACAGACAGAAACAGCGGCAGGATGGCTCTTTATAAAGGGGCGCCCGAGATATTGCTCGCCGCTTGTAATCGCTACATCGGCGAAGACGGCGGTGTGTACGAGTTTAATGGCCGTGCATTACAAGAAGAGCGCCGCGCGTTGGAAAACCAAGCGATGCGGCTTATTGCGGTGGCTGTAAGCGAAGCACCGCTCAGTAACGCCCCCGCCGACTTGATACTGGTGGGTGTGGCAGCTTTACGCGACGAAGTGCGACCCGAAGTACGCAAAGCGGTACGCGCCGTACAACAGGCGGGAATCCACGTGGTGATGATGACGGGAGACGGTGTCACCACGGCGTCTGCCATCGCACGCACGGCGGGACTTTTGAC
Organism: Acutalibacteraceae bacterium; assembly: GCA_045596125.1. GTDB lineage: Bacteria > Bacillota > Clostridia > Oscillospirales > Acutalibacteraceae > RGIG3009. The sequence continues at coordinate 3,599 of JAZOBT010000006.1, read as the reverse complement.
GTCGAAGAGCTCTGCTGAAGCAGTTATCACCAGCGCGCAATTAGCAGAGTTGAGTGACGATGAAGTGAAACGGCGATTACCGTCGCTGTGTGTGGTGGCACGCGCCTTGCCATCTGACAAGAGTCGTTTGGTACGGCTTTCGCAAGAATTGGACTTGGTTGCGGGTATGACAGGTGACGGTGTCAACGATGCGCCGGCGCTAAAAAAAGCCGATGTCGGTTTTGCGATGGGCAACGGTACCGAAGTTGCCAAGCAAGCGGGAGATATCGTGATACTGGACGACAATTTTGCCTCCATCGCTAAGGCGATTTTATACGGACGCACCATTTTCAAGAGTATTCGCAAATTCCTCATTTTCCAGTTGACGATGAATTTGTGCGCCGTGGGGATATCCGTCATCGGGCCATTGATCGGGTTGGAAACACCCGTCACCGTCATGCAAATGTTGTGGATCAACATCATTATGGATACGCTCGCGGGTCTCGCGTTTGCGGGTGAACCGCCGCTCCCCGAGTATATGGAAGAGCCTCCGAAGCGCCGCGACGAACCCGTGATAAATCGGTATATGCTCAACCAGATACTTTGTACGGGCATTTTCACTATCGGCTTGTGCCTGCTGTTTCTCAAATGGGAACCGTTGCAGTTGCTATTTCGTTACAACGTGCAACCGATCTATTGGATGACCGCATTTTTTGCCTTGTTTATTTTCTGCGGTATTTTCAATTGTTTCAATGCGCGCACCAACCGCTTGAATTTGTTGGCTCATCTGCACCGCAACCCGACATTCGCCGTCATCCTCACGCTGATCACGGCGGTACAGATCGGGCTTATCTATTACGGCGGCTCCTTATTCCGCACGGCGGGACTGACCGTAAAAGAACTGCTGACTGTGCTGGCACTCGCCTCACTGGTGGTCCCGTTCGATCTGCTTCGCAAATCAGTTTTGCGATTATTCCACCGCAAGGGAACGCTTTAACTTGTAAAATCCGCCCATACTAGCGATGGGTGATGCAACAATGTCTTTCTTTGTGGAACGAAAAAAGGCAACAACCTATCTGCGCGGTCACCGTAAAGAAGCGGTGGCCGTGCAGATATTGGTTTTTCTCGCGGAAGTCGGGATTATGACTTCTGCTTTTTGGCTGCCGGGATCGGATGTGTTGGTGATCGCTTGCGGATTGCTCATTGATTTGCTGATGATCTCACCGCTCAAAGTCGGGCGAGCGCTCTTTTTTGAAACGTTGGTCGCGGATGGAGAGGCGGCGCAGTTCTCCTTGATCTTTCGTTACTACCGCTACGGCTACGAACGCGCACTTGGTTGGCGGTTGATCACATGGGGGTACCGCTTATTGTGGAGCGCGTTACTGTATTTACCCGCGCTGTGGCTGTTCGCTTTCAGCGATGCACTGGCACAAGATGCACCCGCACAAAAAGAAATAATTTTATCGATGGCAATGTTCGGCTTGGGATTACTGCTGCTTGCCGCCGCGTGGATCATTGTCGAGATTTTACTGCTTCGACTGGTGGCTGTCCCCTATCTGCTTTCCCATACAGGCAGTTTGAAAAACGCCTTTTCCTTGTCACGAAAATTGACGAAGCGCCGCACCAACGCCCTGCTTTTAATGTATCTTGACCACGCAGGATGGTTTCTCACGAGCATTTTCCTGTTCCCGTGGTTTTACACATCTGCACGGTTCCAAACCGCCCGTGCCGCCACCATTCGGCAATTTTTACGCCAAAATCCACCGCGGAATGCAAAGCACGTCTTGCAACGGCGGAAAAAGTATGGTAGAATAAGTGGTAATTCTAACTAATTTGCGGAGGAACTATGATTACCGTATCGGATCTTGGAATCAATTTTAGTGGACAAAACCTGTTCACACACGTCAATCTACTGTTTACACCGGGCAACTGTTACGGCGTTATCGGCGCCAACGGTGCCGGTAAATCTACTTTTTTGCGCATTTTGTCGGGTGACTTGGAACCGTCTGCCGGTGAAGTCATCATCGACAAAAACAACCGTATGTCGGTACTGAAGCAAGACCACTACGCCTACGACGAATTTACCGTGCTGGATACCATCTTGCAGGGCAACCCCCGCTTGTATGAGATCATCCAACAGAAAGACGCCTTGTATGCCAAAGAAGATTTTTCGGAAGAAGACGGCGTACTCGCATCCGAATTGGAAGGTGAGTTTGCGGAGCTCAACGGTTGGGAAGCGGAGACCGAAGCCGGCCAAATTTTGCAAGGCTTGGGTTTGTCGGTGGATATGTTGTATCAACCGATGACATCGCTCGCCGACAAAGAAAAGGTTAAGGTCTTGCTCGCTCAGGCGCTGTTCGGGCAACCCGATATCATTTTGTTGGACGAACCGACCAACCACTTGGATATCGCGTCGATTGCGTGGCTGGAAGACTTTTTGATGGATTATATCGGTACCGTCATCGTGGTATCGCACGACCGTCACTTCCTCAACAACGTGTGCACGCATATCGTGGATGTGGACTACAATAAAATTAAGATCTACGTCGGTAACTACGATTTTTGGTACGATTCCAGCCAATTGATGCAACGCTTGATGCGTGAGCAAAATAAAAAAGCCGAGGATAAGATCCGCGAATTGCAGAACTTTATCCAGCGGTTCTCGGCAAACAAATCCAAGTCGCGGCAGGCAACTTCCCGTAAGAAGTTGATCGAGAAACTGTCGGTGGAAGAAATGCCCGCCTCTTCCCGTCGGTACCCGTTTGTCGGATTTTCGATGGATCGCGAGGCCGGCAAGGAAATTTTGGCAGTGGAAGATCTGACACTGGCACAAGACGGTGTAAAGGTGCTTGACAAGGTTTCTTTCCGTGTCAATAAAGGTGACAAGGTAGCCTTTGTCGGTGAAAATGAATTGGCGATTACGGCACTCTTCCGCATTTTGATGGAGGAGATCACCCCCGATTCCGGTTTGTTCAAATGGGGCGGTACTACATCGCAATCCTATTTCCCGAAAGACAATTCCGCTTTCTTTGACGGCTGCGATCTCAATCTCATTCAATGGTTGAATCAATACTCCGTGGATAACACCGAGACCTACTTGCGCGGCTTCCTCGGCAAGATGCTGTTCTCGGGCGACGACGTGCTCAAACCCGTCAAAGTGTTATCCGGTGGCGAAAAAGTGCGTTGCATGCTGTCGCGTATGATGATGTTCGGCGCGAATGTGTTGCTGCTGGATCAACCCACCAACCACTTGGATCTGGAATCCATCACCGCGGTGAACGACGGTTTGATCGAGTTTAAGGGCAACATCCTCTTCTCGTCCTATGACCACCAGTTCATCCAGACCGTTGCCAACCGCATTATTGAATTTAAGGCGGACGGCACGATCATTGATAAAACGATGACCTACGACGATTATCTGGAATGGAAACAAGCCCAAGGTTTATAATCAAGTGTAAAACCACCCCATCGGCTGTCAGTGAACTGCCCCAATTTGTGCGGACAGTACAAAAACCGCCTTTATGGTAGTGAAAATTAAATTTTAAGCAACGAACTGGCATCGCTTTTCAAGTGGTGTCAGTTTTGTTTTTAGTTGAATGCGCTGGTGATTGTAGAAATGG
>JAZOBT010000005.1:0-5798 GCA_045596125.1 Acutalibacteraceae bacterium | reverse complement strand
GGAAGAACGGTTAAAGTCGGTACACAAACCCATTCGCGTGGCAGTTATGGGGTGTATCGTGAACGGGCCCGGTGAAGCGCGCGAGGCGGATATCGGTATTGCCGGTGGAGACGGCAAAGTGGCTTTGTTTAAAAAAGGTGAAGTGATCCGTACCGTACCGGAACAAGATGCGGTGGAAGAATTGATAAAAGAAGTGGAGTCGTTATGAGTCAGCGAAGTGTACAAGCGCTTTTCGCGCCTTACATAACCGATGCAGCATTGCTCTCGCGGTTTGCTGAAGCAACCGTTACGCGGATGCAGGTCAATCGTGCGGAGCGGATTTTGCGCATTTGCTTGCAGTTGGAAGCGTTTATCCCGTTTGAGGAAATCGTACCGCTGGAAAACGCACTGGCGGCAGGATTGGGTTTGCACACGGCGCAGGTCGTGCCGCAATATCCCAAAGAAATGCTGAGTGAAACGTGCTTTTCTACTATTGTTGCGTATTTGCGCCGTCGCTGTGTGGCGGTCAATGGTACGTTTGACGGTGCAACCTTTGCCCGTGAGGGTGAGGGTTTTTCCGTCACGTTCTCGCACGGGAATGTCGATCTTTTGCGTACTACTCACACCGACCGTATGTTGGCGGAGACGGTAGAAGAACTGTTTGGGTGCCGCGTGCCGATCGTTTTCCATGGCGCGGCGGGTGTGGATACGGGAGATGAGACCTATCGCCGTTTGATGGAAGAGGCGGAACAACAATCGCGCGAGGCAACGCAACGTGCGATAGAGGCGGCAAAAGCGGCCTCCAAAGCGGACAAGCCTGCCGCTGAACCGGTGCGCCCGTTGAAGCCGGCGGATCCGTCAACGCCGCCGCAAGATGGGTTGCCGATCTATCGCGAAACGGCGCAAGCATTATTTGGCCCTGTACCGCGTGAGATGCCGGTGCCGCTGAACAAATTGCAAGAGGGAACTACGGCGACGGTGTGGGGCGAAGTGTTTGGGTATGAAACACGGGCGTTCCGTGACGGAACGCGGATTCGTCACACGTTTAACATCAGTGATCGCACCAATTCCATTGTGGTGATTTTGTGGACGGATACCAAGCGTGACAAAGCGAAGTTAGAAGTGTTGGAAGCGTTAAAGAACGGTGTGTGCGTACTGGCGGAAGGCTTGTACGAGTTTGATGAATTTGCCAAAGGCAATGTGTTGAGTCCCAAATCGCTCGCTATTGTCAGCCGTTATAAAAAGAAAGATACGGCAGAGAAAAAGCGTGTGGAATTGCATTTACATACGAAAATGTCGGCTATGGATGCGATGACAGATGCCAAGCATTTGGTGAACCGTGCGGTGGAATGGGGACATCCCGCCATTGCGATTACGGACCACGGTGTGGCGCAGGCATTCCCCGAAGCGATGAACACGGCTGCTGATGCTGCCAGAGCGGGGACACCTATCAAAATTCTGTATGGTGTGGAAGCGTATTTTGAAAACGATGTAACCAACACGCCCGAAAATGCACATAAATCGCGCCCGTATCACCAGATTTTATTGGCAAAAAACAAGGTGGGCCTAAAACATTTATATCAGCTTATTTCGTTTAGCCATTTAAAACATTACTATAAGCGCCCGCGTATCACCCGGACAAAGTTGGAAGAACTGCGTGAGGGACTCATTGTCGGCAGTGCGTGCGAACAAGGTGAGTTGTTCTGTGCCATTGTGGACAGGAAACCGTGGGAAGAACTGTGTGAAATCGCGCGGTTTTACGATTTCTTGGAAGTGCAACCGCTCGGTAACAACCAATTTATGTTGCGCAACGGACTGGCACGCGATGAGGAACAATTGCGTGAATTTAACCGTACGGTGATACGGTTGGGTGAAGAACTGGGCATCCCCGTGTGTGCTACGGGTGACGTGCATTTTATGGATCCCGAAGATGAGGTATATCGCCGTATTTTGCAGGCGGGGCAGGGGTATACCGATGCCGATTTGCAACCGCCTCTGTATTTTCGTACAACGGAAGAAATGCTGAAAGAATTCTCCTATCTTTCGGATGAAAAAGCGTATGAGATCGTGGTGGAAAACACCAATCACATTGCGGATATGATTGAAGATATCCGCCCGATTCCCGAAGGAAACTATCCGCCGCATATTGATGGTTCGGATGAAGAGTTGACCGAAATCACGTGGAAGCGTGCCAAGGAGATCTACGGTGATCCCGTGCCGGAAATTGTGGCGGCGCGATTGGAGAGAGAGCTTAGCTCCATCATTAAGAACGGATTTGCCGTGTTGTATATGATCGCGCAAAAACTGGTGAAGAACTCGGTGGATAACGGCTATTTGGTAGGATCACGTGGATCGGTTGGATCGTCGTTCGTGGCGCATATGGCGGGTATTTCCGAAGTCAACCCGCTCGCGCCGCATTACGTGTGTGCAGCGTGCAAACACTCGGAGTTCATTGTGGACGGTTCGTACGGTTCGGGCTTTGATCTGCCCGAAAAGGCGTGCCCGGTGTGCGGCGCGATGATGGATCGTGACGGACAGGAAATTCCCTTTGAAACCTTCCTGGGATTTGACGGTGATAAGACGCCGGATATCGATTTGAACTTCGCCAGCGAATACCAGACGCGTGCGCACAAGTACACGGAATCGTTGTTCGGCAGTGATCATGTGTTTAAGGCCGGTACGATCTCCACTGTGGCAGAAAAAACGGCATTCGGGTATGTGAAAAAGTATGCCGAAGAGCGTGGCTTGGCACTCAGCAACGCGGAAATCGCGCGTCTGTCTGAGGGATGCACCGGCGTGAAACGTACCACGGGTCAGCATCCCGGTGGTATGGTTGTTGTGCCGAACGAATATGTGATTGAAGATTTCTGTCCCGCACAGCATCCGGCTGATGATTCCAATTCCGATGTGATCACAACGCATTTCGATTTCCATTCCATTCACGATACGATCTTAAAATTGGATAACTTGGGGCACGTGATTCCCACTACCTACAAGTATTTGGAAGAGTATACGGGTATTCGCGTGATGGATGTGCCGATGTCCGATCCGGAGGTGTACAAGCTGTTCACATCGCCCGAACCGCTCGGCGTTACGGTTGAAGACATTGAATGTGAAACCGGAACGCTGTCTCTGCCCGAAATGGGAACGCCGTTTGTGCGGCAAATGCTACTGGATTGCCGTCCCACGACATTTGCAGACTTGTTGCAGATCTCGGGTCTGTCGCACGGAACTGACGTGTGGTTGGGCAACGCCCAGGAGCTTATCCGCGCGGGTACGTGTACCATTTCGGAAGTGATCGGTACGCGTGATAATATTATGACCTACCTGATGCACAAGGGTTTGCCGCCGAAAATGGCGTTTAAAATTATGGAAATTGTGCGTAAAGGGAAGGCAACGAAGCAGTTGACCGAGGAACATTTTGCCGCGATGAAAGAACACGGTGTGCCGCAGTGGTATGTGGATTCGTGTATGAAGATCAAGTATATGTTCCCGAAAGCGCACGCCGCCGCGTACTGTACGGCGGCACTGCGGGTGGCTTGGTATAAAGTGCATCGTCCCGCCGAGTATTATGCCGCGTATTTCACGGGTCGCGGTGAAGATTTTGATGCCGAGCCCGTGCAGGCGGGCAAAGAGACGGTAAAACGGTTAATGGACAGCATTCGTGCCAAGGACAAGAAAGAAGCGACGGCGAAAGAACTGTCACAAGCTGAAACATTGCATATCATTTATGAGGCAATGCAACGCGGCATCGAGTTCTTGCCCGTGGATCTGTATCGGTCGCATTCCTATAAATTCTTAATGGAAGACGGTAAGATCCGTTTGCCGTTCAGTTCGGTCAAAGGATTGGGCGGTGCGGCGGCGCAATCGCTGATGGAAGCGCGCACCGACGGTGAATTTATTTCGTGTGATGATCTGCAAAACCGTTCGGGTATTTCCAAATCGGTGGTGGAATCGCTGAGTATGTTGGGTGCGTTGGGTTCGCTTCCCGCGACCAGCCAAATGACGTTGTTTGAAATGTAAGAAAGGAGCACGTGCGATGTTGACCAAAAATCAGATCATTCCGCTGACCATTACGGCGATGAGTGCGGAAGGCAGCGGTATCGGACGGTATGCGGAGTCTGAGGATGAACGTGGCATCGCCGTGTTTGTGCCTTTTACGGCAATCGGTGATGTGATCGATTGTCGCATTGTAAAAGTGCAAAAGAACCTCGCGTACGGCAAGGTGGAATCCTTGGTGGTGCCGTCTGCCGATCGGGTGGCGGAGAGCGATTGTCTCGTATTCGGCAAGTGCGGCGGTTGCGTGTTTCGTCATATCTCGTACGAGGCGGAACTGCGGTATAAGCGGCAACGGGTGGCGGATGCGTTACAGCGCATCGGCGGGTTGAATATCGAACCTGCGGCTATCGTGCCGTGTGAGGTGCCTAATCGATATCGGAATAAAGCGCAGTACCCCGTGGCGTGTGTTGAAAATAAACCGATCGTGGGGCTATATGCCGCACGCAGTCATCGTGTTATCGAGCAACGCGATTGCTTGTTACAACCCGAATTATTCGAAAAAGCTGTGAGCGTCGTGATGCGGTGGGCAAAAAAGAACCGCGTACCGATCTACGATGAAACCACTGGTAGCGGTGTGTTGCGGCATATTTACATACGCGAAGGGAAACGCAGCGGCGAATGTATGGTTTGCCTCGTGTGCACCTGCGGTAAATTGCCGCATACCGACGAGCTCGTTTCGGCGCTCAAAGAAGCGATTGACGGTTTGGCATCGGTGGTCATCAACCTCAACAAGCGCGACACCAATGTGGTGCTGGGGGATACATGCTACGCCGTATATGGCAAACCGTATATTACCGACACGTTGTGTGGGTTGAATTTCCGCTTATCGCCGCTGTCTTTTTATCAAGTCAACTCGCCGCAGGCGGAGCGCCTGTATGCGTTGGCGGCGGATGCCGCGGCGTTGACGGGGGAGGAACGGTTGCTGGACCTGTATTGCGGAACGGGAACCATTGGTTTGGCGATGGCGCACCGTGTGCGTGAGTTGGTGGGGGTAGAAGTGGTGCCGCAAGCCGTGGAGGATGCAGTGCGCAATGCCGCAGATAACGGTATCACCAATGCTCGTTTTATGGCGGCCGATGCCGCTGAGGCCTCTAAACGGTTGGCGGCGGAGGGTTGGCATCCCGATGTGGTAGTGTTGGATCCGCCGCGAAAAGGATGCGATACAGCGCTGATTGACACGGTGGTATCGATGGCGCCCGAACGGATTGTGTACGTATCGTGCGATCCCGCCACACTGGCGCGCGATTTAAAGCAATTTGATGTGCAAGGGTACCGTACGATTTCTGTCACACCGGTGGATATGTTCCCCCGCACGGCACACGTGGAGACAGTTGCTCTTTTGTCCCAACGCCGACCTGACGAACATATCGACATAACAATCGACCTTACAGAGTTTGATACAACTGCCGCCGAGCTTAAAGCTACGTATCCGGAAATCAAAGAATACGTGCTTAACAAATTTGGGCTTAAAGTATCTTCGCTATATATATCGCAAGTTAAAACTAAATGCGGTATTATAGAAAGAGAAAACTATAATAAGGGAAAAGCAGGCCATAGAGTTCCGCAGTGCCCTAAAGAAAAAGAAGATGCGATTATGGATGCATTAAAGCATTTCAAAATGATTTAGAAGACTAAGCAGTAAAAAATGAGAAGACGCATCGTACATTTTAATGGTACGAGTATTGCGGGCAAGAGAATTGAGAGAAGTTTAATCTTCTCTCTTTTTTCGTGCCCTTTTTCTATTTTATATCCGTACATTC
>JAZOBT010000004.1:0-3690 GCA_045596125.1 Acutalibacteraceae bacterium | reverse complement strand
CCCCAGCGATACCAGCACCAGCTTGTCGCAACCGCTGTCCACGAAATTGCCGCCGTATTGCTCGCACACGCAGGCAGGAATACACGATGCCGCGCAATCGCACTTGCAGGCGCACTCGCATTTTTCCACCAACCGCGCCGACAACACAACCGGTTCCGCGACTTGCACGCAGCAACGCGGCATATTGCGGGTGGGCATTTCTTGGCGGTCGTGGTGATCGGGACAGAACTCACTGCAGAACACCTTAACATTACCTTCGCTGCCGAACAAGATCACTTTCTTTTGGAAGATCGCAACACCTTTTACGAGGCAACAACCGGTGCCGTGTCCGGAATACACCTCCAGCGTAACGCTGAAGAAGAACGTGATATCGCAGGAATAGTAACCGCGATTAAACGGCAACGCTTCCACATCGATGTACGTGCTGACGACTTCCGCTTTTTTTGCACGGATGCTGACGGCGTGATCGATCACCATTTGGTCGCGTTCGGTGAAGAACAGCCGCAGATCCTCCAAGCAGTCTTTATCGGAACAACTGTCGTATACGCGGCCGGCATCCACGCATACGGCTTCCTTACAACCGCTTGCTGACATATACTTGTTATTATCAGCCATAAAGAATCCTCCTATGTCACGTGATAGAGGATGCCATCGTTCGATGGGACCCTTCACTGCTATCATATGACATAGGAGGATTTTTGGTTCATAATTTGGTAAGTTTCGCGAAAGTCGCCATAATTTTTTTGGTTCCCACCTGTTCAAACGCAATGGTGAGCAACGTATCGTTGCCCATCGGCTGCACACTTTGAATCTGCCCGACACCGAACGTCTTGTGGCTGACGGTATCGCCCGCTCGCCAGTTGTCCGCCGCCGTTGTCTTGGTGCGCGTTGCCGAGATGCCACCGCCGGGTTTCTCGCCCGACCACGCTTTGTACGAATGTGTGATCGGGGTGGAAGGCGTTGCCGTGCTCGACGTATGGCTTTGGAAGCTGCTACGCTCGCCGAAACTGCCGTAAATGCGCGGTTGCTCGTGCGTTTCCAGCAACGCCGACGGCATCTCTTGCAAAAAGCGCGACGGGCGATTGCGGGTGGTGGAGCCGTATAACATACGACTGCGTGCACAGGTGATGTACAATTCCCGCTTCGCGCGGGTCAGTGCTACGTAGCACAAACGCCGATCTTCTTCCAGTTCCTCGGGTCGGAACAGCGTTTGCATACCAGGGAAAATGCCATCCTCAAATCCGGGCAGGAATACGGTGGGAAACTCCAAGCCCTTGGCGGCGTGCATTGTCATCAGCACCAACGCATCCGCGCCTGCGTCGTAATTATCCACATCCGTCATCAGCGCGTTTTCTTCCAAGAAGCCCGACAACTGCGGCAAGTCTTCGTCGCTGTTTTCCTCATAATTGTGAATGGAGGATGCCAGTTCGTTCAAGTTGTTTACGCGATCCTCTTCAGCAGGCCCCGCTTGTTGCCACATCGCCAAGTAGCCCGTTTTATCCAGCATCTCTTGGTACAATAAATGCAATGAAATGCTGTTCTCGTTGGCTTTATCGCGTAAGGCATCCATCATACAAATGAACGGCGCAATACGCGCCGCGGCGCGGCTGAGGTCGGCATATTCGTCGGCGTGAGCTAGCACTTCGTACAGTGAGATACCCTGTTCGTCCGCGAGTGCCGCGGCTTTATCCAACGTGGTATCACCGATGCCGCGCTTGGGTTCGTTGATGATGCGCCGTAAACTTACACTGTCGTCGGGGTTGTTGATGACCCGCAGATAGGCGATGGCATCGCGCACTTCCTTCGTGTCGTTAAAGCGGTGGCCGCCCAGAATACGGTAGGGAATACCGCTCTTGACAAGCGCCCGTTCAATCGCGTTGGATTGCGCGTTGGCGCGGTACAGCACCGCCATGTTGCGGTATTTGTCACCGTTCGCGACCTTGTCTAACACGGTGCGGGCAATGAACCGTCCTTCTTCATCCTCGTTTTCCAACGTGTGCCATTGCAGAAGATCGCCCTTGCCGTTATCAGTCCACAAGGTTTTCGCTTTGCGGTTCATATTGTTGGCGATGACCGCGTTGGCGGCATCCAGTATGTTTTGCGTGGAGCGATAGTTTTGCTCCAAACGAATCACGGCACACGGGCTGAATTGCTCTTCAAAACTCAAGATATTCTCGATCGTCGCGCCGCGGAACTTGTAAATACTTTGATCGTCGTCACCCACTACGCACAGGTTACGACTTTTTTGTGCCAACAAGCTGACAAAGCGGTACTGCGCGTGGTTGGTGTCTTGGTACTCGTCGATCATTAAGTAACGGAACCGATTTTGATATTTTTGCAACACGGCGGGCTCGGTCTCAAACAATTCCACCGTGCGTGCGAGTAGATCGTCAAAGTCCATCGCATCGGCATCGCGCAACCGCTTTTGGTATAATCGATAGCAATCCGCAATTTTCTTCAGTCGAAAATCGCTGCCCGCCTGTACCGTAAACTCTTCAGGGGAAAGCAGGCTGTCCTTTGCGCGGCCGATCTCGCCTAAAATGGCTTTGTGCCCCAATACGCGCTCCTCGATATTGAGCGATTTCATACACTCTTTCATCAAGCGGCGGCTGTCGTCGGTATCGTAAATCGTGAAATGCGAGGAATACCCCAGCGCGCCGCCGTCTTGCCGTAGTACACGCGCACAAAACGAGTGAAATGTACCCGCCATCACTTCGCGGCCTTGCTCGCCCAGCATCGCTTCCAAACGGTCTTTGAGTTCGCCCGCCGCCTTATTGGTAAACGTGATGGCTAAGATGCGCCACGCGGGGCACGGATCCACCGCGCACAGCGCATCGATGCGGTTGTCAACGGGAATTTCCCCGTCTGCATAACGGCGCAAGGTATCCAATGCGTCATCCGTCAAGAACGGCGGCACCTCATCACTGTGATACGCTTTGCCGAAACGCACCAAATTGGCAATACGGTTCACAAGCACCGTGGTTTTTCCGCTACCCGCACCGGCCAAGATAAGCAGCGGGCCTTCCGTTTGAAACACAGCCTCTTGTTGCGGTCGATTCATACGCGAAAACACGCGCGTGAGTACGCGACGACGTAGGTCTAAATAGGCTTGTACATCCATACGATCGTATCCTCCGAAAATAAAGGGCGGGGAAGCGTGTTCCCCGCCACTGAACCTGTGTGATTAACCAAACAATGTAAGCAGGACACCGGCCGCCACCGCTGAACCGATCACGCCCGCCACGTTGGGTCCCATCGCGTGCATCAGCAGGAAGTTGGACGGATTCTCTTGTTGTCCCACCTTTTGTGCAACACGCGCCGCCATCGGTACGGCTGAAACGCCTGCTGAACCGATCAGCGGATTGACCTTACCGCCTGTGACGGCATACATCAATTTACCCAACAAGAGACCGCCGGCGGTACCCATCGAAAAGGCAATGAGACCTAAAACGACGATGAGCAAGGTCTTGGGTTGAAGGAACGTGTTAGCGTTGGCAGTAGCACCCACCGTAACGCCCAGTACAATGGTGACAATGTTCATCAATTCGTTTTGTGCGGTCTTGGTCAAACGTTCTACCACACCGCTTTCACGGAATAGGTTGCCGAGCATCAGCATACCGATCAGGGGGGCGGCGCTCGGCAGCAACAACACGCACAGTGCCGTAACGAAGATGGGGAACAGGATCTTCT
>JAZOBT010000003.1:0-11364 GCA_045596125.1 Acutalibacteraceae bacterium | reverse complement strand
AAAGCCCATCGGTTTTAAGCGAAACCGAAGCGAGTTGTATTCGATCTCCCACACATCCGGCAACGAGCGATAGGTCTCCCAGTGCCCGCCGCCCGTCGAGGAACGGTGATACCGCGCGTGTGCTTTGTTCCAAAGCGGATGACGGCGACCGGTATCCCACAAAATTTGCGGATCGGGACGAATGAGGATGGCGTCCCCCCACCGTTCCAACCGTTCACCGCCGGTTGCGTCCAGCAATTCATACTCTTTCCACTTGTCAGCCGTTCTCATACCTGCTGCTCCTTTGGTTAAAACGTCATTTGATGCTCCAGCCCTAAATGCGCATAAGCGGCAGGCAAAACCACACGCCCGCGCGGTGTACGATTGATAAAGCCCAGCTGCATCAAATACGGTTCATAGACATCTTCAATGGTGATGGCTTCTTCGCCAATCACCGCGGCCAGCGTATCCAATCCCACCGGTCCGCCGTTATAGTGTTGGATCATCGCCATCAACATGCGGCGATCCACCATATCCAGTCCCAGTTCATCAATTTCCAACTTATCGAGCGCCACACGAGCCACATCGGCATTGATAACACCACGATTGAGCACCTGCGCAAAATCGCGCACACGCTTGAGCAGGCGATTGGCAATACGAGGGGTTCCGCGCGAGCGCGATGCCACTTCCAGCGCACCGTCGGTATCGCACGGAATACCTAAGATCTCCGCACTGCGTTGCACGATACGTGCCAGTTCTTCGGGTGTGTACAATTCCAAACGGCAGATAACACCGAACCGATCACGCAACGGCGCCGACAATTGACCTGCGCGCGTGGTAGCTCCGATCAACGTAAAGCGCGGCAACGGCAAGTGAATGGACGAAGCACCCTGCCCTTTGCCGTTGATAATATCGATCGCAAAGTCTTCCATGGCGGGATACAAAATCTCTTCCACAGTACGCGGCAAGCGGTGAATTTCATCGATAAACAACACATCGCCTTGCTCCAAATTAGTCAGCAACGCCGCCAAATCACCCGGGCGTTCCAGTGCAGGGCCCGAGGTGATACGAAAATTCACGCCCATTTCATTGGCAATGATCGCCGAAAGCGTGGTTTTACCCAAGCCGGGAGGGCCGTAAAGCAGCACGTGATCCAGCGGCTCACCGCGCAAACGAGCGGCATTGATGAAGACCGATAAATTCTCTTTGACTTTTTCCTGCCCGATATACTCATTCATCGAGCGAGGGCGCAACGGGTTGTCCCCCTCATCTTCGGGCAAATATTCGGTTGACATCATCCGATTTTCAAAATCCAATTCGCTCACCGTGCTCACCCCCGTTTACCCAGTGCCTTTAAAGCTTGGCGCACAAGCTCTTCCACCGGCAAAGTACTGTCTAATTTACCCACGGCAGCCGATGCCTCACCACTGCTGAAGCCCAGCATCGTTAAGGCGTTGACCGCTTCCGCCGCACCTTGTGACACGCTGATAACGCCCATCGGCGCTTCGCTTTGCACCACCACGCCGTTTGTCGCCGAGGGCAACCCCACTTTATCCTTAAGTTCCAATACAAGGCGTTGTGCCAATTTAGGACCCACTCCTTGCGCCCGTGTGAATTCTTTGTGATTACCCGAGGCCGCCGCTAATGCCACGCGTTCGGGTGTCAATTCCGACAGGATCGCCAATCCCACTTTCGGCCCTACACCATTGACCGAGGTGAGCAAACGAAAACAATTTAGTTCACTGCGATCCGCGAAACCGAATAATTCAAGCGCATCTTCGCGCACATTCAAAAACGTATACAACAACGCTTCCGCACCGATTGATGGGAGTTGTCGAGCTGTGTTGGCAGTTATATAACAGCGATATCCTACCCCGCCGCATTCCACAACGGCAAAATTCATCTCACGATGGAGTAGCGTTCCTCTTACACTGTAATACATACTACCATCAGCCTCCTCTCATAATCTGTCGTTTCAGTGCCGTACCGCCCATCTGCCCGTGACAAATGGCGATGGCAAGTGCATCCGCCGTGTCGTCGGGTTTGGGGACCTGCGTCAATCGCAACAACCGCCGTGTCATTTCCATCACCTGCGGTTTTTGTGCTTGTCCGTACCCTGTAACCGCGCTTTTGACCTGCAACGGCGTATATTCGAACACAGGCACACCCGCATTCTGCGCCGCCAACAAGATCACGCCGCGCGCTTCCGCCACCTCAATGGCGGTCTTTTGGTTGTTTTGAAAGTACAATTTTTCAATCGCCATCGCATCCGGTGCGTGTGCCGCCAGTATGGCAGAAAGGTCGTTGTAAATGCACTGCAACCGCTGTACAAACGGTGTGCCCGCCGACGTCGTTACCGCGCCAAAATCCAACGGCGCAAAGCGACCTCGCTCATAATTGACCACGCCCCAACCAATAATGGCATAACCGGGATCGATACCGAGAATCCGCACGAGCACACCTCCTTACTTTGACATAATATTATATCACACTTTATTGCGCGACGCAACTATTAATCGACGAATTGCCTCCACCGCGGTTTGCGCGGCTTTGCCCGTATTTTCATCCTTTTCGTTGGAAAGTCCTGCTTTTTCGCGTTCTTGATTCCACACCGCATGCAACACGCAACCGGCACGCATTCCGCGGGCTGCCGCCACAATATACAGCGTGGCAGATTCCATCTCGGATGCCAAGCATCCGCCGCGTATCCACGCCTGCCAGCGATCCTCCAACCCCTTGTGTACAGGCATACTCTCGGGAGAGTGTTGCCCGTAAAACGAATCCTTACACTGCACCACGCCCGCATGCACCGTGTAGCCCAGTGACTCACCCGCCTCTTTGAGCGTTACCGAAACCGCCAGATCCGCCACAGCAGGAAACTCGATCGGCAGATATTCACGACTGGTGCCCTCAGCGCGGATCGCCGCCGTAGCGACCACCACATCACCGCCGCAAACGGGAAGCGCCATGCCGCCGCACGTGCCGACGCGAATCACCGTCTGCACACCGCAACGCTGTAATTCCTCCACACAAATCGCAGTGGAAGGGCCGCCGATCCCGTGAGATGTAACCAAAACGCGTTCGCCCTCCAGTTCGCCTGCCCACGTGGTATACTCACGATTGGATGCCACAAATACAGGGTTATCCAGTTGAATAGCAATACGCTCCACCCGTCCGGGATCCCCCGTTATGATGGCATAGGCTGCACCATCGGCGGGTGTAAGACCGATATGATACATTTTTTCTTCATTAAAATTCATACGATTCAACCCTTTCGCACATCTTACTCTATAGTATAACAGTATTTTGCTTGCCACACAAGATTTTTCCTGCTATAATCATATAAGAATTTCCTAAAAAGGATGGTCACCCCCTATGACCGTATTGTCAGTTCACAATTTAACAAAGAGTTTTGGTGACCGCTATCTGTTTGAACGGTTGACCTTTGACGTTGCCGAGCACGACCGCATCGGTCTTATCGGCTCCAACGGTTGCGGTAAAACCACGTTATTCCGTCTGATCACGGGCGAAGAGACACTCGATTTCGGCGACGTCCTACCCGCCCGCGGGGTGCGTATCGGGTATTTGGAACAACACACGCTTTCCGACGATATCACCGTGTGGGAAGCCCTCGAAAGCGTATTTGACCCGTTGCGCCGTTTGGAGCAAGAGTTGGAAGAAGTCAACCGTGCCTTATCCGACACGGGAGACGCAGCGTTGATCGAAAAGCAGACGCGCTTGCAAGAACAGTTTGAAGCCGAAGGCGGTCTATATTTTCGCAGTCGTGTTGCGTCCACACTGGCGGGTTTGGGCTTCGACGAGACTTTCCACAAGCGGTCCGTCACCACACTCAGCGGTGGGCAACGCTCCAAGCTTGCCATGGGACGGCTTTTGTTGTCCGGCTCCGACCTTCTATTGTTGGACGAGCCCACCAACCATTTGGATATTGAATCGGTGGAATGGTTGGAAAATTTTCTGCGCGGTTACACAGGCGCGGTCATTGTCATTTCGCACGACCGTTATTTCTTGGACCGTGTTACCAACCGCACAATGGAATTAACACACGGTAAACTGTACGCCACCAATGTCAGTTACACGGCGCATAAAGAGCAACGCGAAAAAGACGAAGAGATCGCCGCGCGGCACTATAAGACCACCGCACGTGCCATCAAGAAACTGGAAGAAAATATTGCCCTTTTGAAACAATGGAACCGTGAAAAATCCGTGCGTGCCGCCGAAAGTCGCGAAAAACGCTTGGAGCGGCTCAAAGAAGGCCAAGTCACGTTGGAGAAGGCGGAGGCGACCTTGCGTTTCGGCTTCACCGCCGCCACGACCAGCGGCAACGAAGTATTGACTGCGGAATCCCTCTCCAAATCGTTTGACCGCCCGTTGCTTCGTAACGTCTCGTTCCAACTGCGACGCGGCGAACGTGTTTTCTTGCTTGGGCCAAACGGTTGCGGCAAAACCACATTACTGCGTCTCCTCACGGGCGAACAAACGCCGGACGGCGGCTATCTTCACTTGGGTTCGCGCGTATCCATCGGATATTACGACCAAGTCCAAGCCCATTTGGATTATGACAAGACCGCCATTGATCAACTGTGGGATGCTTACCCCAACCTGACCCAAACCGAGCTGCGCAGTGCGCTGGCCACCTTTTTGTTTTACGGTGACGAAGTGTTTCAACCCATCCGCCAACTCAGCGGCGGCGAACGCGCCCGCTTGCTGCTATTAAAACTGATGCTGGCACACGATAACCTGTTACTGTTGGACGAGCCCACCAACCACCTGGACATTGCCTCACGCGAAGCGCTGGAATCCGCGATGGAAAATTACGACGGCACGTTATTGGTGGTATCGCACGACCGTTATTTTATCAACCGTATGGCAACCCGCATTTTAAAGATCAACGCCGACGGTTGCGAAAGTTTCACAGGTAATTACGACGAGTATTGGGAACGCCAACAAACTGCCGTTTCCACCGCGCAGGCAAGCGCCGCACCCGTGAAAGAAAACGCCTATCAAAAACGCAAGGAAATCGAATCGCAAAAGCGCAAGTTGGGCACCCGTATCCGCCGCCTTGAAGAGGCGATTGCCGCGTGCGAAGAACAAATCGGCGCTCTCCACGCGCAATTGGAACAACCCGAAGTCGCCGCGTGTTACGATCAAGTCATCGCCCTAAGCGCCGAATTAGACGAAGAGAATCAACGCCTGGAACAGCTAATGACCGACTGGGAAGAAGCGCAACTGGAAATGGAATCGTACAATTAAAAAGCGAGAGCCGCGGTATTTCCGCAGCTCTCGTTTTTCTTATAAACCAAATTCGCTTTCGTAACTCACCAGACTGGCATCGATAACCCCCGCCGTTGCAAGCAAGGTATCCAACACCGCCATCTCGCTACCTTTGAGCGACACTTCCACCGTCAATTCTCCGCCGTTACGTGTGACTGTGCGCGATTTTACACGATATTGGGGCAAGGTGTGTAGCACCTTTTTAACGGCAGCAAACTGTTCGGGATCATACCGCACCACCAGCAAATACGGACACTTGTTTTTGCGATAGACGGTGCAAACCACAAAATACAAAAGTCCCGCGCCCAAACACGCCAAGCCACCGACCAAATATAAGCCGGCACCACTCATAATGCCGCACGCAATCGTCCAGAACATGAACACGGTATCCACCGGATCTTTGATCGCCGTACGGAAACGCACAATGGACAAGGCACCCACCATACCGAGCGACAACGCCAGGTTGGAACTGATGGTGCGAATGATTACCGCCGTTACCATACACAGCAAAATCAACGAATACGCAAAACCCTTAGAGAACAGTACGCCGCGGTACGTTTGACGGTATACAAGTAAAATGAACGCGCCCATCAAAAATGATACCGCCAATGACCCAATCATTTGCCCCACCGAGACACCCGTGCCAAACTGTTCCACCACACTGTTTTTGATCATATCCAAAAAACTCATTGTACTTTCCTCCGTTACTGCAAATCACAACATAAAGCATATTTTGAGATCGCGCACCGCGCCAGCGGCACCGTTTTGAGTAATTGTTTGATGCTATACGGCAACGCTTCGTCGTACTTGACTTCCAGCACCAAGCGGTCGGACGGCATTACCGGTACAGTCGCCAATGAGGAATCAAACAAATCGAACGAAAAGCGACCACTGCGGATATCGCTGTCAAAGGTCAACCGCACATCTTCAAACACATACGCTTCGCGGTAATAATCCACCACCACGGTCGGACGTAATAAGCGCGTGCGCGTCTTTAAATAAAAATTGCGAAGCAGCGGTTGTTCCTCATTATACATCCACCACGTGTCCCCCCGCAACAGGCGATCCGCTTTATCACGTGTGAGTGTGGCAGACAACTTACGCGTCATATGATCCCATTTCTGCTTGGCTTCTAAACGAATGAAGGAATCGTCCAGATCATAAAACCGTATGCGAAACTTTTCTCTGGTTTCTACACCTTCCACCTTATCTCTGAGCCCGCTCCGATTATAATCGTCAAAATACAAACTGCGGATAAAATATTTACCGTCGGGATGAGTAATGTGTGAGTCCTTGTACAGACCCGCATCCAGCCGCGCTTTCAGCTGATAATACGCCGCACGGCTGATATAATACTTATCCTCGTGACGCAAGCCGTCCAACGCCTCACCTCCTATCGGTAACATCATACGCTAAAACTCGCTATGTTTCAAGACCTTTTGCAAATTTCAAAAAAACAACCCTTGTCGGACAGACAAGGGTTGTTTTGGTGGTGGACGTTAACGGACTTGAACCGCTGACCCTTCGCACGTCAAGCGAATGCTCTACCAGCTGAGCTAAACGTCCATACCCGCTTTCGCGGAACAACACGTATTATACCGAAAAGCGTGGTACTTGTCAAGGGGAAATTACGGAAAATTTAAGAAAAAATCCATTACGGATTGCACGTCTTGCACGCATCGTACCCTTGACGCAACAATTCTTCGCGTTTTTCATACGAAACGGCACGGTTTTTTTCTTTGATCGATGCTGCATTTTTGCAAGAAGTTTTATGAAATTTTTTCGAACTGGTATTTAAAATATACTTTATCGCCTGCGTTTTTGTGGTAGAAATCGGCGCGCCCGAAAGACCGCTGTTCCCTGTGGCGTAATCAATAACAATACCCGGCTGATTGTTATAGGCATACACATTAAAGCAAATGCCGTCACCGTCATCCTCCACGGACTTTGCCTCCATCTGCACGCCGCTGGCCACCAAGTTTTCACCTTCAAAAATCGGGGTGACACGATACAAAACGTGGTTGTCGGTTTCTTTGACATAGTCGGCAATCATATTTTCAAACGGTAGCATACCTTCCACATTCAAGTAACGCGTACCTGTAATAAGATTCCGCTCATTGGCATTTTCGCCGGTGAGCTGATACCCAATCAAATGACAACGATTGTACAAATACTTTCCTTGAACGCTATCGTATTTCACGGTGTGCCATCCGCTGGGCTTGATCTGCCCAATATCTCCGCGCTCTTCGGTGGGCATACCTTCCCTACCGACACAAGCCCTTGCTACGCCGCAACGACCAAGACGATCGAGGGGTGTATACAACTCATACGCGGTGGTCACCAGATCCGCTTTGGTAAACGACGGTTCGTTGTTATTGATAACGACATACGGCTGATCGCTAAACGGTGGTATTTGTTCCACCGACACCGTAGTATTCGTAGGCGTATTTATGTTCTGCGCAGGTGCACCGCACGCCGTGCAAAGCAAAAGAAAGCATAAAACGACCGATAACAACCGGCTTGCACGGCACTTCATCGTTCATACACCTCTTCCGTAATCTCAGGATGCGAATATCCCTCAAACGATGTTTGATTCACCAAACGCCACGGAGAAAACCGTTCAAAGGGAAAGGTTACATCGGAAGGATACACTCGATTCCAACGGTAAACGATCAACTGTTCCACCCGATCGTACACCTCTTCCGGTATAACATTTTCCACAAAGCAATACTCTCCGCTAAGTGCTTTCCCGAGGAAATCCTCATCTACACAACAATGCGATGTCGTCTCCTCGAATTGCTTTGCCGAATAGTCGTTCATCCACAAACGACTACTCTCCGTAAGCAAAAGAATTCGTTCGCGCAACACACGGTCGCTGCTTTGCCTACGTCGGTTAAACAACATCCCGTTCTTATCATCCAAGCACACGATCAGTTTCATAAGCCACCTCAAACATTATAGCAACAGATCCCAAGTGCTGTAGCACTCGGGATCCGCAAAACCACATTATACAACTTGGTACTTTTGGGTATATGCTTCAAACATTTCGCTGAATTCCGAACCCTCGCTGTTCTTGACCTGATTGAGATATTCATGCGTCTCGAACGAGTCGTTGGCAATCTCCAGGAAACACACCGCAATGTTGGAACAATGGTCAGCAATACGCTCGTAGTTTGATAACAGATCCGACAAGATAAAGCCGAGTTCCATCGTGCAGTTGCCCTGCTTAAGCCGCGAAATATGCCCACTCTTAATCTTACGTCTCAAATTATCGATAACCTGCTCGAGCGGTTCTACACAGCGAGCAATATTCAAATCGTCATTCACCAGTGCCGTTGTTGCCAAGCTGAGCACTTCAGAGACCGCCGCAGTAATCACCTTAAGATCCTCATGCGCTTTTTCAGAGAAGGTGATCTCTTTGTCATAAATCTCTTTCGCCGCCTCCGCAATGTTCTGCGCATGGTCGGAGATACGCTCGATATCACCGATACAGTGCAACAATTCGGTAACCACACGGCTATCTTGTGACGACAACTGCGTTTCTGCGATCTTTACCAAATACGTACTGGTTTTATCCTCATAACGGTCAACCAGCGACTCCAAGGCGTTAACCTCGTCAAAGATCGCCGCATCGTAGTTATCCAGCAAACGAGTGGCCTTTTCAAAAGAATCCACCGAGATATTCGCCATATCGCACACGAGTTCTTTACACTTTTCAGCAGCGAAAGACGGCATTTCCAAGAAACGTTCATCCAGTGTGTCAAACACATCGGCTTCGCGTTCCGCCTTTTTGCTGCGAACCGTTTCCACCGCCAACTTTTCAACCAGCGAGCAGAACGGGAACAAGATAACGGTCGAGATAATGTTGAACGATGTATGCACCACTGCAATGCCCATCGCACTGGCTGATTGGCTCATAAACTCAAAATCGATCACCGAATGCAATGCATAAAAAACACCCGTTACGATCGCAACGCCAATCATCTTGATATAGAGGCAACTGAACGCTACACGGCGCGACTCGGTATTGCCGCTGATCGACGATAAGATCGGTGTGATGGTCGTACCGATATTCTGACCCAGAATCACCGGCAGCGCCGTCGAATACGGAATCACACAGCTAAGGCACAATGCCTGCAAAACGCCGACGGATGCCGACGACGATTGAATGATCATGGTAAATACCGTACCTACCAAGATACCCATGAGAGGATTGGAGAACATCGTAAGAAGGTTAGCAAACGCCTCGTTATCCCGCAAGCTTTCCACAGCCGAACTCATGGCATCCATGCCGAACATCAAAATCGCAAAACCAATCAAGATCATACCAATATTCTTCTTGCGATCCTTTTTGGAAACCATGGTCATAATCAAACCGATCGCCGCCAAAATCGGCGTAAACGATTCGGGTTTGAACAGTTTCAGCAAAATATCGGTCCCCTGAATATCCGCCGTACTCAGGAGCCACGCCGTCACGGTTGTACCAATGTTGGCACCCATAATTATGCTAATTGTTTGGCCCAAACTCATAATACCGGAGTTCACAAAACCAACGAGCATAACCGTGGTCGCCGACGACGATTGAATGATCGCCGTTACAATAAAACCAAGCAAGAACCCCTTCCAGCGGGCCGAAGTGAGTTTGGAAAGGATGGATTCCAACTTACCGCCGGCAAGTTTTTTTAAACTGTCGCCCATCAGGTCCATACCGTACAGGAACAACGCCAATCCGCCAATCAAACTCAAAATCATAAAAATATCCATAGCAACCTCCTCTAATCTTATTCACTTCTTTTTCATTCTTCCCTATTCTATATCTTATCACACATTTTTACAAATGACAACAATAGTTTTCGAAATAAAAACACCCGCCTTTGTCAGACGGATGTCTCTTCCAATTTAATTTTTGGTAACTTCCAATGAAACTTTGCTGCCAACAACCGCAACAAGATCACCAATGCCATCGCGATAAAAGTACCGGCAATGCGATACTCCGTAAAGCAGCGGATCACCCAATAGACACCACTGCCCGCTAAGGAGGCTACCGCGTAAACATGTTTCACAAGCACATACGGTTTTTCGTTCACCAACACGTCTCGCAGCACACCGCCGCCAACACCGGTCAACACACCCATCGTAACGGCTAAGATAACATTATCCGCAAAGCCGGCTTCGCAAGCAATTTCAACACCCGTAACTGAAAAGGCAGACAACCCCAAGGCATCAAAAAAGATATTGAGTTCTTCCGCTTTTTCGCGCATACCCTTGAACTTTTTAAAATTAATGTAACCTACGATAAACACAACAAGCGACGTTGCAAATGCCACCAACACGATCAAAGGGTTAAAAAAGATCTGCGGCGGCACATTTCCCAGCAACACATCACGTGTCATCCCCCGCCAACCGCGGTAACGCATCCGACCATTAAAACCCCAAACAAATCTAAGCCGCATCCAATAGCAACCAGCGATCCGGAAACCGCAAATGCTACCGTTCCGATCCACTCCATCACGGCGATGATCACTTCACCCACCATCAACTATTCACCCCTTAAATTCGTCCATCTCCATTATATAGCGATTGCGATGAAAGTCAATAGAAAGGTGCGCGTTGCCAAAACAACCCGCACCGCTGATCTAACTTTTATTTCGCCTCTTCTGCTGCATAAGCTTTGTAAAAATGCGTAATGTTCACATCTTCCGACATATCCAATCCGTGTGAACCGCAACCGCCGTCGATCTCGTGGCAACCGTGATCCATCGCAAAACCCATAAACACATTGTGATCTTTCCAGTGACGCTTGACCAGCGCATCAAACGTTGCATACGCCGATGCATTCACACGCAACTCGGCAAGTGCTTCAACGCTCTCAGGGCCGTACTTATGCATAATGGTATCATAATTACACGCATGAACCGCAATGAAATCGTACTTATCTTCCATAACCAGTTCCGCAACTTTCGCGTGCACTTCTTCGACACCTTTGCAGGGATAATAATCCATATTGCGATCCAAAAAGATTTTAGCAACCGTACACGTTAAATGGCTCACGATCGCCGGCTTCTTCCCCGCTTTAATAAGTGCGTCAAAAAT
>JAZOBT010000002.1:0-30348 GCA_045596125.1 Acutalibacteraceae bacterium | reverse complement strand
GGTAAACGCGATGTTCGGCACCACGCGCCGCGCATACTGCACCAGTTCGAGATACCGCTCCCGCGTGTACCCGCGGTTCATCGCTTTGAGCACGCGGTTACTGCCCGACTGGAACGGCAAATGAAAATGCCGCGACACTTTTTCGCACTCCGCAATGGTATCAAACAACGCGGGTGTAGCATCCTTGGGGTGCGATGTCATAAACCGAATGAGGAAATCCCCCGGAATGGCATTCAGCCGCCGCAAAAGCGCAGGAAAATCCACACCGTGCGCTTCGCCCTTGCCGTAGGAATTGACGTTTTGCCCCAGCAGCGTGATCTCTTTGTACCCTTGCCGCACCAGTTCCGTCGCTTCCGCTATGATGCACTCGGGGTCACGACTGCGCTCTCTGCCCCGCACGTACGGCACGATGCAGTAGGTGCAAAAATTATTGCACCCGTACATAATGGGCAAAAAGGCTTTGAACGTGCCGTCGCGTTCGACAGGGATACCCTCTGCGATGACACCGTCGCATTGCGGGATCTCCACCACGCGGCGTTGCCCCAACAAAGTGCGCGCCATCAGCTCGGGCAAACGGTGTTGCACGTGCGTACCGAAAACCAACCCCACAAACGGGTAACTGCGATACAATTTTTGCGCCACGTGCTCTTGTTGCACCATACACCCGCATAAAGTGATAAGCACCTCGGGGCGGCGGCGCTTGAGCGCCTTGAGCGCGCCCACGTTGCCGAACACGCGGTCTTGCGCGTGCTCACGCACGGCGCACGTGTTAAATAAAATAAAGTCGGCATTGTCGGGCGTATCGGTGAAACCGAACCCCATCTGCGCCAGTTGCCCTTTCATTTTTTCCGAGTCGGCGACGTTCTGCTGACACCCGTACGTGCGCACGTACGCAAGCGGTGCCGCCTCGGGCCGTCGCTCCTCATAAAACCGCCGCACCTGCTCCATAAACGGCACTTGCCGCTCGAGCTCTTCCGGCGATATCACACGAATTTCTGCCATACCGATCTCCCATTCAATACAGTATCCATAATTAGAACTATTATATCAAATTTTTCGCCGTTATTCAACAGGTAATCGCATCCTTGTGAAAAGATTTTATAAATTCCCAAAAAGGTGTTTATTTTTGCCCGCAAAGGCACTATAATAGTGATATTAAGGGGGCGTTAGTATGAACAAAGCGGTACTCCCGCAGGTACAGCGCGTGCATTTTGTCGGCATCGGCGGCTCTGGTATGAGCCCGCTGGCGGAAATTCTGCACGCGCAAGGGTACACCGTCACAGGCTCGGATATGAGCGAATCGGATAACACGGCACGGATGCGCCGACGGGGCATCCCCGTATATGTTCCGCAAGCCGCGGACAATCTGGGCGATGCCGAACTGGTGGTGTACACCGCCGCCGTTTCCGCGGATAACCCCGAACGCCTCGCCGCCGCACAGCGCGGCATCCCGCAACTGGAACGTGCCGTTTTGCTGGGTTCGCTGTCGCACGCCTTTCCCACTACCGTCGCGGTAGCGGGCACCCACGGCAAGACCACCACCTCCGCCATGCTCTCGCACGTGCTGCTGCAAGCGGGGCGTGACCCGTCGGTGTTCATCGGCGGCCGCTTGCCGCTCATCGACGCCAACGGTCGCGCGGGCGAATCGGATCTGTTTGTTTGCGAAGCGTGCGAATTTCAAGACCATTATCTGTCGATGGATCCCGCTGTTTCTATCATTCTCAATGTGGATGCCGACCACCTCGAGTATTTCGGCTCGCTGGACGGCGTGATCCACTCCTTTACCAACTTTGCTCAAAAAACGACCCGCGCCCTGCTCGTCAACGGTGACGACGAAAACACCTTGCGCGCGGTGCAAGATATCACGCACGTACCCGTCATCCGTTTCGGCCTGTCGGACGGGTGCGAATGGCAAGCACGCGGTATCACCACACACGACGGCGCCTACGGGTGCTATGAACTTTATCACGGTGGCGAAAAACTCGCCGATGTCCGTTTGGGTGTGGCGGGAAAACACAACATTCTTAATTCACTGGGCGTCGCGGCGGCGGCGCACCTGTGCGGTGCTACCACGGAAGAAATCGTGCGCGGGCTCGCGGATTTCCACGGCGCGGGCAGGCGGTTTGAAATGCTGGGCACGTTCCGCGGTGTCACCGTGGTGGACGATTATGCTCACCACCCCACCGAGATCGAAGCCACCTTGCGCACCGCCAAACAACTGCCGTACAACCGCGTGTGGGCGGTATTTCAACCGTTCACTTACTCCCGCACCGCCCGCCATTTGGAGGCGTTTGCCCGCACGCTGTCCCTCGCCGACGAAGTGGTGGTCAGCGAAATTATGGGCTCGCGCGAGACAAACCAATGGAACGTCTACTCCGAACAGATCACCGACCGCATCGACGGCGCGCACTACCTCGCCACCTTTGACGAGATCGTGGATTTCGTCGCCGCGCACGCGCGTGAAGGCGACTTGGTGGTCACGATGGGCGGCGGCAACATTTACCAATGCGCCCGTATGCTCTGCGCCCGTTTGCAATAATTGACAACAAAGAAAACCGGCACGACATAGTCGTGCCGGTTTTCTTTACCCTATTACCTCTTGTGCGTACCGCACACCTTCCATCGCGTCTTTGGCATAGCGATCCGCACCGATCATCTCGGCATACGACGGTGTGAGCACCGCGCCGCCCACCACGACCTTGCACCACGGAGCCGCCGCGCGCAATTGTCGCACGGTCTCTTCCATCGCGGGCACGGTGGTGGTCATCAACGCACTCAGCCCCACCAGCGGCGCGTGTCGCTCTATCACCGCTTGCACTACCGTTTCGGGTGATACATCACGCCCGAGATCCACCACATCAAAGCCGTAGTTTTCCAGTAACAGGCGCACGATATTTTTGCCGATATCGTGAATATCGCCGTGCACCGTCGCCAGCACCACAACACCCTTGCCTTTGCTTTGCGGCGCGCCCGCCGTCATCGACGTTTTGATACACTCAAACGCGCGTTTGGCGGCCTCGGCACTCATCAGCAACTGCGGCAGATAGACCGTTTTCTTCTCATACCCCTCGCCCACCGTGTTGAGCGCGGGGATGATCTCGTGATTCACAATATCCAGCGGCGACTCTTCGCGCAATCGCTCGGCGGTGATGGCCGCCGCCTTATCCTGCAAACCGCGCACGATCGCCTCTTGTAATGCCGACCCGCTCGCGACAAGTTCGGCGGCGGGTGTCGCCGCGTTTGCCACCGTCGCAAACGATGCTGCCGCCTCAATGTACGCGGCACAATTCGCATCCAACCCCGCCAACGCGCGGTATGCGGCAAACGTGCGCCGCATATCCGCGGAATACGGGTTCATAATCGCGGCGGACAACCCGCTTGTGAGTGCCATCGCAAAAAAAGTGCTGTTCACGGCATCGCGTGCGGGCAACCCAAACGACACGTTGGACACACCCAGTGAGGTGTGACATCCCAGCTCCCGCCGAATGCGCCGTAACGCTTCCAATGTCACTGCCGCGGCACGTCCGTCGGCACTCACCGTCATTGCCAAAGTATCAAACACAATGTCCTTTTTCGCGATCCCGTACGTCGCCGCCGTCTCCAAAATACGCCGCGCGATGGCAACACGCCCTTCGGCGGTATCGGGAATCCCGTTTTCATCCAACGTCAATGCGACGATCACGCCGCCGTACTTTTTCGCCAGCGGGAACACCGCCGCCATACTCTCCGCCTTGCCCGTCACGGAGTTGATCATCGCTTTACCGTTGACGCGCCGCAACGCCGCTTCCATCGCCTGCGGCTTGGCGGTATCCACCTGAAGCGGCAGATCGGTCACCGCCTGTAACTCGCACACCGCCCGTTCGAGCATCGCCGTTTCGTCGATCTCAGGCAAACCCACATTCACATCCAAAATGTGCACGCCCGCCTCTTGCTGTTTGATGCCCTCGGTGAGCAGATAATCCATATCGTTTTCAACCAGCGCTTGCTTGAATCGTTTTTTACCGGTAGGATTGATGCGCTCACCGATGAGAAGCGGCTCATCACCGAACGCCACCGCGTGTGTGTAGGACGATACGACCGTCAAGCCTTTATCCGCGAGCGGTGCGGGGGCATACCCCCGTGTTTTTTGGGTCAGCGCCGTAATATACGCGGGCGTGGTACCGCAGCAACCGCCCACCACGCGCACACCGAGTTGCAAAAGCGCCGCCACATCGTCGGCAAATTCGTCGGCATCCACATCAAACACGGTGCGCCCGTCTTGCACCCGCGGCAATCCCGCGTTGGGTTTCATCACCACCGGCACGGATGCCACACGCACCAATTCCTCCGCCACCGCACGCAACTGCCGCGGTCCGAGCGAGCAGTTGGCACCGATGGCATCGGCACCCATGCCTTCGAGTAACGCCGCCATCGCCGACGGGGTCGCCCCCGTCATCAACTTGCCGTCTTCGCCGTACGCATTGGTGACAATGATAGGCAAGGTGCTGTTTTCTTTTGCCGCCAGCAGTGCCGCCTTGGTCTCGTAACTGTCGTTCATCGTCTCAATGACAATGAGTTCCGCACCGTGTTTCACACCGCATTTCACCGTTTCGGCAAACAGCGCCACCGCGTCCTCAAAATCGAGATCGCCCAGCGGGCGCAACAATTTACCCGACGGCCCGATATCCAGCGCCACAAACTTCTCCTGCGGTGCACGGCTTTGCGCCCGCGCCGCCCGCGCGTTATCCAATGCGGCACAGACGATCTCGTCCAACTCCGCCGCCGTAAATTTCAGGAGATTCGCGCCGAACGTGTTGGCACACACCACGTTACTGCCCGCGTCAAAATATTGCCGCTGGATGTCCACGATCACCTCGGGGTGCGTGACATTCCACCGCTCAGGATGCTCGCCCGACGGCAATCCGCTCGCCTGCAACAGCGTGCCCATCCCGCCGTCCAAATACACGATATTGTGTTTCAAAAACTCCAAAAATCCCATACCGTTTACCCCTTTATGCCCACAAACGCCGTGACCGACTTGGTGGGCGACATTAACAAACTGTCATTCAAGCAAACGCCGATCTTACTCTCCGGCGCAAGTACCCGAAAAATATCGCGTTGCGCCGCCAGCGGCAGATCGCCGTACCCCGCGCTGAACCGCGAAGAGCACACCCGTCGCTCTCTTGCCAGTTCGGCACAAAACGCATCGCACAGTGCCTCGATCCGCTCCGCGCCGAGAGCTTGCATCATCAGCGCCCGCGACGGGGATACACGGCTGTACTTGGCGATCAACCGATCGGGTGCGACCCCTACGGTAGCACAGAATACCACCACCGCACGACATCCGTTCAGATACGCCGCGAGTGCCGCCGATTCCAGCGAAAAACGCCCAAAATCGCACACATCGCCCTGTACTCGCACGGGATATTCCGCGTAACACACCGCATACTGCAACGCGCCGCGCAATTCCTCAAAGCACGAACGGAGCAACGCTTCGGTTGCTTCGTTCGCTTCGCGACACCCTGCATAACGCAGTGCATCGCGCTCATTCAGCGGCATTTCCGTATACCGCTTTGTCAACACCGCGCTCATTTGCCCAACATATCCGACAGGTTGCGCAAAATGCTCGCCGCCACGTCGGGCTTGTTCATCGAATACACGTGCACGTTGGTAATGCCGTTCGCAAACAGATCAATGATCTGATCCGTCGCATACGCAATACCCGCCTGTTTCATCGCGGCAGGATCACTGCCGAACTTGTCCACCAAACTCTTGAACCGTTGCGGCATAAACGACCCCGACAGCGCGATCGCCCGCTCCACCTGATTGGCATTGGTGATCGGCATCACACCCGGCATCACCGGCACCGTGATGCCCGCTTCACGGATCTTGTACAGGAAATTGTACAACAAATTATTATCAAAAAACATTTGAGTGGTGAGAAAATCGCAACCCGCGTCCACCTTTTCTTTCAAATGCGCAATATCCGTCTTTTGGTCAGCGCTCTCGGGATGGATCTCAGGATAACACGCACCACCGATGCAGAAACCCGCATCCGTTTCTTTGAGTTCGCGAATCAGGTCGATCGCATACCGATAGTCCCACCCACTGCGGTCAGCATCCGCAAGCGATGCGGGGATGTCACCACGCAGCGCCATCACGTTTTGGATGCCCGCCGCGCGGATCTCGGCAATGCGCTCGCGCACCGTCTCCCGCGTGGACGACACGCACGTCAAGTGCGCCAGTGTCGGTACGCCGTACTGTGCCTTAATATTCTTAGCAATGTCCAACGTATAACGGCTGGTACCGCCGCCCGCGCCGTATGTCACACTCATAAACGACGGGCGCAACCGTGCGATCTCCTCGGTCGCCTTTTTGACGCTGTCAAACCCGCTCTCTGTCTTGGGCGGGAACACCTCAAACGATAAGGATAATGTGTCTTTTTTCAGTAATTCCGCAATTTTCATCGTCCGACCCTTCTTCCTTGCTTTTCAGTATATACCTCTTCGCGCAAAAAAACAACCAAAACATCGTGCGGGGGATTGCGAAATCGAATTATTTTATGGTATACTAAAAGCAGAAACTATGAAAGGATGTAATGAACAATGGCTGTATTACTTGTGAATAAAGAAAATTTTAACGAGATCCAAACCAGCGAAAAAACCGTGCTTCTGGACTTTTATGCCGACTGGTGCGGTCCGTGCCGTATGGTCTCCCCCATCGTGGATGAGATCGCCGAGCAAAACCCGCAGTATCTGGTGGGCAAGATCAATGTGGACGAACAACCCGACCTCGCCGCGGCATTCGGTGTTGCGAGTATTCCGACGTTGGTCGTGATGAAAGACGGCAAGATCGTCAATCAAGCGGCGGGGGCACGTCCCAAAGCGCAAATTTTGGCGATGTTGGAGGATTAAGTTCGACTATGAACCACCTATATGATATGCTCATCATCGGTGGCGGCCCCGCGGGGTACACCGCCGCCTTGTATGCCTCACGGGCGGGGCTGGATACCGTGGTGCTTGAAAAGCTGTCGGCGGGCGGGCAAATGGCGCTCACCGGCGATATTGACAATTACCCCGGTTTTGAAGAGGGCATCGACGGTTTCACACTGGGTATGAAAATGCAACAAAGCGCGGAACGGTTCGGCGCGAAAACCGCCTACGCAGAAGTGACGGGCGTGGAGTTTTCGGGTCCTATCAAGCAAGCGACCACCACCGACGGCGTTTTCCACGCACGCACAGTAGTCATTGCCACGGGTGCCGACCCGCGCAAACTGGGCCTTGCGAACGAAGAAGCGTTCGTCGGCAAAGGTGTGCATTACTGCGCCCATTGCGACGGCCGTTTTTACAAAGATAAGACCGTCGTGGTGGTGGGCGGCGGCAATTCCGCCGCGGCAGACGCGCTGTATCTGTCGCGGTTGGCAAAAAAGGTATTTTTGGTGCACCGCCGCGATACTTTGCGCGCCACGCGCATCTACCACGAGCCGCTGCTCAAATCCGATACCGTGGAATTTCTCTGGAATAGCACAGTGCAAGAACTGATTACCGACACCCGCGTCAGCGGCATTACGGTCAAAAATGTTCTCACGGGTGAAGTGACCGATCTTGCGTGCGACGGCGTGTTTGTCAGCATCGGCCGACAACCCACCACCGCCTTTTTGGAAGGTGCAGTGGCACTCGACGAAAACGGATATATCGTCGCTGACGAGTCCACCCGCACGACTGTCGATGGTGTCTATGCGATAGGCGACGTGCGCACCAAAGCACTCCGCCAAGTGGTCACCGCCGTGGCAGACGGCGCCGTCGCGGTGCACTACGCTGAGGAATATTTAGCGCAGATCGATTGACAAGACCTATCGTGCGTGATACACTCGGTATATTATATATACACAAGAAAGAGGTGTCCCTTTTGAAAAAGATACTGTTGATCGGCGACTCCATTCGTATGGGGTACGACAAATACGTAGCGGCGGCGCTGGAAGGCTCTGCCGAGGTATATTATCCCAAGGAGAACTGCCGTTTCACCCCCTATGTGCTCCGTTATCTGCACGCGTGGGTGGGCGAAAGCAATTTTGGCGAGGATACGGATTGCGTGCACTGGAACGCCGGTCTGTGGGATTGCCTCAACCTGTTCGATGACGGTCCTTCCGTCCCGATCGAATGGTACGAACAATATCTGCACCGCATCTGCCGCCGTATTCAGCTTTGCTGCCCCAAGGCCGAGGTGATCTTTGCCACCTCCACCCCCGTCAACGAAGCGGGATACGATAAACCGAAAGACGTGTTGCGCCAAAACCACGTCATCGAGCAGTACAACGCCGTGGCGGTGAATGTGGTCAAACAATACGGTTTCCATATCAATGACTTGTACGGATTCCTCAAAGACAAGCCGCTGAATTGGCACTCCGACAAAACGCATTATTACACCAAAGACGCGACGTGTGCCATCACCGATCAAGTGGTAAATACCATTGCGAAGTACGTAGATGTCACCATCAAGCCCGTGGATTACAAATCCTTCTTCCCCGAAAACGAAAAAGAAATCGGCTTCTGATCCTACATACAAAAGCCAGAGTGCATACGCACTGCCGCTTTTTCCGTTACATATCCAACGCCGTGATATCGTCCAATGTTTCGCGGCGCACCGCCACATACGACTCGCCGCCGCGCAGCATCACCACAGGCGGGCGCGGCACGCGATTGTAATTCGATGCCATCGAATAATTGTATGCACCCGTTGTCAGGCACGCTACCAGATCACCGCGCGCGATCGACGCGGGCATCGGCACATTCTCTTGAATGATATCGCCGCTTTCACAGCACCGCCCCGCCACCGAACACGTCAACGTGGCAGATTCATTCAGTTTGGTCGCCGCCAGCACGGTGTACGGTGCTCCGTACAAGGCAAACCGCGGGTTATCCGTCATACCGCCGTCCACCGTAATGTAATTTTTATATCCCTCAATGCATTTCAGCGAACTGACGGTATATAGTGTCAGTCCCGCATCCGCCACGATACTGCGCCCCGGTTCCAACAGCACTTGCGGCATCGGCAAGTTCCACACCGCGCACTGCTCTTTCAGGTAAGCACCCACCTGCGCAATATTCGCCGCAATATCCAACACGGGATCGTCGGGAAGATACCGTACACCGTACCCGCCGCCGAGATCCAGCATCTCCGCCGTATACTTGTACGTGTCACGGATGTGCGCCATATACGCCAACATACAATCCACCGACCGCAAAAACACGTCGGAATCAAACACCTGCGACCCCACGTGACAATGGAAACCTAACAATTTCACGTGCGGTTGTTCCAGCGCCAGTCGCGTCACCTGCTCGGCGGCACCCGTCTCGATCGCAAAACCGAACTTGGAATCCACCTTGCCGGTGGCTACCGCCTCGTACGTGTGCGGATCAATACCGGGCGTCAACCGTAGCAAGATCGGCTGGCACATCTCCCTCGCCGCCGCTTCGCGCTCCAGCGCCAGAAGCTCCTCCGTGTTATCCACGATAAAACAACCCACACCTTGATCCAACGCGTACGCGATATCCGCATCGCTCTTGTGACTGGAATGGTAAAACACCTGCGTCATCGGGTATCCCGCCCGCTTTGCCGTGGCGATCTCACCGGGCGATACCACGTCGACGTTCATACCCTCGTCCCGCATAATTTCATACATTCGCTTAAACGACGCCGCTTTGGACGCGTACAGCACCCGCGCACGCCCGTCAAACGCGGCATGCATCGCGGTCAAATAGGTACGGCAACGCTCACGAATACGGTCCTCATCCATCAAGTACAACGGTGTGCCGTAGGTCGCCGCCAACGCGTCGGTATCCTGCTCGGCAAATAACAGATGTCCGTCCTCGCGTGCCGATAAATTTTCACATAGCATGGTAAACCCTTCTAAAAATCAGTTTCCTTACAGTATATGCGCGCGCAACTCCTCGGGCGACAACGGCGACAGATCTGCCGGCGCCACATCAAACACGGTCTTGCATCCCGTTACCCCACGCGCATACATCCGATGCACAGCGCGCGCATACGCCACCAACACACTCGCCGTAAATTCGGGGTTGGAGTCGAGTGTCAATTTGTATTCGATCACGTGGCGGTGTTCGCCGTTCCAACCCGTCACGCCCGTGCGAATGACCGCACCGCCGTGCGGCATACCGCTGTGGTCACGATCGAGCTCTTCTTGTGAAACAAAGGTCACCGTGGTATCGTAATCGGCAAAATAGTTCGGCATTTCTTTGATCTCACGCGCGATCCGCTCGGTATCCGCGCCTTCTTCCGCCACCACAAAACATTCGCGGGTGTGCTTTTGGCGGGTAGTCAGCGTGGGACATTCGCCGCCGCGCACGGCATCCAATGCCGCCGCTACGGGCACGGTGTATTGCCGCGCATCGCGCACACCGTCAATGCGGCGAATTGCATCTGAGTGACCTTGGCTGATGCCTCTGCCCCAGAACGTGTAATCCGCACCGTCGGGCAACATCGCCGCCGCATACAAACGGTTGAGTGAAAACAGACCGGGATCCCAACCCGCGGAGATAAGCGCCACGCGGCCGCCTGCTGTCGCGGCGGCATTCACCGCGGCAAAATGCGCGGGAATCGACGCGTGCGTATCAAAACTGTCCACCACGTTAAAGTCCGCCGCCAGCGCGGGGGTCATCGTGGGAAGATCGGTCGCACTGCCGCCGCACAACACCAACACGTCCAGCTTGTCTTTAAACTGCGCCAGATCTTTGTCGGAATACACCGGCACCCCGCTGGCGGGCTGAATTGTCGCGGGATCGCGACGAGTGAAAATACCCACCAATTCCGCATCCGCAGCGTGACACACGGCACATTCCACGCCGCGGCCCAAATTACCGTATCCGTAAATACCGATCTTCATACTCCATTACTCCTCACGGTTTTTAATCAATAACCCCTTGCTCGCGCATCAACCGCAGTAACTCCTGCTCGTGCGCGGGTTCCATCGGCGTCAGCGGCAAACGCAAATAATTTTCGCCGTATCCCATCGCCGCCATCGCCGCTTTTACGGGAATGGGATTTACTTCGCAGAACAACGCGTCAATCAACGGCAACAGTTGCAATTGCAGTTGTGCCGCGCCCGCCGCGTCACCTTGGAAAAATCGACGGCACATCTCCACCGTCTGCCACGGCATCACGTTGGAGAGCACCGAAATGACGCCCTTGCCGCCCAGCGACAAGATCGGAACGATCTGATCGTCGTTACCCGAATAAATATCCAGCTTATCCCGGCACAATGCCGCAATTTTGGCGACTTGCGAGATATCGCCGCTCGCCTCTTTGATGGCCGCAATGCGGGGATGCTCAGCCAGTTTCGCCACCGTTTGCGGTTGCAGATTGCAACCCGTGCGGCTGGGGACATTGTACAAGATACACGGTTTGGTACTGGCATCCGCCACCGCCGTAAACGATTGGACCAACCCCGCCTGCGTCGCCTTGTTATAATACGGTGTCACGAGCAACATGGCGTCGGCACCAACCTCACACGCAAACCGTGTCAAGTCCACCGCATATGCCGTGTCGTTGGAACCCGTACCCGCAATGACGGGCACGCGCCCCGCCACCTGCTCCACACAAAAGCGGATCGCTTCGCGGTGCCCTCATCGTTCAGCGTCGGACCTTCGCCTGTGGTTCCCACCGCGACAATGGCATCGATCCCTTGTGCGATCTGCCATTCGATCAAACGGGCAAATTGCGCGTAGTCGATACCATCCTTGGTCATAGGCGTGACGATCGCCGTCGCCGCACCCGTAAAAATAGTATTCTTCATGCTACTCTTCCTTTTCTATTGGGAACAAAAAGAGATAGCCGCGCAGGAGCGAAGGCTATCTCTGAAAGAACGAGTACGCAAAAAAGACGTCAGTTCAGATAGCTCTCCGCATTACTGCGACAACAAGACGGATATTCTCCGGCCTGCCAGCAAAACGCTTGCCACGGCGTTCCCTTCGGCGACGGCACCTTTCCTCTGCGGTTTTGGCAACCGACTTTTGCAAGTCCTTAGCAGAGTACTCTTTACACGACGCGCCTCTATCATTCCCTTATTTGATTTGTCGGTATCATACCATACCGTAAAAAATTTGTCAAGACCCTTTAGAACAACCCCGTAATGCGGCCGTCCTCATCCACGTCGATCGCCTCTGCCGCAGGCACTTTCGGCAGACCCGGCATCGTTAGGATATCACCGGTGAGCACCACCAAAAAGCCTGCGCCCGCCGACACTTTTACGTTCTTGACCGTAACTTTAAAGTTTTCGGGCGCGCCCAGTTTGGTGGGATCATCCGAGAAACTGTACTGCGTTTTGGCAACACAAATCGGCAATTTGTCAAAGCCCAATGCCGTCAACTGTGCGATCTGCTTTTTCGCGGCGGGCAACACCGTGATACCGTCGCCGCCGTACACTTTTTGCACGATGGCGGTGATCTTTTCCTCAATGGTGCTGTCCAGCTCATACGAGAAAGTAAAATCGCCTTTCTCCTCTTCGCACAACCGCACGACCTCGCGCGCCAGCGCCTCGCCGCCGCGACCGCCTTCGGCCCACACCGTCGATAAAACCGTGTTGACACCCAGCTCACGACATTTGCGAATGATAAACTCGATTTCCGCATCGGTATCGGTGGGGAAACGGTTCACCGCCACCACGCAAGGCAAACGATACACGTTTTTAATGTTGGACACGTGGCGCAACAAGTTCGGAATACCGCGCTCCAGCGCACCGATATCCTCTTGCGCCAGTTCTTTCTTGGACAAACCGCCGTGCATTTTGAGCGCACGCACCGTGGCAACGATGACCACGGCATCGGGGGTCAAGCCCGCCATACGGCACTTGATATCCAAGAACTTCTCTGCACCCAGATCGGCACCGAAACCGGCTTCGGTCACGGTATAGTCACCCATTTTGAGTGCCAACCGCGTTGCCATGACGGAGTTACATCCGTGGGCAATGTTGGCGAACGGACCGCCGTGCACAAACGCAGGCGTTCCTTCGAGTGTTTGCACTAAATTGGGCTTGATCGCATCTTTCAGCAGCGCCGTCATCGCGCCCGCAGCTTTGAGATCGCCGCAGGTCACCGGACGGTCATCGTAGGTGTACCCCACGATCATCCGCGAAAGGCGCTCTTTCAGATCGGTGATCGACTCGGACAAGCACAATACCGCCATGATCTCGCTCGCCACCGTAATATCAAAACCATCCTCACGCGGCACACCGTTGGCTTTGCCACCCATACCGTCCACAATAAACCGCAACTGACGGTCGTTCATATCCACACAGCGTTTCCACGTAATACGGCGCACATCAATGCCCAGCGCATTACCCTGCTGGATGTGGTTATCCAGCATCGCCGCCAACAGATTGTTTGCCGCACCGATGGCGTGGAAATCACCCGTAAAATGGAGGTTGATATCCTCCATCGGCACGACTTGAGCGTATCCGCCGCCGGCGGCACCGCCCTTGACACCGAACACCGGACCGAGCGACGGCTCGCGCAGCGCCACGGTAACATCCTTGCCGATACGACGCAGTCCGTCCGCCAAACCGATGGTGGTGGTCGTCTTGCCCTCACCCGCAGGCGTGGGCGTGATCGCTGTCACCAAAATCAGTTTGCCGTCGGGACGATCCGTGTCTTTCATCAACGCGGGATCGATCTTGGCCTTGTACGTACCATACGGTTCCCAATAGTTATCCTCGATATTCGCCGTTTTCGCAATTTCCGCAATGGGCTTCATTTTGCACTGATGTGCAATTTCAATATCCGAAAGGAACGCCATAGTCTCCACACTCCTAACACGATCAATAGATCGGGAATTTCGCACACAACGCCTGTACTTCCTCACTGATACGTGCACGGTTGGCTTCGAAATCGTTCACCGTGTCGTAGATCCAGCCCGCAATGGAATCCATCTCCGCCTCGCCGAAACCACGGGTGGTAACCGCGGGCGTACCCAAACGGACACCGCTGGTCACAAACGGGCTCTGCGGATCGTTGGGAATGGTATTCTTGTTGGCAGTGATATGCACTTCATCCAAGCGATGCTCGAGTTCTTTACCCGTCACACCCGTATCCAACAATTTCAGCAACATCAAATGGTTATCTGTACCGCCCGACACGATTTTCAGCCCGCGATCCATCAAGCCTTGGCACAACGCCTTGGCGTTTTTCACTACTTGCTCTTGATAAGCACGGAACTCATCGGTAAGCGCTTCGCCGAGTGCTACCGCCTTGGCGGCGATGATGTGCATCAGCGGGCCGCCCTGCGTACCGGGGAATACCGCCTTGTCGATCTGCTTCGCGAGCTCCTCGCGGCACAGAATCATACCGCCGCGCGGGCCGCGCAACGTCTTGTGGGTGGTGGTAGTCACCACGTCCGCATACGGCACGGGAGACGGATGCACACCGGCGGCGACCAGACCCGCAATGTGCGCCATATCCACCATCAAATACGCACCCACTTCATCCGCGATCTCGCGGCAACGCGCGAAATCGATGATGCGGGAATACGCACTCGCGCCCACCACAATGAGCTTGGGTTGGCACTCCACCGCAATACGACGCATCTCGTCGTAATCGATGGTCTCAGACTCTTCACTGACACCATACGGTACAATATTAAAGTACTTGCCCGAAATATTCACGGGAGAACCGTGCGACAGGTGACCGCCTTGTTGCAGGTTCATACCCATCACGGTGTCACCCGGTTGCAACAGGGCAAAGAAGGTTGCCAAGTTGGCATTGGCACCGCTGTGCGGTTGCACGTTGGCGTGCTCCGCGCCGAAAAGTTTCTTCGCACGCTCACGCGCGATCTCTTCCACGATATCCACGCACTGGCAACCGCCGTAGTAGCGCTTGCCGGGATAGCCTTCGGCATATTTGTTGGTCAACACGCCGCCCGCCGCGAGCAACACGGCCTTGGACACAATGTTTTCCGAAGCGATCAACTCAATGTTGTGCTGTTGACGGGTCAATTCCAAACCGCACGCCTCGGCGACGGTGGGATCGTACTGTTTCAATTCATCAAAAAAGTTCATTTTTATACTCTCCTTCTGTTAGCGAAAATATTTTACGGCCGCTTCAAACATCTTGATCTCGTAGTTGCCCGGCACGTTGCGGTACAACCCCGAACCGATGCGTTCGCTGTGGCCCATCTTACCGAATACGCGTCCGTCGGGCGAGGTAATACCCTCGATCGCCGCGATGGAGTTGTTGGGATTGAAGTGAATATCCGCCGTCGCGTTGCCGTCAAGGTCAACGTACTGCGTGGCGATCTGTCCGTTCGCCGCCAATTGCTTCACCAGCGCTTCGTCGGCAAGGAAACGACCCTCGCCGTGCGAGATCGGCACTTCGTACACGTCGCCCACCTCGGTCAGCGCCAGCCACGGCGACTTGTTAGACGCCACGCGCGTGCGCACGATGCGGGATTGGTGACGGGCAATGGTGTTATACGTCAATGTCGGGCAGGTCTCATCGGTATCGATGATCTTGCCGTACGGCACCAGACCCAGTTTAATGAGCGCCTGGAAGCCGTTACACACACCGCACATCAAGCCGTCGCGGTTGTCGAGCAGGTCGGTCACGCCTTCCTTGACCGCCGCGTTGCGGAAGAACGCCGTGATAAATTTACCGCTGCCGTCGGGCTCGTCACCGCCGGAGAAACCGCCGGGGATGAACACGATCTGGGAGTCTTTCAGCAGTTTCGCAAACTGCTCCACACTGCGTTGGATACCTGCCGCCGACAGG
Organism: Acutalibacteraceae bacterium; assembly: GCA_045596125.1. Lineage (GTDB taxonomy): Bacteria > Bacillota > Clostridia > Oscillospirales > Acutalibacteraceae > RGIG3009. Next base: position 14,593 of record JAZOBT010000002.1, on the reverse strand, counting down.
TTGTTGATAACCATAATTTCGGGTTCTGCACCCGCGTCACGCATCGCCTTGGCACTATCGAACTCACAGTTCGTGCCGGGGAACGCGGGAATCAGCACTTTCGGCTTCGCGGTCTTGATCGCGGGGGCTACGCGCTCGGTAGCGGTGTAGGAATACGTTTCAATACCCGCACCCTGTTGCGCAATGTTACAGCTGTACACGCTTTCCAGTTTATCCTCGTACAAACCGAGCAGTTTGTTCAGTGCAAGCGACTCTTCGCCCAATGCGATGCAACCGTCGTCGGTCACCGTACCCACCGTGAGCGCGCCCTCAACCTCTGCCGTCACTTCCAGCACAAACGCACCGTAGCAATAGCTGAAGATATCCTGCGGTTTGAGTGCGTCGGCATAACGGAAACCAAGCCCGTTACCGAAGCACATCTTCATCACGGCTTCACCGATACCGCCGATACCCGGCGTATAGCACGCCACCGCCGTGCCCGCACGCATCAGCGCGGTCACTTTGGCGAAATTCGCGATCAATGACTCTGCCGTCGGCAAGCCGTTTTCATCAATTTCGGGGCACAGGCACACAACCTTGTGACCGGCCTCCTTAAACTCGGGCGATACCACCTCGTCGGTCTTACCGGTCGTCACGGCAAACGACACGAGCGTCGGCGGCACATCGAGATTTTCAAACGAGCCGCTCATCGAGTCTTTACCGCCGATGGAACCGATACCCAATTCCATCTGCGCTTTAAACGCGCCCAGCAACGCCGCCAACGGTTTACCCCAACGGCTGCCGTCTTTTCCGGGACGTTCAAAATATTCTTGGAACGTCAAGTACACATCTTCAAACGACGCACCCGACGCAATCAACTTACATACCGATTCCACTACCGCAAGATACGCGCTGTGGAACGGGCTCTTTTCCGCAACAAACGGATTGTAACCCCACGACATAAACGAGCAATTGTCGGTATGACCTTTTTCCACCGACACTTTTTGCACCATCGCCTGAATGGGGGTCAACTGGTACTTACCGCCGAACGGCATCAGCACCGTACCCGCACCGATGGTGGAGTCGAACCGCTCTGCCAAACCACGCTTCGAGCACACGTTCAGATCGGTTGCCAGCGCGGTATAATTCTCAACAAAACCGCCTTTCACGGTCTTTTCCACCGCCTGCGGCGCGGCAGGCGTTACTACAATGTGCTTCTCCGCACCGTTGGAGTTGAGGAACTCGCGGCTGATATCCACAATGCGCTTGCCGTTCCAGTGCATCACCAAACGCGGCTCTTCGCGCACCACGGCGACGGGGCACGCCTGCAGATTCTCTTTCGCCGCGAGCGCGAGGAACTTTTCTACGTTCTCCGCCTCAATGACGACCGCCATACGCTCCTGCGACTCGCTGATGGCCAGCTCCGTGCCGTCCAAGCCTTCATACTTCTTCGGCACCGCATTCAGGTCGATCTCCAAACCGTCCGCCAATTCACCGATCGCCACCGATACACCGCCGGCACCGAAATCGTTACACCGCTTGATCATACGGCACGCCACCGGATCACGGAACAACCGTTGCAGTTTTCTCTCTTCGGGGGCATTACCCTTTTGCACTTCCGCGCCGCACGTCTCCACCGAATGGGCGTTGTGCGCTTTGGAGGAACCCGTTGCACCGCCGATACCGTCACGACCGGTACTGCCGCCGAGCAACACCACCACATCACCGGGTGCGGGACGCTCGCGGCGCACATTGTAAGCGGGAGCGGCCGCAACCACAGCACCGATCTCCATACGTTTCGCGGCATACCCGTCGTGATACAACTCATCCACGATGCCCGTCGCCAAGCCGATCTGGTTACCGTAGGACGAATAACCCGCGGCGGCGGTGGTCACCAACTTGCGTTGCGGTAATTTGCCGGGGATAGTCTCCGAAACGGGTTTGAGCGGATCTGCCGCACCCGTCACGCGCATGGCGCCGTACACGTACGCACGCCCTGACAGCGGATCGCGGATGGCACCGCCGATGCACGTTGCCGCACCGCCGAACGGTTCAATCTCCGTCGGATGGTTGTGCGTCTCGTTCTTGAACAGCAACAACCACGGCTCGGTCTTGCCGTCCACTTCAATTTCAATTTTTACGGTACAAGCGTTGATCTCTTCGGACTCATCCAGCTTATCCAGCTTTCCGTTTTGACGCAACCACTTGACCGCCACCGTTGCCAGATCCATCAAGCAGATCGGCTTGGTCCGCCCGAGTTCGCGGCGCACCGCGAGATACTTCTCGTACGTCTCTTGCAACAGAGCATCTTCAAATTTCACCTCGTCGATCACCGTCAAGAACGTGGTATGACGGCAGTGATCCGACCAATAGGTATCGATCATGCGGATCTCCGTAATGGTAGGATCCCGCTTTTCTGACTGAAAATACGCCTGGCAAAACGCGATATCATCGGTATCCATCGCCAAGCCGTACTCGCCCACAAACGCTTCCAAGCCCGCACGGTCCAGCGCGGTAAAGCCATCCAGCGTTTGCACCTCGGTGGGAACGGTGTACTCGCGCTCCAACGTCGCGGGTTTTTCCAGCGTCGCTTCGCGCGCTTCCACCGGATTGATAACGTATTTTTTGATCTCGCGCACTTCGTCCTCGGTCAGGTCACCGTACAACGCGTACACCTTCGCGGTGCTCACGGTCGGGCGATCGCCCTGCGACAGGATCTGGATGCATTGCGCCGCCGAATCGGCGCGTTGGTCAAACTGACCGGGCAAAAATTCCACCGCAAACACAGTCGCCCCGCTCAGATCCACCTCTTCGGATACGATATCCAACTGCGGCTCGGAAAACACCGTGGTCTTCGCGCGCTCAAACAGTTCCGCGGAAATGTTCTCCGCATCGTACCGATTGATCACGCGCACATCCTTGAGCGACGTGATCCCCAACAAACCGTTGACATCCGCCAACAGCGATTTAGCCTCGTTTGCCAGTTCGCGTTTTTTCTCCGCAAATACTCGGTATACCATCAGTTTCCCTCCGTTGCTTTCATAGCTCTCGCGCCGATATCACGGCGATAATACTTGTTGTCAAACGTCACCGTATCCGCCAGCGCATACGCTCCGCGGATGGCCTCGGCGAGCGTATCCGCTACCGCGGTAACGCCCAACACACGACCGCCGTTGGTCACCAACTGCCCGTCCTTGATAGCGGCACCCGCCACATACGTGTGGGGCGCGGTCTCAGCGGGAATGGTCAACGGCAAGCCCTTGTCATACGCCGCGGGATACCCCTGCGACGCCAAAATCACACAGCACGCGTGCCCGTTGGTAAATTCCACCGGCGTCTCGGCGAGTGTCCCGTTGGTGACCGCTTGCATCACGGTGAGCAGATCACTCTTGAGCAGCGGCAACACCACCTGCGTCTCGGGATCACCGAAGCGGCAGTTGTACTCGATTACTTTCGGGCCATTGGGCGTCAGCATCAAGCCGAAATACAAACAGCCCTTAAACGTGCGATCTTCCGCATTCATCGCGCGGATCGTCGGCATAAAGATGGTCTCCATACACTCTGCCGCCACCTCCGCCGTGTAGTACGGGTTGGGCGCAACCGTTCCCATACCACCGGTATTCAGGCCCGTGTCGTTATCCCCCGCACGCTTGTGGTCCATGGACGACACCATCGGCACCAACGCGTTACCGTCGGTAAAGGCCAGCACCGAAACTTCGGGACCTGTCAGGAACTCTTCGATCACCACGCGGTCGCCGCTTGCACCGAACACTTTGTCCTGCATCATCGAGCGCACCGCGTCTTGCGCTTCCTGCCGTGTTTGGGCGATCACGACACCCTTGCCGAGTGCCAGACCGTCCGCTTTAATGACGGTGGGGATCGGCGCACTTTCCAAATACGTCAACGCCGCTTCCAAAGTATCAAACACCTCATACGCCGCGGTAGGGATGTTGTATTTTTTCATCAGTTGCTTGGAAAACACCTTACTGCCTTCGATGATCGCGGCAGCGGCGCGCGGACCGAAGCACGGAATGCCTTCCGATTCCAACGCATCCACCGCACCCAGCACCAACGGATCATCGGGTGCCACCACCGCGTAATCCACGGCGTTATCCACCGCGAACTGCACAATCGCATCAATATCTTTTGCGCCGATATCCACACACGTGGCATCTGCCGCTATTCCACCGTTACCCGGCAAAGCAAAGATCTCGCTCACCGCGGGGTTTTCCCGCAACTTACGAATGATCGCGTGTTCTCTGCCTCCGCCGCCGACCACCATCAGTTTCACTTTGGTTTCCTCCTTATTGTGCACCGTCTATACACACCAACGGCCTCCCCGTTGGGGGAGGCTGTGATTTTTCTTAGTGATGGAACAAGCGCATACCCGTAAAGGCACACGTCATTCCGTATGTATTGCAACAATCGATCACCGCGTCATCGCGAATCGAGCCGCCGGGTTCTGCCACGTACCGCACACCGCTGCGATGGGCACGCTCGATGTTATCGCTGAACGGGAAGAACGCATCCGAACCGAGTGCCACGTTGTCCACGGAATCCAAATACGCGCGAATTTCCGCGTCGGTGAGCGGCTCGGGACGGCTGGTGAAATATTTCTGCCAGTTGCCCTCGGCACACACGTCTTCTTCGTTGCGGTTGATGTAGCCGTCGATCACGTTATCGCGATCGGGGCGGCCCAATTCCTTGCGGAACGGCAACGCCAATACCTTCTCGTGCTGACGCAGGAACCACGTATCCCCCTTGCTGCCCGCCAAACGGGTGCAGTGAATACGGGACTGCTGACCGGCACCCACGCCGATGGCCTGTCCGTCCACCGCGTAGCACACGGAGTTGGACTGCGTGTATTTCAGCGTGATGAGCGAGATGATGAGATCGCGCACCGCGCTCTCGGGCAACTCTTTATTCTCGGTCACGATATTGGAAAGCAGTTCGCGATCGATCTTAAAGTTGTTGCGGCCCTGCTCAAACGTGATACCGTACACCTGCTTGTGCTCGATCTCAGCGGGCACGAAATCAGGGTCAATGCGCACGACATTGTAGCCGCCCTTGCGCTTTTTCTTGAGGATCTCGAGCGCTTCCGGCTCGTACCCGGGAGCGATGATACCGTCCGACACCTCGCGAGCGATCAAGCGCGCCGTAGTCACGTCGCACACATCCGACAACGCCACCCAGTCACCGAACGAGCACATACGGTCGGTGCCACGCGCACGCGCATACGCACACGCCAGCGGCGACGCATCCAACTCGGGGATATCGTCCACAAAGCACGCTTTTTTCAACGTATCCGACAGCGGCAGACCCACCGCCGCCGACGTGGGGCTGACGTGCTTAAACGACGTAACCGCCGGCAAGCCCAGCGCCTCTTTCAGTTCTTTTACCAACTGCCAGCTGTTAAACGCATCCAAAAAGTTGATGTAACCGGGACGACCGTTCAAGATCTCGATCGGCAATTCCGAACCGTCGTGCATAAAGATCTTCGACGGTTTTTGATTGGGATTACATCCGTATTTCAATTCCAATTCTTTCATCACGGCCACCTCGTTACTTGTTTTTATTGATAATGATCTCGGTCGGCTGGCTGCCGTCCAGCGGTACGCACCGCACAAACAAGGACACCTTATTGTCCTCGTTCAGGTTGTTCCACACCAGATCTGCCAATTCCTCGGCGGTGTTCGGCAAGCTGACTTCTTCGGGCTCGCCGTAGAACGACGGGATCGGATCTCCGTCACACTTGTACGTGTGAATGAAGTGGCCAATGCCATCTTCGGGAACATAATCGAAGAAATATCTGTTACACGCATTCCCTCTGCCGTTTGCACTTTTGAGAATGGACAATTTATAAGCAAAGGTATTTCTGGGGAAGCAGTAGTACAGGATGCCCGAAATGCGGGGTGTAAAGTTCGGTGCATCGTCCTCGAATTCGCGAACCCCGCAAGCCTCTTCAAAACCATAGGGATGCTCATTTTTGTTTATGTAATCAAAAATGGTGTTGGTCTGGTCGCCATTGGTGATAATGTCGATACCACCGCCCTTAGCAGCGAGATAGGGGTTATAGATAATCAAATGCGGGTCGGACAATTTCGACTCATCAAACGCCTTGGTGCGCATGCCGCCCTCAAACCGCTCAAAAATGCGGTTACGGCTGTTGACACTGCGACCCATAATGAAATACGCGATCATGGCATTTTTACCATCGGCGGATTTACCGATCACAATGCCGCGGCCGGGATAGCTGTTTTCCGACAGCAACGTTTTCAAATCATAAAGCGCCATACTGTTACTCCCTTTCTGCGATCCACTCGCCGCACACCTGTTCCACGGCGGCGGGCAAGATTTTCCATTCCGCTTGTTCCATCACGCGCTTTTGCAGCACTTCGGGCGTGTCACCCGGCAGGATCTCCACCGCTTTTTGCAGGAGGATCTCGCCGCCGTCCGGCACTTCGTTAACGAAATGCACCGTCGCACCCGTGACTTTCACACCGTACGCGAGCGCCGCCTCGTGCACTTTCAGCCCGTAAAACCCTTTCCCGCAGAACGACGGGATCAGTGACGGATGCACATTGAGGATACGGCGCGGATACGCGCCCGTAAACGACTCACTCAAGATCGACATAAACCCTGCCAGCACAATGATATCGATTCGATACTCAGCAATGAGTTCGTGCAACCGATTTTCAAACGCTTCCGCCGAACCCAGTTCCTTTTTCAGTACCACCGCCGTATCGATGCCCGCTTGCTTCGCGCGTTCCAGCGCGTACGCATCCGCGCGATTGGCGATCACCAGCGCAATGGTGCCGCTGTGAATATCGCCGCGCCGCTGGGCATCGATCAACGCTTGCAGATTGGTGCCGCCGCCCGATACGAATACCGCGATGCGCGCGCTCATACGATCACCTTATCTTCGGAACGAACGACTTCGCCGATCACATAGGCATCTTCGCCGTTCTCACGCAGGATCGCGAGTGCCTTATCCGCCTCGTCGGCAGGTACGATAATGCTCATACCCACGCCCATGTTGAAGGTGTTGAACATATCGCGCTCGCTGATACCGCCCGTCTTAGCGATCAGATCGAAGATCGGCAACACTTTAACCGCCGCCTTGTTGATCTTCGCGCCCAAACCGTCGGGGATACTGCGCGGAATATTCTCATAGAAACCGCCGCCCGTGATGTGCGAAATACCGCGCACCTTCACTTGCTCGAGCAACGCGAGCACCGGCTTGACATAAATGCGGGTGGGAGTGAGCAACGTCTCACCCACCGATTTACCGCCGAGCGATTCCAGCGGAGTCTTGAGATCGGCGTTTTCCACATCCAACACCTTACGCACCAGCGAGAAGCCGTTGGAGTGCACACCGCTCGACGGCAACGCAATGACTACGTCGCCCGCTTGCATCGTCTTGTTATCAATAATGCGGGAACGATCCACCACACCGGTGCAGTAACCCGCCAGATCATACTCATCCACAGGGTAGAAACCGGGCATCTCCGCGGTCTCGCCGCCGATCAACGCCGCGCCCGCCTGCACACAACCGTCGCACACGCCCTTGACGATGGCTTCAATGCGCTCGGGAACGTTCTTGCCGCACGCAATATAATCCAAGAAGAACAACGGTTTGGCACCGCTGCAAATGATGTCGTTCACGCACATCGCCACACAGTCGATACCCACGGTATCGTGCTTGTCCATCAAAAACGCGATCTTCAGCTTGGTACCTACGCCGTCGGTGCCACTGACCAGCACGGGACGGGTAATTCCCGTCAGATCCAGTTCAAACAAACCGCCGAAACCGCCCACGTCGGAGCAAACGCCCGCCGTCATCGTTTTGGCAATGTGTTGTTTCATCAGTTCAACCGCTTTGTAACCGGCAGTGATATCCACACCCGCCGCCGCGTAACTTTCGCTGTGACTCTTCATCGTCCAATTCCTCCCTTTATCCCTGTACGCCGCTGTTCAGAGCCGCGTCTTTTTCCAACACTTTACGCGCATCCGCCGCGCGCTTGGCATCCAACTTTGCCGCCAGTTCCGCGTCTTCCACCGCGAGGATCTGCGCGCACAACAACGCCGCGTTGCCGCCGCCGTTGACTGCCACCGTCGCTACCGGAATACCCGTCGGCATCTGTACCGTCGATAAGAGTGCATCCATACCGTCGAGCACGGAGGACTGACACGGGATACCCACCACCGGCAAGGTCGTGTTCGCCGCGATCGCACCTGCCAAGTGCGCCGCCATACCCGCCGCGGCAATGATCGCACCAAACCCGTTCTTGCGGGCATTCAGCGCAAAATCGCGTGCCTCCACCGGCGTGCGGTGCGCGGAATACACGTGCGCCTCATAGGGGATACCCAACTCGGCCAGCATATCCATCGCTTTGCGAACGATGGGCAGATCGCTGTCACTGCCCATCACGATACCTACTTTTTTCATTCGTAGTCCTCCTTTTACCCCGTTAAATCGCCAAAACAAACAAAAAAGGGCGCACTTACTCATTGCAAGCAAATGCGCCCAGACGGTCGGCAATACACCCGAACTTCCCTGCTCCGCTGTGGTGCTCCACAAAACCGTCAGTCGCAGGAATCGGTATTCAATTAACTACCGATATTGTACCATACAGCGCCAAAAGTGTCAAGGAAAAACCCGCATATTTTGGCGTTTTCGGCCGTTTTTTCCAATTATCGGACCGCCCGTGCTTCGCAGTATGCGCAACGGTGAATATCCGCCTCCGCATCCACCAAACGGAACGCGGGTTGCAGCTCTTGTTCCACCGCCGTGATGCACCGCGGATTGCAACAACGCAACCCGCTTTCCGCACCGATATACGCTTCTTCCACCGAGCGGATCCCCGCCGCTGCATCCTCCAGCAACTTGAGGATGAGCGCCATACGCATATACTTTCCGTTGAGCACCTGCTCAAAATAGCACGCACGCGGATCGCTGTCCACCGCCACGCTGATCTCGTTCACGCGCGGCAACGGATGCAAAATGCACATCTGCTCACCCGCATACTTGAGCTTATCCGCCGTCAAGATATACCGATCTTTCAGCCGCTCGTACTCAGCAGGGTCGTCAAATCGCTCGCGCTGTACACGTGTCATATACAAAATATCCAGTTGCGGCATTGCCTCTTCCAGCATCTCGATCTCTTCGTATTCCATACCGCAATGCTCGATAACGCCCCACTTCACGTGACCCGGCAAGCGCAATTCTTTCGGCGAGATCAGCACCAGTTTAATGCCCTCGTACCGCGACAACGCCGAGATAAGCGAGTGCACGGTGCGACCGTACTTCAAATCGCCGCAAAAGCCCACCGTCAAGTGGTCCAAATGGCCCTTTTTGCGGTAAATGGTGAGCAGATCCGCCAACGTCTGGGTGGGATGGCAATGCCCGCCGTCACCCGCGTTGATGACGGGAACACCCGCATAGCGCGACGCGACCAACGGCGCACCTTCGCGCGGATGGCGCATCGCAATGATATCCGCATAGCACCCGACTGTGCGCGCGGTATCTGCCACGCTTTCGCCCTTGGCGGCAGAAGAACTGTTCGCCTCGGAGAAACCCAGCACACTGCCGCCGAGCTCCAGCATCGCCGCCTCAAAACTCAGACGGGTACGCGTGGACGGCTCAAAAAACAACGCAGCCAACTTTTTGCCGTGGCACCGCTCGCGGTATGCCTCGGGATGCTCAATGATATCACACGCGGTGTGGATGAGATCATCCAACTCCTGCATGGACAGATCGCAAATATCGATCAAACTTCTCATTTCGCCGCCCCCGCGATCCAGCTTTCATCCGACGGATTATTGCGGAACGCGATCAACCGCTTCACATCTTCCGCACGAATGTAGCCCTCTTCGGCGGCAACATCAGCGATCACATCAAAATTGGTCAGCGACACATTCTTCACATCCGCGGCGGCCAAACGGTCAATACCCTTTTGCATACCGTAGGTGAAAATGCTCGCAATACCCAGCACTTCCGCGCCCGCCTCGCGCAACACTTGCACGACTTCCAGCACGCTGCCGCCCGTGGAAATGAGATCTTCCACAACCACGACTTTTTGACCCGCTTCCAAGCGACCCTCGATCTGGTTCTGACGACCGTGGTCTTTCGCACCCGAACGCACGTAGCCCATCGGCAGACCCATCATATGCGCCGTGATCGCCGCATGCGCAATGCCCGCCGTGGACGTACCCATCAGCACCTCGGCTTCGGGGTAATGCGTGCGGATGACCTCCGCCAAACCGCTCTCCACATCGGTACGCACCTCAGGATCGCTGAGCGTCAAACGGTTGTCACAATACACAGGGCTCTTGATACCGCTCGCCCACGTGAACGGCTCTTCGGGACGAAAAAACACCGCCTTGATCTTGAGTAAATCTTTCGCAATACGCTTTTGCATCTTCAACATCCTCCTCAATCCACAAATTCACGAACACACCGCTCGTACGCCGCCACCGGATCGTCTGCCGCCGTGATGGGGCGTCCCACCACGATGTAATCCGACCCGATCTCTTTCGCCTGCGCCGGCGTCATCACACGCTTTTGATCGCCCACATCGCCGTCGGCAAAGCGCACGCCCGGCGTTACCGTCAAGAACGTCTCGCCGCACGATGTGTGCACCTTACCCGCCTCCAGCGGCGAGCATACCACGCCGTCCAATCCCGCCTTTTTGGCGTTGGCGGCATAGTGCATAACCACCTTGTCGATCGGCTCGCGGATCCACAAATCGTTTTCCATTCTCTCTTGGTCGGTGGAAGTCAGTTGCGTGACCGCGATCAACAGCGGACGCGTTCCGTCGGGACGCGTCAAGCCTTCAAGAGCGGCTTCCATCATACTCACCGTACCCGCCGCGTGCAGGTTGGTCATATCCACATCCAAACCCGACAACACCGCCATCGACTTTTTCACGGTGTTCGGGATATCGTGCAGTTTCAGATCCAAAAAGATCTTGTGTCCGCGCCGCTTGATCTCCCGCACGATCTGCGGACCCTCGGCATAGAACAGCTCCATACCGATCTTCACAAACGGCTTTTTACCCGTGAACTTGTCCAGAAACGCAAACACTTGCTCCGCGCTCGCAAAATCGCAGGCAATAATAACATCCTTACCCATCACGCAACGCCTCCTATAATTTCTTCCAGACGATCAATGCCGTACCGTTGCATCACCGTCGGTAATTCCTCAACGATTCGCTTGCAGGCATACGGATCCACCAAATTGGCGGCACCCACCTGCACCGCGCTGGCGCCCGCCAGCATCATTTCAATGACATCTTCGGCAGTCGCCACACCGCCCATACCCACCACGGGAATGTTTACCGCGTGTGCTACTTGGTATACCATCCGCACCGCCACGGGGAAGATGGCACTGCCCGAAAAACCGCCCATTTTGTTGGCGATCACAGGCCGACGGGTGCGCAGATCAATGCGCATCCCGAGCAGCGTGTTAATAAGACTGATACCGTCTGCCCCTGCCGCTTCGCATGCCTTGGCGATGGACACAATATCCGTCACATTGGGCGATAGTTTAATAATAACCGGTTTGGTAGTCACGCGCTTGACCGCGGCAGTCACTTCCGCCGCTGCCTCGGGTGATGTGCCGAAACTCATGCCGCCGCCGTGCACGTTGGGGCAACTGACGTTGACTTCCAGCCACCCCACCTGCTCACACGCATCCAATCGACGGCAAGTCTCGGTATACTCCTCCACCGAAAATCCGCTGACATTCGCCATCACCGGCTTGTGAAAACACGTCGCCAGTCGCGGCAATTCCTCGCTGATAACCCGCTCCACACCGGGGTTTTGCAACCCTACGGCGTTGATCATACCCGCCGTGCATTCCGCAATGCGGGGCGTCGGGTTACCGAAACGCGGCTCCAGCGTCGTCCCCTTAAACGAGAACGTGCCCAGTATATTGATATCGTATAACTCGGCGAACTCATACCCGTAACCGAACGTACCGCTGGCAGGGATCACGGGATTATCCAAGCGGATGCCGCACAAGGTCGTACTTAAGTCTCCCACAGGATATCCTCCTTTTGCAACACAGGCCCTTCTTTGCAGATGCGCTTGTTACCCGTAATGGTCTTGCACGAACAACCCATGCACGCACCAAAACCGCAACCCATTCGCTCTTCAAAACTGAACTGCCCGCTCGTATTCGTCGCACGATACACCGCTTTGAGCATCGGCTCAGGCCCGCACGTGTAAAAATAGGTGTAGTCGGTCGGCAACGCATCGGTCACAAACCCGCGCACACCGTAGGAACCATCCGCCGTCGCAACCGTCACCGCGGCACCCAGCGCGCGGAACTCGTCCTCGTAAAACACCTCGTCTTTGGTGTTAAAACCCAACACCACCGACACCTGCCGCCCCTCGGCGATCAACCGTTTTGCGAGCATATACAGCGGCGGTACACCCACGCCGCCGCCGAGCAACAACGGTCGCTCGCCCGCGGTGCTCAGATCATACCCGTTGCCGAGCCCCGTCAGCACATCCAACGTGCCGTGCGTCATTTCGCTCATTTGGCGGGTACCCTTGCCCACCACCTTGTACACCAGCGTGAGGATATCCGCCTCACAGTCGCACACCGAGATGGGACGGCGCAAAAAGAGCCCCTCCAATCGAATATTCACAAACTGACCCGCCGCCGTGATCGCCGACGTGTCTCCGCGGAGTCGCATGCGCCATACCGTTTCGGTCAGCGGAGTGTTCTCCACGATCTCAAACAATCCCTGCTTCATACTTCTCTTTCCTTTACGCATCAATGGTGGAGATGGTCAATGTCGTCTCCTCCAACACATCCAAGAGCACTTTCACGGTATCCAGCGCCGTGAAGATGGTCACGTTGTTATCCGTCGCGTATCGACGAATCTGATACCCGTCGCTCGCCGGCCCTGCCGACCCGATATCGCGGGTGTTGATGACATACGCGATGTGCCCTTGACGCAACGCCTCGGGAATCTCGTCACTGCCATCGCCGATCTTCTTAAGCACGTGGGTGCGAATGCCATTTTGCTTGAGGAATTTCGCCGTACCCTCGGTTGCCTGAATATTAAAGCCCAAGTTATAGAACCGACGGATCAGCGGCAACGCCTCTTCCTTATCCTTGTCGGCAATGGTGGCAAACACCGTGCCGTAGTTCTGCAAATGCATACCCGACGCCTGCAACGCCTTGTACAGCGCGCGGTTGAGCTTATCGTCATAGCCGATGGCTTCACCCGTCGATTTCATTTCGGGCGAGAGGTACGCGTCCAAACCGCGAATTTTGTTAAACGAGAACACCGGCACTTTCACGTACCAACGGTTCTTCTCGGTGGGATAGATATCGAAAATACCGAGTTCTTTCAGACTCTTGCCCAAGATCACTTCGGTCGCAATATCCGCCAAACTGAAGCCCGTCGCCTTGGACAGGAACGGCACCGTGCGCGACGAACGCGGATTGACCTCAATGATATACACATCCTCGTTTTCGTCCACGATGAACTGGATGTTGTACAAACCGATAATGCCGATGCCGAGGCCCAGTTTCTTCGCATACTGCAGCAAAATACCCTTCACGCGATCCGAAATGCTGAACGTCGGATACACGCTGATGGAGTCACCGCTGTGGATACCCGTACGCTCAACCAGTTCCATAATACCCGGTACGAACACATCGCGACCGTCGCAGATGGCGTCGATCTCGACTTCCTTACCTTGGATATACTTATCCACCAACACAGGCTTGTCCTCATCGATGGCAACCGCCGTGCGCAGATAGTGGCGCAACTGCTCTTCGTTGGCAACGATCTGCATTGCACGACCGCCCAACACAAAGCTCGGGCGCACCAACACGGGATATCCGATCTCCGCCGCCGCGGCAATACCGTCCTCGATGCGGGTGACCGCCTTGCCCTTGGGCTGCGGAATGTTGAGTTCCTCCAAGATCTTCTCAAACCGATCACGGTTTTCCGCGCGGTCGATGGCTTCGCAATCCGTACCGATGATCTTGACACCGCGCTTCATCAGCGGCTCCGCCAAATTGATAGCGGTCTGTCCGCCGAGCGACGCGATAACGCCCTCGGGTTTCTCAAAATCCACAATGTTCATCACATCTTCGGGCGTCAGCGGCTCGAAATACAGCTTGTCCGCCGTGGTATAATCCGTCGAGACAGTCTCGGGGTTGTTGTTGATGATGTTCGCCTCATACCCCCCTTTTTTAATGGTGGTCACCGCGTGCACGGTGGAGTAGTCAAATTCCACGCCCTGGCCGATACGGATGGGGCCCGCGCCCAGCACCACGATCTTCTTACGATCGGTAAGCTTGGATGCGTTTTCGCCCGTGTACGAGGAATAGAAGTACGGAATATACGCATTGGTATGGCAGGTATCCACCATCCGGTACACCGGTACGAGCCCCTTTTCGCGGCGCAGAGCGTAGACCTCGTCCTCCGTCATCTGCCACAGGTGGGCGATAAACCGGTCGCCGAAGCCCATCTGCTTCGCCTGCCGCAGCACGCCCAGGGCGCCGGGATTGGCGCACAGCGTCGCTTCCATCTCCACGATGCGCTTGATGGACTGAAGGAAATACGGCGTGATCTTGGTCAGCGCG
>JAZOBT010000001.1:0-10185 GCA_045596125.1 Acutalibacteraceae bacterium | reverse complement strand
GGAGGAACAGTTCGGTTGCAGCAAAGGCGACAATGCCGACAGCGGCGATGATGCCGACTTTTGCCCAGTTGACCGCGGCGAGGCCACTCAAGAAGAGGGTGCCGTCCGTGGCTTGTAGGGCCGGTGCGATCAGGGTAACGATCCACACACCGGCGACGAGCAGTGCGGTCTTGCCGAGAATCGACGCAACCAGTGCGGCACGAGATGCCGCTTTTTGTGTGGCGGTGCGGGAGATAGTTGCGCCCTCAAACGAGAGAAGGCGAGAGACGTAGACAGCGCCCAACACCAGAATGATGATCTCGGGGAGCATATAAGCGCCGTTATACGACAGCGAGAAGACGAGGGTTTCGGTGGTGGGGACCGAGAGCTCTGCCCACACGGTGCAACCTGTCCACACGTGGCACAGATAGCGAAGCAATCCCGTGAACACGGCGGCGAGGGACAGTGACATACCTTGTGATAAGCCGTTTCGGCGGAAGATGCCGCCGAGACCAAGCACCACAAAGGCGACAAGGTAGTCGAATAAAATGATCATAACGACGGGGACAAAGCCTGTGGCGTAGGCTAAGTTATCCATACCGAGCAGCATTTGGATCAGTCCGTAGGTGAATGCTGTGAGCAAGCCCCAGCGTGTGCCGTAGCGATAGGCGATGATGAGAAGCGGGAGCATACTGAAAGCGGTGACACTGCCGCCGTAGGGCATATCGATAATTTTCAAAACGCTGAGAACAGAAGCAAACGCCAGCATAACCGCGCTTTCGGTAAGGCGGTAGGCGGTGCGATTTTTAGACATACGATCAACATCCTTTCCTTTAAAAACATTGAACAAAAAAGGCACCCTCCGGTGGGAGGATGCCCGAAACAACAAAAGAGTATACGCCCTGCAGTGCGCACACGCGTTTGAAACATCCCTCCGCCGGCATTATCCGGATCAGGTTACAGGGTTGAAAGCAACGCTTTCTCTCAGCCGAAACAGCACCCCTTGTTCAATTGAGTGTATTGTAGCACACCGAAAATCGGTTGTCAAGCACAAAAACACGGTATTGCGTATTGTCTCAGAGTTGTGTATAATGAAGGCGTAAGAAAGTAGGGATATATATGAATATGACAACGTGGCAGGTGCCGTTTTCTCCCGAATGGGAAGAAAAGCGCCGCAGACGCCGTGACGGGAATTTTGTCGGATTTTTGATGCTCTCGTTTTTGGTGGGGCAATTCTCGGTGAGTGTGTTGCGTGCGTTGGCGATCAGAGCCGGCATACTGGATGTGGCGCGGTTGGGCAACAACGGGTATCTTGTGCTTTCCATGTTGCAATATGTGTTGTATTTGGTAGTGCCGACGTTGATCGTGGCGCTGATTGCGCGGCGGGGATATAATCCGTTCCCCACGCGGCGCGTGGAGCGAGGAACCTATGTAGTCGCAGTCGGCGGCGGGATGGCGTTTGCAGTGCTGGCGAATTATGCTGCCGGTTTGGTAATGTCGTTTTTAGCACAGTTCGGAGTGCCGTATCCCGATTTTCCCAGCACGATAGAGCCTACGGGAATGAGTTTGTTGCTCAATGTGATCAGCGTGGCGGTGTTTCCTGCATTGGCAGAAGAAATGGCGTTTCGCGGGTATATGCTGGAGGCGCTTCGTGCGCACAGCGATCGGATGGCGATCGTATTGTCGGCGGTACTGTTCGGTTTGGTACACGGCAACGCGGTACAAATTCCGTTTGCATTCCTTTTGGGATTGGTATTGGGTTGGCTGGTGGTACAGACCGACTGTATTTGGCCTGCCGTGGTATTACATTTTGCAAACAATTTGACCGGTGTACTGTTGGATTGGTGCGGCGCGATCGGTTGGGATGAAGCCACCTTGACCGGTGCGGCGTTTTTGGTGTATTGTGTGACCGGTGGTTTGGTGATGTTGGCCTTGTATGTAAAAAAATCGCAATCGCGCGGAGATCTGTTGCAACCGATCGGCGGTGCGGCGGCGGGGTCCAAGCACGTGAGCGGCGTGATGGCGGCACCGGCGTTGATTATCAGTTTAGTCGTTTGGATTTTGACAGTGATGGTGAATATGCTATGATAAACCGTGCAGGAGACGAGAAGTTTATGCGTGCTGCTTTGGAGCTTGCCAAGGAGGCGGCGGAAGACGGCGAGGTGCCGGTGGGTGCGGTCATTGTCAAAAACGGAGAGATTATTGCCGCAGGGCGTAATCGGCGGGAGATCGATCGGCAGGCGTTGGCGCACGCGGAGCTGGAAGCCATTCGCGCAGCGTGTGAGACGCTCGGCGGGTGGCGGTTATTCGATTGCACATTGTATGTGACGTTGGAGCCTTGTCCGATGTGTGCGGGGGCGATCATCAATGCGCGCATTGATCGCGTTGTGTACGGTGCGCCCGATCCTAAGGCGGGGTCGTGCGGGTCGATTACGGATCTGTTCGCGTTGCCGTACAATCATCAGCCGATAACCGAGAGCGGTGTGCTGGAACAAGAGTGTGCCGAGGTGCTGAAGGATTTTTTTCGAAAATTAAGAAAAAATAAATCATAAAATATAAACCAAGGAGGGGATGCGCATGGAAGATCGGGAATGGAATTTTAAAACACCGCAATTTCATTTTATGTATTCGCTGGATACACAACCCGTGCCGGAAGATTTTTATATGCACGCCCACGAAAGGTTTGAGTTGTTTCATTTTTTGTCGGGTAATGCGAAGTATTTGGTGGAAGGTACCGAATACACCTTGATGCCGCACGATACGTTGTTGCTGCGGTCGTTTGAGGTGCATCGCTTGGTGTTGTTGGATGACAGCGAACCATATGAGCGGGTGGTCATTCATTTTTCGGAGGATATGTTTAGCGAGGAGTTGCGCACGGCATTGCTCCGACCGTTCCGCGAGCGAGAGTTGGGGCGCGGCAACCGCTATGAGGCGACGGATTTCGGCGGTGAAGGTTGGCCGTTCCACGGGGATATGAATGCATTGATCGAACGTCTCGGCGACGATGCAGAAGTGTTTATTGCCGCCAAAATACAATCGTTTTTGGCGGAGACGTTGGTACCGTTTCGCGAAAGAACGGGGAACGAGACGCCGTTCTCCGCCAAGATCACGGATGTGCTCGAATACATTAATGCGCATTTGTGCGAGGATATCACGGTGGCGCGTATTTGTGAGGAATGTTTCCTCAGTCGTGCGCAACTTAACCGTTTGTTCAAATATGCCACGGGTACGTCGGTATGGCAGTATATTACGACAAAGCGGCTTTTGCGGGCGAAAATGCTCATTCGCGCGGGCGGGAGACCCACTGATGTTTACGATCGGTGCGGGTTTAACGAGTACTCTTCCTTTTACCGTGCTTACAAGGCGAAGTTCGGAAATGCGCCGGAACAGGATAAGGCAAAGGCGGTTCGCACACTGAAAGGGGACCCTTTTCCTTGAAATGAGCGCAATTGCAATATGAATGGTGAAAATTGCAATGGAAATAGGCAAATAAAATCAATACAATGAAGGCAAAAGGAGTGATTGGGATGAAAGCCGAGTATTTATTGCGCACCCCTGCGGCGCAGGCGTTGTACGACAAAGTGGCCGGGTTGCCGATCGTCGATTATCACTGCCATTTGTCTCCGAAGGAGATTGAGGAAGATCTGCCGTTTTCCTCCATTGGCGAGTTGTGGTTGGGTGCCGACCACTACAAATGGCGGTTGATGCGCAATGCCGGTGTGGAAGAGCGTTACATTACGGGTGATGCGTCGTACCAAGAAAAATTCCGCAAGTTTGCGGGAGCGTTGTCGCTGGCAGCGGGTAGCCCGCTGTACCATTGGGCGCATATGGAGTTGTCGTTGTATTTCGGTATTGACGACTTTTTGACGGAAGACAATGCCGATGAGATCTGGGAGCGTGCCAATGAGGTGATCCGCCGCGAAGGGCTTTCGCCCCGTCGTATGATTCGCAAGGCAGGTGTGGCATATCTTGCGACCACCGATGACATTGTAGATTCGCTGGAGCATCATCGCCGCATCCGCGAGGACGCGTCGTTTGAGACGGTGGTGGCGCCGTCGTTCCGTACCGACAACGTGTTGCTGATTCGCCGTGCAGGCTATCCTGCGTATGCGGAGAAACTGTCGGCGGTGAGCGGGGTTGCCGTCACATCGCTCGCAACACTGAAGCAAGCGCTTGTGCAACGGCTCGACCATTTCTGTGAGAACCATTGCCGCTTTACGGATATCGGTATTCCGGATTTTCCGTCGTACATTGCGGCGGATGACGAAGCCGATGAGACCTATCGCAAAGCGTTGGCGGGTGAGCCGATCAGCGATGCGGCATACAGCGGATTCTTGGGGAATCTGTATGTGTTTCTCGGCAAAGAGTATTATCGCCGCGGTTTGGTGATGCAATGGCACTTGGCGGTGTATCGCAATGCCAGTACGCGGCTCTTTGAGACGCTTGGTCCCGATTGCGGCGGCGACTGTATCGGCGATCCGCTGAAGGGTGCGGATGTGATCCGTATGCTGGATGCCATTGAGCAAGCGGCGGGCGGCGTACCGCAGACCATTTTGTACACGTTGCATCCCGGTATGGCGGATCAGTTGATGACGATCGCGGGAAGTTTCCGTGGTGTGCGTTGCGGTACGGCGTGGTGGTTCTGTGATCACAAGCGCGGTATTGAACAGCAGATCGACGTGATCGCCGATCTGGGACATTTGGGTTCTTTCTTGGGAATGCTGACCGACAGCCGCAGCTTCCTTTCGTATGCGCGGCACGATTATTTCCGCCGCATCTTGTGTAATCGGCTGGCTGACTGGTGCGAAAACGGCGAGTTCGACCCCGCGATGGCGGAGACGGTCGCGCGCCGCGTGTGTTACGAAAATATTACCAATTTGATAGGAGGATACTGTAATGAAACTGACATTCCGCTGGTACGGTGATGACGATCCGGTTACGCTGTCCCATATTCGACAAATCCCGCAGATGACGGGTATCGTTTCCGCGATCTATGACACGCCCGTGGGTGAGGTGTGGAGCCGCGAAAGCATCGCCGCTATGAAGAAAAAGGCCAATGACAACGGTTTGGCGTTTGAAGTGGTGGAGAGTGTTCCCGTTCACGAGGATATCAAGCTGGGCAACGAGAATGCCCCCCGTTTGATCGAGAACTATTGTGAAAACGTGCGTCGCTTGGGCGAAGCCGGTGTCAAGTGCATTTGCTACAACTTTATGCCGGTGTTTGACTGGTTGCGCAGCGAGTTGGAGCACGCGCAGGCGGATGGCGCGAACGCGTTGGCGTATGATGAGAATACGGTGCTCGCGATGGATCCGCTCAAGGGCGATCTCTCGTTGCCGGGCTGGGATTCCAGCTACACGAAAGAGCAGTTGCACGGACTCCTGAATGCGTATGCAGAGCTCGGTGAGGAGCAACTGTGGAAGAACTTGGAGACATTCCTGAAAGCGGTGATTCCGGTCGCCAAGGAGGCGGGCGTGAATATGGCGATCCATCCGGACGATCCGCCTTGGGGTATGTTCGGACTGCCGCGTATCATCACCACCAAAGAGAATTTGAAGCGGTTCTTTGACTTGGTGCCCGAGACCAACAACGGTTTGACATTGTGCACCGGTTCTTTGGGGGCGAATCCCGAAAACGATCTGGTGGATATGGCGGACAGTTTTGCCGATCGCATTCACTTTGTGCACCTGCGCAACATCAAGCGCACGGGCGAGCGTCAGTTCGAGGAAGTCGGACATCCGACCGCGTGCGGTTCGATTGATATGTACGGTGTTGCCAAAGCG
Source organism: Acutalibacteraceae bacterium (assembly GCA_045596125.1). Classification (GTDB taxonomy): domain Bacteria; phylum Bacillota; class Clostridia; order Oscillospirales; family Acutalibacteraceae; genus RGIG3009. The sequence continues at coordinate 4,425 of JAZOBT010000001.1, read as the reverse complement.
TTGGCCTCGAAGGGTTGGAACGGTTATGTGCGCCCCGACCACGGACGTATGATTTGGGGCGAGACGGGTCGTTACGGTTACGGTTTGTTTGACCGTGCGCTGGGTGCTACCTACTTGGTGGGCTTATTTGAAGCGCTGGAAAAGGAGAATGCGAAATGAGTAAAGTAATTGTTGTTACCGGTGCGGGCGGTGTGCTGTGCTCTGGTTTTGCCGAGTTCTTGGCGAAGAAGGGTCATCGCATTGCTTTGTTGGATCTCAACGAGCAGGCGGCGCAGGCGGTGGCGGATCGCATTAACGCGGACGGCGGTGTTGCCAAGGCGTATGCGTGCAATGTACTGGACAAAAACTGCATTGAAGAGGTTCATCAAAAGGTATTGACCGACCTCGGGAAATGTGATATTTTAATCAACGGAGCCGGTGGTAACAATTCGAAGTGCACCACGGCACACGAAGAGTACGAGGCGGGCGATGAGACTGCCGAGGATTTCTTGACGTTCTTCAACATTGATGAGAAGGGCTTTAACTTCGTGTTTGACCTGAACCTCAAGGGTGTTTTGTTGCCGAGTCAGGTGTTTATGACCGATATGCTCGGCCGCGAGGGCTGCTGCGTTTTGAACGTGTCATCGATGAACGCATATCGTCCGCTGACCAAGATTCCCGCCTATTCGGCGGCGAAGGCGGCGGTGACGAATTTTACGTCGTGGTTGGCGGTGCACTTTGCGAAACAGGGCATTCGCGTGAACGCGATTGCGCCCGGTTTCTTTGTATCCAACCAAAACCGCGCGCTGTTGTTTGACAATCAAGGCAAACCCACGGCGCGCACCGAAAAGATTCTGCGCTCGACGCCGATGGGTCGTTTCGGCGAAGCAGAAGAACTGCTTGGTACGGTGGAATGGTTGCTGGATGAAACCAAATCCGGTTTTGTGACAGGTATTACGGTACCGGTAGACGGTGGATTCTCGGCATATTCGGGAGTGTGATTATAATGCAACAATGGCGCGTGTTTGCGTTTGCTGACGAGGCAGATCCGTCGTTTGAGGGTCAGTTGCTCGCGATGAAGCGCAACGGACTGGCGGGTTTGGAAATCCGCGGTGTTGACGGAGAAAATATTTCGGACATCTCCACGGAAAAGGCGCGTGAGGTCCGTCAGCGGATGGACGACGCGGGTTTGGTCACGTGGTCGATCGGTTCGCCGATCGGTAAGATCGACATCGAAAACGACGATTTTGAGCAGCACAAAGAAAAATTCAAGCGCACATTGGAGATTGCTAACATCTTGGGCGCGGAAAATCTGCGGATGTTCTCGTTCTATATGCCCGAGGGCAAGGATCCGTCGGTGTATAAAAACGAAGTGATCGATCGCATCGGTACGTTGGCGACATTGGCGGTGGGCAGCGGCGTGTTGCTGTGCCACGAAAACGAAAAAGGTATTTACGGCGATGTAGCGGCGCGCTGCTTGGAAATTTTAGAAGCAGTGCCGCTGGTTCGTGCGGTGTTTGATCCGGCAAACTTCGTGCAATGTAATGAGGATACCCGCGAAGCGTGGAAGGTGCTCAAGCCGTATGTGAAGTACCTGCATATCAAAGACGCCGTTTTGGATGGTACCATCGTTCCTGCCGGCAAGGGTGCGGGCAACATCCCGTATCTGTTGCAGGAATATCAGTTGCAAGGCGGCGCGGAGATGACACTGGAACCGCACCTGTTTGAGTTCTCCGGACTGAGCGGGTTGGAACGCGAAGGCGAGAAGAGCCAAGTGGGCGGATTGCAATTCGCAACCCCCAATGCGGCGTTTGATTTTGGAGTGGCGGCGCTTAAAGCTCTGCTCTGAGGGGTGTAAAAAATGGATAAGGTAAGACTGGGTGTTATCGGTATCGGTAATATGGGCGGTGCGCACTGTAAGTATATCATCAAGGGGCGCAGCCCAGAAGTGGAACTCACGGCGGTGGCGGATATCAATCCCGCTCGACTGACGTGGGCGAAAGAACAGTTACCGGAGACGGTGGCGCGCTTCGACAATGCCGATGCGTTGATGGACAGCGGATTAGTGGATGCGGTGATCATTGCGGTGCCGCACTATTCCCACCCCACGATTGCGATCGGTGCGTTTAAGCGCGGGTTGCACGTACTTACCGAAAAGCCCGCCGGTGTGTATACCGAGCAGGTACGCGATATGATCCGCGCGGCGGACGAGAGCGGACGTGTGTTCGGGATTATGTGGAACTGGCGTGCGCATCCGTTGTTTCGTAAGTTAAAGGAATTGGTGAGCAGCGGAAAGTACGGACAGATCCGTCGCGTGAACTGGCTGATCACCTTGTGGTATCGGTCACAAGCGTATTATGATTCGGGTAACTGGCGTGCTTCCTGGGTCGGTGAAGGCGGCGGCGTGCTGATGAATCAGTGCCCGCACCAGCTGGATTTGTGGCAGTGGTTGTGCGGTATGCCCGTGAGGGTAACGTCCAAGCTCTTGTATGGCAAATGGCACGACATTGAGGTGGAAGACGACGCAACCATCATTGCGGAGTACGAGAATGGTGCGACGGGCGTCTTTGTTACGAGCACGGGTGATGCCGGCGGGTCCAACCGTTTGGAAATCCTGCTGGATAAAGCCAAGTTGGTGGCCGAAAAAGAGACGCTGACGATCACCGAGTTTGAAACATCGATCGATGAATTTACGTATAGCGGGCCTCCCGCAGGGTCGTTGCCGTCTACCCAGACAGTGCTTGAGTTTGACGATCCGCCCTACTTACATTCCGAGGTGGTAAATGCGTTTGCGGCGGCGATCTTGCGCGGCGAACCGTTGATCGCGGACGGGCGCGAGGGACTGCGTGAGACGGAACTTGCCAATGCGATTTATTTGTCGGATTGGCTGGGACACACAGTGGAATTGCCGTTTGATGAAGCGCGTTATCGCGAGGAATTGCAAAAACGCGTGGATGGTTCTCAGATGAGATGTAAAAAGCAAGCGGATGAAAGCGCGGATCACACCGACAGTTCGAGTGATTGTTGGCGCGTAAAATGGTAAGGAGCGATACATATGAAAAAGTTTTTTCAGGAGTTTAAAGAGTTCATTGCCAAGGGAAACGTCATTGATATGGCGGTTGCCGTGATCGTCGGCGGCGCGTTCAAAGAAATCGTGAATGCGTTGGTAGCGGATATTGTAATGCCGCTGGTAAGCTTGGCGACGGGCGGCGTCAGCGTGGAGGATTGGAAATGGGTCATCACGCCCGCGGTTGTTGAGGACGGCACGGAAGTTGTCGCCGAGTCGGCGCTGATGTACGGACATTTCATCCAGACGATCATTGATTTTCTGATCATTGCGCTGTGCATCTTTGTGGCGCTCAAAATGGTGCTGGCGTTGCAGACCAAGACGCGCGATCTGTTGCATAAAAAAGCCGAGGAAGAAGCGGCAGCGGAACCCGAAGTGCCTGCAGAGACCGAAATGGATGTGCTCAAAGACATTCGCGAGTTGTTGCGTGTCAACGACGCGGAGAAATAAGAGTTTCTACCAAGCGGAGGCGGTAAATACCGTCTCCGTTTTTCTTTTGGGCATACTATTACGGGAGGTGATGGTATGTCGGAAAACAAACGCGGTCAAAAGCAGACCGAGATGGAAGAGCAGATCATTTACGGACAGCCTGAAACGGCGCAGGAGTTAGTGCATAAGTACGGCACGTACGAAATTCAGCCCACCTTGGATTCGGATAACGAATTCCCGAAAATCGGCGCGGGGCTGCCGACCGAAACTGCGAAAAAGCAACGCGACGATGCATAAGTCTGAATGCGCGGGAGACACTACTGCACAAAGGGGTGTGGCGTGTGGACTGGTGGATGATCGTGAAAGCGTTTGCGGTGGGCGGTTTGATCTGTGTGATCGGACAGGTGTTGATCGACTTGACAAAGTTGACGCCCGCGCGGATCTTGGTGATGTATGTGACGGCGGGCGTGGCGCTGACGGCGTTGGGGTTGTACGACCCGCTTATTGAGTTTGCGGGCGGTGGTGCGAGCATACCGCTGACGGGGTTTGGATATGCGCTCGCCAAAGGTGTAGAAGAAGGCATCGCTAAGCAGGGGTGGCTCGGAATTTTCACGGGCGGCATCACCGGCACGGCGGGCGGCATCGCGTTTGCGGTAACGGCGGCGCTGACGTGCGGCGTGTTGGGAAAATCCAAAGAGAAAGCATAATGGAAAAGAGCAAGGGAATCCTTGCTCTTTTTTATCGTATTTATAAACCTGAAAATTTTTAAAATACTTTTTCTAACCCTGACAAAAACTGTCAGGGTTTGTTTTTATAATGCGGTTGTAACGTTACAAAAGAGTTTGAACTCGAAACAAAAACATTTTATGAAAAGAGGTAAAAATTATGGCATGTAAAGGTGCTGCACACGCCAAGGCTTTGGCCAAGGCTTCAAGGGCTGCCGCTGTTGG